>CAZCJX010000062.1:0-16421 GCA_964499205.1 uncultured Actinomycetes bacterium | reverse complement strand
AGATCGTCGGCGTCATCGGCCCCAACGGCGCCGGCAAGACCACCCTCTTCGACGCGATCAGCGGGTTCGTGCCAACCGTGTCAGGAATGGTGCGCATCGCCGGCCACGACGCCACCGCGCTCGACGCCGACGCCCGCGCCCGGCTGGGGCTCTCGCGCTCCTTCCAGGACGCGCGGCTGTTCGCTGCGCTGGGCGTGCGCGAGACCATCATGCTGGCCATGGAGCGCCACGGCGCGGTGCGCAGCGCGGCGCTCAGCGCGCTGTGGCTGCCGCCGGTGCGCCAGTCGGAGTCGCGCCTGCGCCGCCGCGCCGACTCGCTGATCGAGATGCTCGGCCTGCAACGCTGGGCCGACTGGCCGGTCGGCGAATTGTCCACGGGGACGCGGCGCATCGTCGACGTCGCCTGCATGATGGCCGCCGAACCCGAGGTGCTGCTCCTCGACGAGCCGTCCAGCGGCGTCGCCCAGGCGGAGGTGCAGCAGCTGGCCCCGGTGCTGCAGCGGCTGCGCAGCGAGACCGGCTGCGCGCTGCTGGTCATCGAGCACGACATGTCACTGATCTCGGCCGTCTCGGACCGCCTCGTCGCCATGGAGCTGGGCTCGGTGGTGGTCGAGGGCCGGCCCGCCGACGTGCTGTCCGACGCGCGCGTGGTCGCGTCCTACCTGGGAACGTCAGAGGAGGTCATCGCCCGCTCGGGCGCGTGATCCGGCTGGAGGAGATACGACACGTGAGCAACCCCACCCTGCACCGCCCGCTGCCGCCCATGGACGCGCAGCGGTTCAGCCGCAGCTTCGACGCCATCACCACCAACGTCGAGCGGGTGATCAAGGGCAAGCGCGAGGTCATCCGCATGGCGCTGATCGCGCTGGTCGCGGAGGGGCACGTGCTCTTCGAGGACGTGCCGGGGGTGGGCAAGTCGATGATGGCGCGGGCGATCGCGCGCACCATCGACGCCCAGGTGGGCCGCATCCAGTGCACCCCCGACATGCTGCCCGGCGACATCACCGGCAGCACCGTGCTCGACCAGTCGCGCATGACCTTCGACTTCCACGCCGGCCCCATCTTCGCCAACATCCTGCTCGCCGACGAGGTCAACCGCGCCACCCCCAAGACGCAGTCGGCACTTCTCGAAGCCATGGCCGAGGGCACGGTCACCGTCGAGGGCACCTCGCATCCGCTGCCCGACCCGTTCCTGGTGCTGGCCACACAGAACCCCATCGAGCTGGCCGGCACCTTCCCGCTCCCCGAGGCGCAGCTCGACCGCTTCCTCTTCAAGCTCTCCATCGGCTATCCCGACGCCGACGCGGAGACCGAGGTGCTCCTCGCCAACGGGCGCCAGCCGGCGATCAGCGCCCTGCAGCCGGTGGTCGACCTCGACACCGTGCGCGCCATGGTCGAGTGGGCCTCCGGCGTCAGCGTCGCACCGGCGGTGATGCGCTACATCATCGACGTGGTGCAGGCGACGCGCGTCGATCCCGCGCTGTCCATCGGCGCCAGCCCGCGCGCATCGCTGGCCCTGCTGTGGGCGGCGCGCGCGCTCGCCGCGACGCAGGGACGGGAGGACGTGTATCCCGACGACGTCAAGGCGCTGCTCCATCCCGTGATGAGCCATCGCGTCGTGCTCACCGCCGAGGCCCAGCTGCGCGGCGAGACCGTCGACAGCGTGCTCGACCGCGTGCTCAGCCGGGTCAAGCCGCCGCTGGCGTCGAGCAGCACCGCACCGCGCTCCGTCGGCGCCGCCGCCGCGGCCGTCGCCGCCGCCGGCTGAGGCCAGAAGCGACCACAACCGTGCAGGCCACCCAGCGCCGCCCGCGCCGCCCCTCGCTGCCGCGCCTTCCCGCCCTGCGCATGCCGCAGTGGCAGGTGCCCGCGCTGGCCCAGCTGCTGGCGCGCACCGGCCTCACCGGTGGCGGCGCCAGCGTGGTTGTTCTGGCCATCATCGGCTGGATCACGGCGCGCGTGCTGGGCAGCCGCACCCTCTACCTGCTGGTCTACGGCGGGCTGCTGGTGCTGGGACTGGCCTGGTGGCTGGGACGGCAGCGGCAGTCGCTCGACGCACAGCGCAGCAGGCTGCCGCAGCGGGTGCGCCAGGGGCAGCTGGTCGACGTCGAGCTGACCTTCTCGTCGCGCCGGCGGGTGACCGGTGCGGTCCTGGAGGAACGGCTGCATCCCCACGTCGGCCGCACCCGGCGCATCCAGCTCGACAGCGTGCGTCCCGGCGACGACGTCACCGTGCGCTACGCCATCGCGCCGCAACTGCGCGGCGTGTACCAGGTGGGCCCGCTCACCGCCATCTGGACCGATCCCTTCGGCTTCACCCGGCGCGAGACGGTGATCTGCGAGCCCGCGGAGATCGTGGTGCATCCGCAGACCGAGGGCGTGCACGACCGGCCGCTCACCCGCCAGTGGGAGGACCCGCCGGTGCGCCCGCCCGTCTCCAAGCCGTGGCCCAGCGGCTTCGAGTTCTACGGCATGCGCCGCTACACACCGGGCGACGACCTGCGCCGCGTCGTCTGGCGCGCCGTGGCCCGCACCGGGCGGGTGATGGTGCGCGAGTTCGAGCAGGGCATCACCGACCGCGTCGCCATCCTGCTCGACACCGACCGCCGCCACCACAGCGCCGGCGATCCCAGCGACACCTTCGAAGCCGCGGTGCGCACCGCGGCTTCGCTGGGGTTGCGCTACCTCAAGGACGGCTTCGGCGTCACCGTCGAGACCAACGGCGGCACCTTGGGCCACAACCTGCGCGGCGTCCGCGCCCAGACGGAGCTGCTCGACGCAATGGCGCGCGTGCAGCGCGAGCAGACGCCGCTCGGCGAAGCCGTCGACCGCGTGGTGCGTGGCGTGCGCCGCGACGTGCACCACCTGGTGATCACGCCGCACATGGACGAGCGCACCGCCACGCGACTCAAGCTGCTCGTCGACCAGGGCGCCTACGTGGTGCTGGTGGTGCTGGTGTGGGAGGAGACAGACCCGCGCACCCTGGCCAGCGCGGCGGCACTGGGGTGCCAGGTGGTGCAGCTGCGGCCGCGCATGCCGCTCGAGGTGGTGTTCGGCAACGACCTCGGGGCGAGGCGGCGATGATCACCGACGTCGAGCGCGAGCAGGCCACGTCGCTTCGAGAATCTCTCGACGCGCCGGCCGAACCTGTGGTCCAGGAGCCACCGGACGACGATGCCCCGTCCTCCGACGCCGGCGCCGGCGTCAGCCTCACGCGCGCCACCGTCGCCGCCCTGCTCAGTTCCGCCGCGGCGGCATGGATGCTCGGCGGCGTCTTCGACAGTGCACTGGCGCGGCCACTCGCGCTGCTCTGCGCCGCCGCCGGCGTCGGCTGGACGCTGTTCGCCGCGCGCACCGGCCGCATGCAGCTGCTCGGCTTCCTCCTCGTCCCCGCCACCTTCGTGGTCGCCTCGCTGGCCAGCGTTGCCGCCGACAGCCGGCTGTCCCCGCTCGAAGCCGTGCGCGACGCCATCAGCGGCGGCGGCCTGCTGCAACCACCGGTTCCCTTCGACGCCGGCTGGCGCTTCCTCCTCGTCGCGCTGTGCGTGCTCGTCGCCGCGGCGACCACCACACTGGTCGTCACCACCTCGCGTCCGCGACTCGCGCTGGCCATGCCGCTGCCCGTGGTGCTGGCCGGCGCACTGCTGCAGCCGTCCGACAGCGCGGTGACCAGCGCCGGCATCAGCCTGGTGCTCGCCGTCGCCGGGCTGATGGTGCTCTACGCCGCGGAGCTCGGCGGCGGCAGCGGCGGCGGCCGCACCTTCGAGCTGCGCCGTTCCCTGCGCGGTGGCGCCGCTCTCGCCGCGGCGCTGGTCGCGCTGGTGGTGCTCAACCACACCAGCTTCCTCTTTCCCGCCGCCGTCGCCACCCATGCGCTGCCGCCGCAGAAACCGCAGGTGGTGCCGCTCGACGAGGTCAAGGATCACGCCATCGCCGTGGTGCGCGGCACCGGCGACCTCTCCGGCCCCTGGCGGCTGGGCAGCCTCGACGTCTACGACGGCAGCGACTTCCTGCTCCCCGCCTACGACCCACAGCGCCTGCGCACCATCGTCGGCGACACGCCGGTGGCGCACTACAACGGTCGCAGCCAGACCTACAGCATCACCGTCGTCGATCCCGAGCAGCGCGTGCTGCTCACCCCCGCGGGCACCAGCGACGTCAACATGGAGACGACGCACGCGCAGTGGGACCCGCTGTCGCAGACGCTGGTGCTGCCCGCGGCGCGGCAGGGCGTGATCACCTACACCGTGACCGGCGAGCATCCACCCAGCGCGCAGCAACTGGGTTCCGCGGGTCCGCCGCCGGCCAGCCTGGCCGACCAGCGCTGGGTGCCCACTGCGCCGCCGGAGATCCGCGCGCTGCTGGCCCGCGCACCGACCAATCCCTGGGATCGGCTGCAGTACGTGCGCCAGGAGCTCTACGACCACGTCCTCGCCGCCGGCGCAGGCGTCCCCGGCCCGGTGCCGCCGGCGTCGGTGGTGGCCATGCTCGCCGGCGGCAAGGCGACACCGTACGAAATCGCCGCTGCCCAGGTGCTGCTGGCCCGTTGGGCGGGACTGCCGGCGCGGCTCGGCTACGGCTACTACGGCGGCGACGCCAGGCCCGACGGCAGCGTCGAGTTCCGGCCGAAGCACGGCGCAAACTGGGCCGAGGTGTGGTTCGACGGCTACGGCTGGGTGCCGATCATCGGCAAGCCGGCCCACGCGGTGTCGCCGCTCGACGCCAACCCCAAGAACCACAGCGCGCAGACCCAGGTGTCGCGCGAGATCTCGGTGATCCTCTACGTGCCCACCGACGAGAGCAGCGCGCTGCAGCTGTACCAGGTGGTGCGCTGGTGGCTGGCGGTGCTGGCGCCGTTCGCGGCCGTCGCGGTGCTGGCGGTGGTCTTCGCACCCTGGCCGCTCAAGCTGTGGCGCTCGCGCACCCGCCGCCGCCGCGCCGCGCGGCTCGGTCCCGCCGCGGTGATCGCCACCGAGTACGCCGAGTTCCGCGACCTCGCCGCCGACCTGCGCGCCGGCGATCCCTACGCCACGCCGCTGCAGTTCCTCGACAGGGTGAGCGAGGACGCCGAGCACGAGGAGCTCGCGTGGCTGGTGACGCGCGCGCTGTGGGGCGACCTGGCCCGCGACCTGCAACCCGACGACGTCGCCGCGGCCCGCGACATGGCGGCGTCGCTGCGGCAGCGCCTGCGCCGCGGCCAGCCCTGGCTGGCGCGCGTGCTCGCCCTGGCCTCGCGCGCATCGCTGCGCGAGCCGTACGACCCCAGCCTGTACAACGCCTGGCCGGCGGCGGCGCGGCGACCACGCCGCCGGCGCCTGCTCGCCTTCGCCGCGCTGGCATCGCTGTGCGCCGGCTGCGGCCAGGCGGCCAGCGCCGCGCCGGCGCCGCATCTGCCGTCGCGCATCGTTCCTGCCGCGATCGACGGATACACCACGCACGAGGAGTCGACCGCCCGCGCCGGCTTCACCGTGCCCCGCTCGCAGGTGGTCGACGGGCGGCTCTACACCATGCGCTCGCAGGGAACCGTGTACGCCGCACTGGAGATCGGCGTGCTGCGCGGCGACCTCGACACCACCGACATCGACACCCAGCACTCCATCCGCCGGCAGATCGGCAGCGGCGCCTACCGCTACCGCCGCCTCGGCGACCAGTGGGTGGCCGACCAGCCTCGCCCCGACGTGCATCTCGTCGTCTGGTTCCCCGACGCCCACCCGGGAACCTTCGAGGTGCTCACCGTGAGCAACCAGCTCCCCCATCTCGACGACTTCGTGACCGCGCTGATCAGGTACCAGGAGGGACGTTGATGCGTCTCACTGCACGCGCCGCCGTGCCCGCACTCGTGCTCGTTCCGCTGCTGCTGTCGGGATGCGGCCCGTCCGTGCCCGTCGCCGTCGGCGTCAAGAACGTGCCGCTCGACATCCTCGTCGGGCGCGACACCGCGCAGAAGCACACGCAGCCGGCGGAAGCACCGCCCATGCTGTCGATCCCCGCACTGCCGCCGCTGCTGACGGTCGGGGGCGACTCGTCGCCGGTGCAGTACCTGCATTGGACGCCGCCGCCGCTGGCTGATTCGCTGCCTCCCATCTGTCCCACTGTCGACCCGCTGAAGGCGTCGCTGGCGCCGGCGGATCCCACCATCGCGACCACGGCGACCAAGGGCCTGTGGCTGTACAACCAGGGTGGGCAGGCGGGCTGGAGCACCACTCCAGGCACCGTGCCGCCGCAGGAGCTGCGCGGGATCTATGCGGCCAGCGGGGGCGCGGGCGCCTACTCGTTCGGCCAGTTCGGCGGCATCCTGGGCCTTCCCGCCACGAGCTCGGCGGTGTTCAACGCCAACGACGGGTCGAGCGGGCCCTCGACGCCGCTGGTGTCGACGTCAGCGCAGCTGGGCCTGCATCAGCTGGTCGTCATCGCGCCGGGGGCGATCTTCCTCTACCAGCCGTCGCAGCCGCTGGAGCTGCTGGCCATGCCGGCCGAGAAGAACATCACCTACCAGCCCGATCCCAACAATCCCGCGCTGCCGACGCTGACGGGAAGCTGGAACGCCACCGCCGCCGATCCCCTCGACGGCACCGCCGCCACCATCAGCGCCACCAACACCGGCATCGTGCGCGACAACGTCTGCGGCACGCCGCTCGACGCCTGGCGGGTGCAGGCCACGCTTCGCCTCGTGGGGACCCTCGCCTACCAGGGCAGCACGCTCATGCCCGCGACGACCAATCTCACCATCACCGGCACCTACGACGTCGCCACCGGCCTCGGCGGAATGATCGTCGGCGAGTCGGTGTCGTGCAGCGGCACGGTGGCTGGACAGCCGTACACCTGCAACGGGTACCAGGCCAGCCTGGCGTCCGCAAAGCCCCTCCAGGGGCACGAGGTCATTGTCCAATGACGGCCTGGCGCCGCGCACACGCCGTGCGCGCAGCTGCACTGGGAATCGCCGCCTGCTGCGCCGTGCTCGCCATGCTCTCCGCATGCGGCACGGCGCAGCAGGCCGTGCTCCCCCTCGACGAGGGCCGCTACTCCGGCGTCGACCCGGCCGGCAATCCCGTCGACGTGCGCGTCGGCGGCAGCGACGTGAAGCTCGACAGTCGCGACACCTGGCTGCCCGACCCCACCACCACCGGCACCTTCCTGGTGCGCCAGGGCACCGGCTACGAGGAGTGGTACTGCGTCGCCGCCGAGAAGCACCGCTCGCTGCACTGCGACGTGTGGATGGCGCCGCTCGGCGCCATCGGCAGCGCCACCCCCACCGCCGAGCCGTGCATCTCGCCGAGCGCCGGCAACCCCGCGTGGTGCAACAGAGCCGCCACCCACGCGCGCGTCGACCTGCTGAAGATCTGCACCGACCCGGGCTGCTCGTGACCGCCACCGCCGGCACCGCGGCCGCCACCGCGCACGTTGTTGCCAGTGACGGCACATACCTGCACACCGTGGTCCGCCCCGCCGAGGGCGGCGCGCCCGCGCCCGCCTCCCTCTTCCGCGCCCCGTACGGCGTCGAGTTCGAGATGGTCGAGCCCAACACCGGCCTCGACCGGGCCCGCATCGCGGTGGTGCTGCAGGACGTGCGCGGCCGCGGCCGCAGCGGCGGCGACTTCGACCTCGGCAGCTCCGACGGCGACGACGGCCAAGCAGCCATCGCCTGGACCGCGCGCCAGCCGTGGTGCGACGGCCGCGTCGGCATGCACGGCATCTCCTACGCCGGCTACACCCAGTTGCAGGCGGCGCGCACCCACCCGCGCGAGCTGGTCGCCATCGCGCCGGCGCGCTGCCCCGCCTGGTGGCGCCCGCTCACCATGCACGAGGGCGGCGCACTCTGCCTGGCCACCGCGGCCCACTGGCTGCCCCGCCAGGCCGCCGAGGCGCCGGACACCCCCGACGCCGCACGCGAATCGCTCTACCGCCTCGCCGTCGAGTTCGAGCAGGTGGTGGTCACCGGGAGCAACGGCCGCCCCTGGCTCGACATGAACCGGGCGCATGCCCATCCAGGCCTCACCCGCCTGCCCCTGCTCGACCGCGAGGAGTACGCCGCCGCGCCCCAATACGCGCGCATGTGGCAGGCGATGGTGGCCCGGCCGTACCCGCACACCTGGCTCACCGATCCCGGCCCCGCAGAGGGCGACAGCATCGCCGTCCCGGCGCTGGTCCTCGGCGCCTGGTACGACCTCTGGAGCAAGGACCAGGTCGAGATGTTCCGCGCCATGCAGCGGACCTCGCCACCCGGCGTCGCCCGCGCCCATCGCCTGGTGATGACGCCGTTCAGCCACGCCCCCGAGCCTGCCGGCGACATCGCCTACGGCCCCGCGGCGACGCGCTTCGACGACACGCTCGCCGCGGCATGGCTGCAGGACTGGCTGCTCGGCGACGGCCGCGGCGTGGCGCGCGAGCTGGCGCCGGTCACCTGGTACGTCGTCGGCGCCGACCGCTGGGACGAGGCGCCCTGCTGGCCGCCCCCCGGCGCCCGCACGCTGACGCTGCACCTCGCCGCCGGCGCCCAGCGGCACGAGGGCACGCTGGCCACCACGCCGCCCGATGCCGCCGGCGTGGCGCGCTGGGTGCACGACCCCCGCAACCCCGTGCCCACCCGCGGCGGCCCGACCCTCGGACTGCCCGGCGGCCCGGTCGACCAGGCCGACCGCACCGCCGGCGCCCGCCCCGACGTCTGCTCCTTCACCGGGGCGCCGCTCGACGAGCCGCTGGAGCTGGCCGGCCCCGTCGTCGCCACCCTCTTCGCGGCCAGCGACGCCGCCGACTGCGACGTCAGCGTGACCCTGCTCGACGTCCATCCCGACGGCCGCGCCCTCAGCATCGCCACCGGCCACCTCCGCGCCAGCCTGCGCAACGGGCCCGGCACGCCGCCGCTGCGCCCCGGCAAGCCCACCGAGTTCCGCGTCCACTGCTGGGACATCGGCTACCGCGTCGAGGCCGGGCACCGGCTGCGCGTCGACGTCTGCTCCTCCAACTTCCCGCGCTTCGACGTCAATCCGGGGACCGGCGCCCCTCCCGGCACCGACCGCCGCGAGGACCTGCGCAGCGCGCGCCAGTCGCTGCACACCGGCGGCGCCCACCCCTCGCGGATCGCCGTCACCGTGGCGCCGAGCCGTGGCGCCGCCGCCGGCCCGCTGCTATAGTAAGAATTTGTAACTTATGGGAAAGGGAAGTCGATGAGCACCACCGACGCGATCCGGCCCTCGCTCGACGAGGCGTACACCCTCTCCGCGGAGCAGGTCGCGACGTTCCGGCGCGACGGCCTGGTCCAGCTCCCCGCGGTCTGCTCCGCCGAGGAGGTTTCCGCCAACCGCGCCCACATCGCCGCCGCGGTGGAGCAGCTCAACACCGAGACGCGCCCGCTGGAGCAGCGCGACACCTACGGCCGCGCCTTCCTCCAGGTGTGGAACCTCTGGCGCCACGACCAGGCGGTGGCCCGCTTCGTGCTGGCGCAGCGCTTCGCCCGCATCGCCGCCGAGCTGATGGGCGTCGACGCGGTGCGCCTCTACCACGACCAGGCGCTGTTCAAGGAGCCCGGCGGCGGCTACACGCCCTGGCACCAGGACCGCTTCTACTGGCCGCTCGACACCGACCACACCGTCACCATGTGGATGCCGCTGGTCGACATCGAGGCGGGCATGGAGTTCGTCGGCGGGTCGCACCGCATGCAGGACCTGCGCGGCACCGAGATCTCCGACGACTCCGAGGCCTACTTCCAGTCCCTGATCACCGAACGCGGCTTCCGCGTGCACAGCGTCGGGCCGATGCGCGCCGGCGACGCCACCTTCCACGACGGCTGGGTGCTGCATCGCGCGCCCGACAACCCGAGCCCCCGCATGCGCGAGGTGATGACGGTGATCTACTTCGCCGACGGCACCCGCGTCGGCGCCACCGACAGCGAGCCGCGGCGCACCGACCTGGAGCGCTGGATGCCGGGACTGCAGCCCGGCGAGCTGGCCGCCAGCCCGCTCAACCCCCTGCTCTACCGGCGGGGTGACGGGCTCACCGCGTCGTGATCGCGACATCGCCGCGGTGACCCTGCAGGGACGCGTGGCGCTGGTCACCGGCGCCGCGTCGGGCATCGGGCAGGCCACCGCCGAGCTGCTCGCGGAACACGGCGCGCGCGTCGTCGGCCTCGACCTCGCCGGCGCGGTGACGGCACGGCCCTGGGGGCGCGGCATCGTCGCCGACGTCGCCGACGAAGGGCAGGTGGTCGCCGCGGTGCGCGACGTGGTCGCCGGCGAGGGCCGCCTCGACATCCTCGTCAACAACGCCGGGCTGGCCCGCCACGCGCCGGTGCAGCAGGTGCGCGCCGCCGACGCCGACCTCATGTGGCGCGTCAACGCGCGCGGTCCCATCCTGCTCTGCCGCGAAGCCTTCCGCGCCATGGCGGCGCAGGGCGGCGGGGAGATCGTCAACGTCGTCTCCACCGCCGGGCTGCGCGGCGAGCCCGGGGAGTCGGTCTACTGCGCCACCAAGTTCGCCCTGCGCGGCTTCACCGAGGCGATCGCGGAGGAGGGCCGTCTCTGCAACGTCCGCGTCCACGCCATCTTCCCTGGGGGCGTGGACACCGCGTTCTGGTCGACAGCGTCGGCAACTCCGCTGACCGGGGAGCAGCGCGAGGGATTCATGCAGCCGGGCGACGTCGCCCGCGCCATCGTCGCCGCCCTCTGCACCCCGGCGCGGGTGCAGGCGCAGTCGCTGGTGCTCCGCGCCGCCGGCGACGCCGACCGCGAGCACATCCGCCGCCGCATGGCCCGCTTCGACGTCCCCGCCGCGGCCGCCGATGCCTGAGGCAGGCCTGCGCGGCCACACCCTCTACAGCGCAAGCAACCGGCGCCGCTTCGAGCACTGGGTATGGACGCCACCGGGACAGCACGAGGACCTGCCCCTGGTCGTGCTGCTGCACGGCGTCGACGACGCCGGCGGCTTCGTCTGGTGGCAGAACGCGCGCGTGCACGAGCTGGCCGCGCGGCTGGTCGCCGCCGGCGAGCTGCCGCCCTTCTGCCTGCTGCTGCCGACCGACACCGGCCTGGGCCGCGGCACCGGCTGGTGCGACTGGGCCGACGGCTCCACCCTGGCCGAGACCTACCTGATCGACGAGCTGCTGCCATGGTCGGCAGGAACTCTGCCCGTCGGCGAGGCGGTGCACGTCGGCGGCCTCTCCATGGGCGGCTACGGCGCGCTGATGCTGGCCCTCCGCCACCCCGGCAGCTTCCGCAGCGCCACCTCGACCAGCGGCTTCTTCGCACCCACCCGCCTCTTCACCTTCGTCCCCGACGCCGCCAGCCGGATGTGGGGCGACCCGGAGCGCCAGGCCGAGCACGACGCCTGGTCCCTGGTCACCGAGCCGCGGCGCCGCGCCGGCCTGCGCATCGCCCTCGACTGCGGCGACGCCGACCACCTGGTCGAGGAGAACCGCGCCTTCGCCGGCTTCCTGCGCACCCGGGGCATCGCCCACGGCTACGTCGAGCTCCCCGGCGCGCACACCTGGGACTACTGGACGGCGCGCGTCGAGCACCACCTGCGCTTCCACCTCGGTCGCGGCGGCGACCTCAGCGCCGCCTACGGCAGCGCTACGGCACCACCTGCACCGGCGTCCCCACCGGCGTCCACGAGTACAGCCACTGCATGAACGGCGTGGGGATGTGGATGCATCCGTGCGACGCCGCCGACTGGTTGAACTCGCCGCCGGGACCGTAGTCGCCGGCCGGCTCCCAGTCGGCGTCGTGCAGGAAGTAGCCGCCCTCGCGGAACTCGAGAACCCAGGTCACCACGGTGTCTGGGTACCAGAAGGGCGACCCCGGCGGCCAGGGAGAGCGCATCGTCCACGGCGTGGTCTTGAAGAAGACGTGGTACGAGCCGGGCGGGGTGGGCAGCTGGGGGCGGCCGGTGGTCACCGGGGTGGCGCGCACCACGCAGCCGTCCTGGTAGGCGACCAGCTCCTGCATCGACAGTGAGACGACCAGGGACTTGCCGGCGCCGACGTTGTGGCCGCACGTGTTTGCGCCGAGTTCGGCAGCAACCTGGGACTGCAGCTGAGACTGCGCCTGCTGCACGGTGATCAGTTGCGCCTGGTTGCGCGCCGCCGCGAAGCCGGTCTGCAGCGCCTGGTAGGACGCCTGGAAGGTCGCCGCCGCCGGCGTCGCCTCGACCACCGCCTGGTCGACCTGGTACATCAGCGGGCGCATCTGGGCGTCGATGCTGTCGTTGAGCGCCACCGTCTGGCGGAACGCGGAGATGGCCGCGGCCAGCTCCGCCTCGACGTCGCCCGCGGGCCGGGCGTTGGCGAGCAGGTCGTGCAGCTGGGCGCCGAGGGTGTCGATGGCGGTGGAGTCGAGGTTGGCCGCCACCGCCTTGTCGTGCAGTGCGGCGACCTGGCCGAGCAGGCCGTCGGGCCCGCCGGCGGCCGCGAGCGCGGCGGCGGCGGCGGCGCGCGCCTGGGCCACGGCGGCTTGGGCGGCGGAGAGCACGGCCGAATCCGCGGTGGCCAGCCGGTCGATCGCGGCGGGGGTGCGCGCCGAGCCGGCCGCGCCGCCCCAGCTCGCCACCGTCGCCTGCATACCGGTGGGGGCGAGGTTGCCCGCCTGGATGACGAAGGTGTTGGCCTGGGCGATCACCGCGTCGAGGCGCGACCGGGCGCCGGCCAGCGCGGTGCGCCAGGCGGAGTCGGTGTCGGCCTGCAGTGCCTCGAGCTGCGCCTGCGGAGTGCGCGTCCACCAGGTGAGCGACCACCATCCCGGCTCACCGCGGGCGGCGAGGCGGGCGCGCAGCGGCGCCAGCACGGAGGCGGGCACGCCCTGGGCCTGGTCGCGGTCCCATTCGCTGCGCAACGCGGCGGCGCGCTGGGCGTCGGTCCTGGAGCGGGACATGCCGACGGCGGCCTGCGCACTCACCGCGGCCGCCAGCAGCACCACCAGCACGGCCGTCGCGGCCACCACCCATCTGCGCATCTCTCGCGAGGCCAACGAGTGGGACCTGTTTAACGTTTCGGCAAGCGACACGACGATCATGATGGTCACGGTGGACGAGCAGTCGCAGCAGCCCGCGCTCCCGCCCCCTCATCATGGGGACGCGCCTGTCGGCGCGCCCGCGCGCTTCGGCGGATGGGCCCCGCCGCCGCCCCCGCCCGGGGGTTGGGACACCGGCGGCTGGCAGCCGTCGCCCTGGGGCGCTCCGCCGCCCCCGCCACACCGCCGCCGCGCCGGCGCGGCGCTGATCGCCATCGCCCTGGTGGTGTTCTCGGCCGTGGCCATCGCCATCGCCGTCCCCGGCCTCTTCCACCGCAACGGCCAGCAGGGTGGCGGCCTCGGCGGCATCTTCAACAGCAGCAACGGCCAGGTGGACGTCAGCGGCGTCACCTCGCGGGTCGCTCCCGCGGTGGTCGACATCACCGCGTCCTTCCCCGACGGCCTGGTCGCCGGCACCGGCATGGTGATCACCTCCTCCGGCGAGGTGCTGACCAACAACCACGTGGTGGAGAGCGCCGGCGCCATCGACGTGCAGGTGGGCGGCACCGGCAGGGTCTACCGCGCCCGCGTGGTCGGCACCGACCCCAACGCCGACGTCGCCCTGCTGCAGATGCAGGGCGCCTCCGGCCTGCAGACCATCAACGTCGGCGGCACGGTGGCGGTGGGCGACCCCGTCGTCGCCATCGGCAATGCGCTCGGCCGCGAGGGCCCGCCCAGCGCCAGCGCCGGCCAGGTCACCGCCCTCGACCGCACCATCACTGCCACCGACGAGTCCGGCATGAGCAGCGAGACGCTCACCGGCCTCATCCAGGTCGACGCCAACGTCGTCCCCGGCGACTCCGGCGGCCCGCTGGTCGACCGCAGCGGGCGGGTGGTGGGCATGGACACGGCGGCGTCGGCGCGGCGCTTCCGCTTCCGCAGCGGCAGCTCCCAGGGCTTCGCCATCCCCATCGCCACCGCCATGTCGGTGGCCGGCCGCCTGCGCAGCGGCGGCGGGGTGCAGCCCAGCGCCCAGCCGGCCGCCACGGCGCGCCTCGGCGTCGAGCTCAGCGACACCGCCGACGTGGCCGGTGGCGGCGCCGCCGTGGCCGGGGTGCAGGCCGGCAGTCCCGCCGACCGCGCCGGCATCGCCGCCGGCGACGTCATCGTCAGCCTCGACGGCAACGCCGTGCAGTCGGCCACCGACCTGCGCGCCGCCATCCGCGCCCACCACCCGGGTGACCGGGTCCAGGTCGCCTGGCTCGACGAGAACGGCCAGCAGCACACCGCCGAGGTGGTGCTGGCCAGCGCTGGCGGCTAGGCAGCGCGGCTCAGTCGCGGGCGAGGCGCTGCCGGAACAGCGCGGGCAGGTCGGCGAGGGGGCCGAGGTGGCCCAGCTTGTCGGGGTTGATGACCGATCGGACGGTGCGCACCAGGCCGCCGGCGATGTCGAGCACCATCACGTTGACCAGCCGGCCTTCGCCGTCGACCACCATGACGCCGGGCTGGCCGTTGAGCTCGACGCGGCGCACGGCCAGGCCCAGCTGCGCCGCCTGCGCGCCGATGGAGAGCAGCAGCCGCACCACCCGCTCACGCCCTTCGATGGGACGGGTGAACGAGGGGGGCCTGCCGCCGCCGTCGCCGTAGAGCACCACGTCGTCGGCGAGCAGCGACACCAGGCCGTCGAGATCGCCGGCGCCGATTGCGGCGAAGAAGCGCCCCGCCAGCTCGTCGCGCGCCTGGGGCGAGGCGTCGAAGCGGGGCCGGTTCTCGCGCACGTGGCGCCGCGCCCGCACCGCCAGCTGCCGGCAGTTCTCCTCGCTCTTGCCAACGATGGCAGCAACGTCGGCGTAGCCGTAGTCGAAGACGTCGTGGAGCAGGAACACGGCGCGCTCGACGGGCGAGAGGCGCTCCAGCACCAGGAGGAAGGCCATCGAGATCGTGTCAGCATCCTCCACAACTTGCGCGGCGTCGGGCGCGCCGGCGCCGGTGGGCAGCGGCTCGGGCAGCCAGGTGCCCGGGTAGGCCTCGCGGCGCACCCGGGCCGAGCGCAGCTGGTCGATGCAGAGCCGGGTCACCACCGCGGAGAGCCAGGCGCGCGGCGAGGCCACCGCGCCGGCGTCCTCCTGCTCGGCGCGGTGGTAGCGGAGGAACGCCTCCTGCACCGCGTCCTCCGCCTCGGCGACGCTGCCGAGCATGCGGTAGGCGATCGAGAAGAGCAGGGGACGCAGCTCGGCGTAGAGCTCGGTGACGGCCACGCCCGAACTGTACGGGGCGGGTTCAGTCGAACAGCGCGTCACGGAAGCCCTCCCGCCAGCTGGCCCAGCGCGGCTGCCAGCCCATGACCTCCTTGATGCGGCGGTTGGAGGAGCCGCGGATGCTGGTCATCATGCGCATCACCGCCTCGCCGGCGATGGGCCGGGCCAGCCAGGCGGGGAGGCGCAGCGGCCGCGGCGCGCCGAGGCACTCCGCCAGGTAGGGCAGCCACTCGGCGACCGGGGCGGGCTCGTCGTCGCAGACGTTGAAGATGCCCGTGGCGTCGCCCTCGATGGCGGCGACGGTGGCCGAGGCCGCGTCGTCGACGTGGAGCCACGACCAGATGCCGCCGCCGTCGCCGACGATCGGCACGCGGCGCTTGCGCACCGGCTCGACCAGGGGTTCCGACGCGCCGGCCGGACCGTAGAGGCTGCCGTAGCGCAGCACCACGCCCTGCAGCGGCGCCTGGGTGACCGCGGACTCGACGTGCCGCAACGCCTCCAGGGTGACCCGCTGCGACGCGGCGGGGTGGGCCACCAGCGGGTCGTCCTCGGTGTGCAGGCGCGGACCGGTGCTGCCGTTGGACCACCCGGTGTAGCTCTGCGCGACGAAGCGGGGCACGCCGCAGGCCAGCGCGGCGGCGAGCAGGTTGTCGGTGCCCTCGGTGCGCAGGCGGTTGGTGTGCGCGAAGGAGCGGTCGAACCGGCGCAGGTCGATGGCGCCGGCCAGCGCCGTCATCTCGTGCACCACCACGTCGGGGCGCGCCCGCTCCACCGCGGCGCGCACCGACTCGGCGTCGAGGCCGTCCATCACCAGCGGCTGCCCGCCGAGGTCGCGCAGGGCGCCGACCTTGTCGAGCGACCGCGTCGTGGCGTAGACGTCGTGGCCGCGCACCGCCAGCCTGGGCAGCAGGCGGCGGCCGATGGCGCCGCCGGCACCAGCCACCAGCACTCTCATCGCAGCAATTCCTCCGGGGTGGTTCGTCAACTCACACGCTGTGACGAGGACCAGGGGCGCGCTGTGACACCTCGGCAGCCGTCAGCGCCGGCGCCGCGGCGCCGCCGGGCGGCTACGGCGTGGCGGCGATGCCCTCGATGGGCTGGGCCAGCGCCTTGCCCTGCAGCGACCCGTAGCCCAGCGCGTCGCCGAAGCTGAGCACCTGGCCGGCCGCCGTGGTCATCCAGTAGCCGAGGCCGTCGGGCGTCGCCGCCATCGCCACCACCGGCG
>CAZCJX010000061.1:0-17056 GCA_964499205.1 uncultured Actinomycetes bacterium | reverse complement strand
GCCTACCGCCGCGCCTACGAGTGCGACCCGCGCAGCGCCTTCGGCGGCATCGTCGCGGTCAATCGCCCGCTCGACGCCGCCACCGCCGAGGAGGTCGGCAAGACCTTCCTGGAAGCGGTGGTCGCCCCGCGCGTCGACGACGGCGCGCATGCCCTGCTGCAGCGCAAGGAGCGCCTGCGCCTGCTCGCCGTCGCAACGCCCTCCTGCGCCGCCGCCCTCGACGTGCGCAGCATCGACGGCGGCCTGCTGGTGCAGACCCTCGATCGTGCCAACCTCGACCGCAACGCGATGCAGGTGATGACCCGCCGCCAGCCCAGCGACGACGAGTGGCGCGACATGCTGGTCGCCTGGCGCGTCTGCCGCCACGTCAAGTCCAACGCCATCGTCGTCGTCAGCGACGGCATGGCGGTGGGCGTCGGCGCCGGGCAGATGTCGCGCGTCGAGGCGGCGGAGATCGCCGTCAAGCGGGCCGGCGAGCGGGCCAGCGGCGCCGTCGCCGCGTCGGACGCCTTCTTCCCCATGCCCGACGGCCTGGAGACCCTCGCCGCCGCGGGCGTGCGGGCGGTGATCCAGCCGGGCGGCTCGAAGAAGGACGACGAGGTCACCGCCGCCGCCGACCGCCACGGCATCGCCATGGTGGCGGCCGGCGAACGGCACTTCCGGCATTGAGCCAGACCGTCTACGAGGTCGACGCCGACACCGCGGTCGAGCGCGTCGCGCCTGGTCTGTGGCGCGGCACGGTCACCGACCGCTGGAGCATCGGCGACTATCCCAACGGCGGCTACCTGCTGCTGATCGGGCTCAACGCAGTGCGCCAGGAGCTGCCCCACCCCGACCCGTTCACCATCACCGCGCACTACTTCAGCCCCACCCAGCACGGCCCCGTCGACATCGAGGTGGAGCGCATCCGCAGCGGCCGCGCCCACTCCACGGCGATGGCGCGCATGCTCCAGGACGGACGCGAGCGGGTGCGCATCCTGGCCAATTACGGCGACCACACCGCCTCGCGCGGGCCCACGGTGGTGCAGGGCGAGCCGCCGCCGATGCCACCGCCGGAGGAGTGCCCGGAGCCGCAGCGGAGTGGGGCGCCGATGCCCAACGGCCTGGTTGCCCGCATCCGCGAGCGCATCGACTGGCGGGTCGCGCCCGGCACGGCCGGGTGGATGCGCGGTGAGCGGACCGGCCGCGCCGAGATCGGCGGCTGGCTCCGCTTCGCCGACGGGCGCCCCATCGACACTCACACCCTGCCGCTGATCGCCGACGCCATGCCCCCGGCGATCTTCGACGTCGCCGTCGGCGGCTGGGTGCCCACCGTCGAGCTGACCGTCCACGTCCGCGCCCGCCCCGCGCCGGGCTGGATGCGCTGCTGGTTCCGCACCCGCTTCCTGGTCGACGGCTACCTCGAGGAGGACGGCGAGGTGTGGGACGAGGAGGGCCGCCTGGTGGCCCTGAGCCGGCAGCTGGCCCGACTCAACCCCGCGCCGCAGCCCGCACCGTAGGTTATAGTGACGCTGTCACATTAATCCCTTTTTGGTGCGGCTGAGCTGTGAGCACGATCGGCAGGATCTTTCCCGTCCGCGTCGCCAAGCGCTTCCTCGACGCCCAGGGGCCCAACTGGGCAACCCTGATCGCCTGGAACGGATTGTTCGCCCTCTTCCCCATGGTGCTGGTCACGGTGACCGTGCTCGGCGTGGTGCTGCAGAGCCAGAGCATCGCCCACGGCTTCGAGCAGCAGGTGGTGGCCGCCTTCCCCAACAAGTCGACGCAGCAGCAGATCCTCAGCGCCCTCGACGCCTTCAAGCAGAAGAGCGGGCTGCTCGGCGTCATCGGCTTCGTCGGCCTGATGTGGAGCGGCTCCGGGCTCTTCGGCGCCATCGAGCAGGGCCTGACCGCGCTCTACCCCTGCAAGCCGCGCGACTTCGTCCACCAGAAGCTGATGGCCTTCGGCATGATCCTGCTCTTCACCGTGCTGGCCGTGCCGCTGGTGCTGAGCAGCAGCCTGCTGCCGGCGCTGCGCTCGCTGCCGGTGGTGCCCAGCTTCCTCACCTCCGGCCCGGCCGCGCTGGTCTTCCAGATCGTCGCCGGCGCCCTCGACGCCGCGGTGCTGTTCTTCGCCATCTACTACGTGGTGCCGCACCGCAAGCAGCGGGCCCGCGACGTCATGCCCGGCGCCATCACCGCCGGCGTGCTCCTCGAAGGGCTGACCCTGCTCTTCCCGCTCTACTTCAAGCTGGCCGGCGGCTTCGCCACCTACGGCGCCACCTTCGCCCTCTTCTTCCTGCTGATGACCTACGCCTTCTTCCTCGGCCTGATCACCATGATCGGCGGGGCGGTCAACGCCGAGCTGGAGCAGAGCCGCAGCGGCCGGCCGCTCGACGTGCAGGAGGCCGAGGGCACCGCGCCGCCGGCGCCGCCGGAGGTGGTCGGGCGCCGCGACGAGGCCGCCCGGCGTGGCGGGGCGTCCGCCCCGACCGCGGCGCCCGCCGCGCAAGATCGGCGCGGCTCGTCCGTCGCTGAGAGGTAGCAGGCCGGCCGCGTTTCCGGGCAGGTGACCATCCGCGGCCGGGCGCTGTCTCGCACCGCCGCAGAGGTCTCTCCATGCTCCGCCGCCTGGCCCCGCTGGCCGCCGCCGTCGCCGTCGCCGTCCTCCCCGCCACCACGGCGCTTGCCCAGCCCGCCGACCCGGCGACCCGGGCCTGCGACTGGCCGATGTTCGGCCACACCGCGACGCGCAGCTTCGCCAGCACCTGCCCCGACGCGCCGAGCAGCGCCAGCGTGAGCCGGCTCCGCCCGCGCTGGGTGTTCCACACCAGCGACGTGGTGACCGCGCAGCCCGCGGTGAGCGACGGCACGGTCTACGCCGGCGACTGGGACGGCACCTTCTACGCCCTCGACCAGTCGACCGGCGCGGTGCGCTGGCAGACGGTGCTGGGCAACAACGCCGCCGCGCCCTGGACCGACGGGCACCGGGACGACTACGGCCAGATCACCTCCAGCGCCGCGGTGGCCACCGTCGGCGGCCGGCGCACCGTCTTCGTCGGCGCCGCCGGCTCGCTCTACGCGCTCGACGCGTCGAGCGGCGCCATCCTCTGGCGCTTCGACGTCGATCCGCAGCAGCCCACCGGGCTGGGCGAGGTGGAGTCGTCGCCGGTGGTCTGGCAGCAGGCGCCGGGCGGCGACCCCTGGGTCCTCTTCGGTGCCGACGCCAACCAGTCGAGCGACTTCCCCGGCGAGGGCATGTGGGCGGTCGACGCCGTCACCGGCCAGGAGGCCTGGCACTTCAACCCCGAGGCGAACACCCCGCTCTACGGCTGCGGCAACGTCTGGAGCTCGCCAGCGCTCGACCTCGATCCCGAGAATCCCGACCCGTCGCGCCGCGCCATGGTGTTCTTCGGCATGGCGGACTGCCCCGACAACGGCACCGTCGCCTGCCCCCGCGACGATCCCAAATGCCCGCCCGGCCAGACCTACGACTACGCGCATCGCTGGCAGCGGTACGCCGAGGCCATGGTCGGCCTCGACGCCGCCACCGGGCTGCCCCTGTGGAGCTACCAGCCCCACGCCGAGAACACTGCCGACGACGACTTCGGCTCCTCGGCCCAGGTCTTCACCCTGCCCGGCCCGGGCGGGGGCCACCGCGTCGTCGGCGAGGGCAGCAAGGACGGCAGCTACACCGTGGTCGACCGCGACACCGGCGCCCTGGTGTGGCGCGCCGTCGAGCAGGGCAACGGCAACGTGCAGCCGGGCCAGGCGGTGGGCGGCTTCATCGGCAACACCGCGGTGGCGGCGCGGCCGGGGGTGCCCGAGGTGTTCGGCGGCTCGGCGATCGACACGCCGGTGACCTATGACCCGAGCACCGGCGCGCCCGCCCCGCAGAGCGACCCGACCGCGGGCGCCACCCCCATGCGGGCCTTCTCGGGCGGCGACGGCACGCCCGCCTGGCAGGCGCTGCAGGGGCCCACCTACGGCGCCACCACCTGGGCGAACGGCGTGGTCTACAACGGAGCGCTCGACGGGCTGCTGCGCGCCTACGACGCCGGCAGCGGGGCGCTGCTCTGGGCCGTCCCGCTCGGTGCGCCGGTGTCGTCCGAGGCGGCGGTGGCGGGCAGCGACGTGGTCATCGGCGCCGGCACCAGCGACACCGACGTGGCCTTCAAGGCCTGCGACCCCTTCGCCGGGACGCCGCTGGCCCAGCCCTGCCACGGCGCGCCGCTCGACCAGCAGCTCAACCCACTGTCGCGCACCGGGGAGATCTGGGACTTCACCACCGACCCGGGCCTGCCCCAGGCGCCGGGCGGTGTGGTGCCCGCGCCCGCCGCGCCGGTCTCCGCCGCATCCGCACCGGCTCCAGCTCCGGCAGGTGCGGCGGCGACCGGAGCCCCCGCGGCGGCGGATGCAGCGGCGGGAGCCGGCCGCATCGCCGGCACCCAGCACGGCGCGACGGCTGCCCCGCCCGCGGCACTGCCGATCTCCGCCCGCGGCACGGCCGCCCGGCTCGCCGCCGGGACCGCCGCGTTCGGCGCGGCCGCCACCCTGGCAGCACTCGGTACAGTCTCCAGGCGGCGCCGGCGGCGTGACTTCTCCCGAGCGCGCTCCGGCACGTAACTGTCCAGCCGCGTTACCGTTAATAACGAGCGCGGCACTATAACGATCGTCCCCGCCCTGGCCGCAGCCACCCCCCACTCGGAGCTGCCGACCACACGTGTCCGACGACATCCATCCCATCGACCCTCGTCCCCGCGCCCACGGGACGGGACATCCGATCGGTCCCGCCGCGCGCCGCCGCCTGGTGCGCCGGGCCCTGCTCAACGCCCGCCGAGCCCGCCGGCTCAGCCGCCGCCAGCGCTGGGGCGCCTTCCTGCTCAGCGCGGCGCTGATCGGCTTCCTGCTCATCTGGGGTGGCGGCCAGGTGGCCCTGGCCATGCTCGACAGCGCGCTGGGCGGCCTGCCCCCGGCCAAGCCGCTGTTCAGCGACACCGTGGTCACCGACCGCGCCGGCAACCTCATCGCCATGCTCCATCCCCAGGGCGACTCGCGCCTGCCGGTGCCGCTGGCCGGCAGCTCGCCGGCGCTGCGCGCCGCCACCGTCGCCATCGAGGACCGCGGCTTCTGGAACGAGGGCGCCGTCGACCTCGGCCGCGTCGCCAGCGCCGCCTGGAACGACGTCGTCCACCACGACAGCCAGGGCGCCAGCACCATCACCATGCAGCTGGCCAAGGTGCTGTACCTCGACGACACCGGCGGGCTCAGCTACAAGATGCACCAGCTGCTCATCGCCCGCCACCTCGACGGGTCGATGACCAAGAACCAGATCCTCGAGGCGTACCTCAACGACATCTACTACGGCCACGGCGCCACCGGCATCGAGGCCGCGGCCAACATCTTCTTCGGCATCCACGCCAAGGACCTCGACCTGGCCCAGTCAGCGCTGCTCGCCGGCCTGCCCAACCATCCCACCGACCTCGACCCGCTGCGCCATCCCGACGCTGCCAAGCAGCGGCAGCACGAGGTGCTGCAGGCGATGGTCGACGTCGGCGACATCCCCGCCGCCGCCGCCGCGGCGGCGTACCAGGAGCCGCTGCACTACGCGCCGGGCACGATGGACGACGTCAACGCCGCGCCCGCGTTCGTCGGCCGCGTCGCCCAGCAGATCAAGGCCGAGCTGCACCTCGACCCGTACACCAGCGGCCTGCACGTGGTCAGCACCCTCGACAGCGGCCTGCAGCAGACGGCGCAGAAGATCGTGAGCCAGCAGGTCGACGCCATCAGGGACCTGCACGTCACCGACGGTGCCCTGGTCAGCATGGACCCGCAGACGGGTGACGTGGTCGCCTACATCGGCGGCGCCGGCGCCGGCCATCCCGGGTCGGAGATCGACATGGCGGCGAGCCCGCGCCAGCCGGGGTCGACGTTCAAGCTGTTCACCTACAGCACGGTGCTGGGTGAGCACAAGGCCACCGAGCTGACCCCGATCCTCGACGCGCCGTACAGCCTGCCCAAGGGCGGCCCGCCCGACGGCAACGGCCCGTGGGAGGTGCACAACTACGACATGCGCTACCACGGCGTGCTGCCGCTGGAGGAGGCGTTCGCCAACTCGCTCAACATCCCCGCGGTGAAGACCGAGCAGCTGGCCACCGTGCCGAGCATCGTCGACACCGCGCGCGCCATGGGGGTGACCACGCTCGACCAGCCGGAGAACACCTACGGCGCGTCGCTGACCCTGGGCACGTACCACGTGCCGCTGTGGGAGATGGCCCAGGCGGGCAGCGTGCTCGGCCACGGCGGGCAGCTGCAGCCGGCCCGCTTCATCATCTCGGCCAAGGACGCGTCGGGCAAAGAGCTGATGCCCCAGGCCGCCGCGCCCAAGCAGGTGGTCGACCCCGGCGTCGCCTTCATCGTCAACGACATCCTCACCAACGACTCCAACCGCGTCCTCGAGTTCGGCGCCCACGGTGACCTCACCCTCGACGGCCACCTGGTCTCCGCCAAGACCGGCACCACCCAGGACTTCCGCGACAACTTCACCGTCGGCTGGACGCCGCACCTGGCCACCGCGGTGTGGGTCGGCAACACCGACAACTCGCCGATGCAGGGCACCACGGGCATCACCGGCGCGGCGCCGATCTGGCATCAGTTCATGACCAGGGCGCTGTCCGGCGTTCCCGACGACTGGCCCGGCCCGCCGCCCAGCCTGCACAAGGCGTCGTTCGGCGGCCGCAGCGGGTGGTTCTTCGCGGGCACCGACGCCAACACCGGCGCCAAGGAGTTGAGCGGCCGCTCCTCCGCGGGTGCGGGCTGCCGCACCTGGAGCTTCAACGGCGGCTCGTACTACTGGTGCGGCTCCGGCGGTTCGGGGCTGCCCGGTGATCCCAGCGGCGGTGGTGGCGGCGGGGGCGGCGGCGGCGGCGGCGGCGACGGGGGCGGGTTCTTCGTCGGTGGAGGCGGCGGCCACAAACCCCGGCGGTGAGTGCTGATCTCGTGGGTGCCGGGCATCTATAGTCCCGGCCCATGAGCAGCACCGACATCCTCGCCACGCACGCGGCCCAGAGCCCCGACAAGCCGGCGATCATCACCGACTCGGGCAGCGTCGCCACGTACGACGCGCTCAACCGCCGGGTCAACCGCTTGGCCGCGGTGCTGCAATCGATGGGCCTGCAGCGCGGTGACCGCTGCATCCAGGTGCAGTACAACGGCATCGACCCCATCGTGGTGGCGCACGCGCTGCGCAAGCTGCAGTGCGTCTCGACGCCGATGAACTACCGGCTGCGCGGCGAGGAGATCGCCTACCTGCTCAACGACAGCGGTGCCCGCGTCGTCGTCGCCGGCCCCGAGTTCGTCGAGCACATCGACCAGGCGCGGCCGCAGGTGGAGAACGAGGCACAGCGGCACTGGATCGCCGTCGTCGGCGAGGACGCGCCGCCCCCCGGCTGGGAATCCTTCGATGCGCTGCTCGCCGGCGCGAGCGACGCTGAGCCCGACGTCCCCGCCGGGATCACCGGGCCGACGATGATCTACACCGCGGGCACCACCGGCCACCCCAAGGGCGCCTTCCGCCCCAAGGGCGCCGACCCCATGGTGATCTTCCAGTACATCCAGACCTTCGGCCTGCGCAGCGACGACGTGCACCTGCTCGCCGGCCCCGGCTACCACAGCGCGCCAGCGATGTTCGCCGCGCTGCAGCAGATCCTCGGCGCCACCCTGGTCGCCATGCACCGCTTCGACCCCGAGGGCGCGCTGCGCCTCATCGAGCAGCACCGCGTCACCACCACCTTCATGGCGCCGATCCTGGTCAAGCGCATCGTCGACCTGCCCGACAGGGTGCGGCAGCGCTACGACATCTCCTCGCTGCGTGCGCTGATCGTCGCCGCCGCGCCCTTCCCCGCCGACCTCAAGCGCCGAGCCGCCGCGTTCTTCGGTGACACGGTGTGGGAGTTCTACGGCGCCACCGAGACCGGCGTCGTCACCGTCGTCGGCCCCCAGGACCTGCTGCGCAAGCCCGACTCCTGCGGCCGTCCCCTGGAGGGCGTCGAGGTCCGCCTCACCGACGACGAGGGCAACGAGGTGCCCGCGGGCCAGCCCGGCGAGTTGTGGTCACGATCGGCAGGAATGTTCGGCGAGTACCTCAACCGCCCCGACGCCACCAGCGCCAACACCCGCGACGGCTTCTTCTCCGTCGGCGACGTCGCCTACCGCGACGACGAGGGCTTCATCCACATCTGCGACCGTAAGATCGACATGATCATCAGCGGCGGCGTCAACGTGTACCCCGCCGAGATCGAGGCGGTGCTGCACGCCCATCCCGCCATCGAGGATTGCGCCGTCGTCGGCGTGCCCGACCCGGAGTGGGGCGAGTCGATCACGGCGGTGGTCAAGCGCCGTGAGGGCGCCTCGCTCGACGAGGAGGCGGTGATCGCCTTCGCCACCGAGCACCTCGCCGACTACAAGCGTCCGCGCAGCGTCGACTTCGTCGACGACTTTCCCCGTGACGCGGCCGGCAAGCTGCTCAAGCGCCTGATCCGCGACCGCTACTGGGAGGCGGCGGGGCGCAGCATCTGACCGGCGGCTACGAGCTCATCGCCACCACGGGCGCCGCGAGTCGCAACGACCCCGCCGAGCCCAGGAACGCCGCGTCGCCGAAGCTGAAGACGCCGCCATCCGACGACGCCAGCCAGTAGCCACCGCCGGGGGTGGCGGCCATGCCCACCACGGGCGCGTTGAGGTGGATGCCACCCATCGAGCCGTGGAACGCCGCGCCGCCGAAGCTGAAGACCCCACCGTCCGAGGCCACCAGCCAGTAGCCGCTGCCGTCCGGCGTCGCCGCCATGCCTGTGGCCGGGGCGTTGAGGTGGGCGCCGCCGGTGGAGCCGTGGAACCCCGCGTCACCGAAGCAGAAGATTCCGCCGTCGGACGCCACCAGCCAGTAGCCCGCGCCGTCGGGGGTCGCCGCCATGCCGACGACCGGGGCGTTGAGGCGGACACCTCCCATGGAGCCGCGGAAGCCGGCATCGCCGAAGGTGAAGACGCCGCCGTCGCGCGCCACCAGCCAGTAGCCGCCGCCGTCGGGCGTCGCCGCCATGCCGGCGATGGGCGCGTTGAGACGCACACCCCCCAGCGAACCGCTGAAGCCGGCGTCGCCGAAGGCGAAGACCCCGCCGTCGCGCGCCACCAGCCAGTAGCCCAGGCCGTCGCCGCGAGAGGCCATGCCGGTGACCGGCTGGGCCAGCGGGAAGCCGGCCAGGCTGCCGCAGTAGGGCGCCGCGCCGTAGTCGAAGATGCCGCCGTCGGACGCTGCCAGGCGGTACCACCCGCCCCGTTGCGGCGGACCCACTCCGGCCGGACAGTGCGAGGGGGGAGGCGGCGGAGGCGGGGGCGCGGCGCCCGGCAGCGCCAGGAAACCGCTGCACCCGCATGCCGCGTCACCCAGCGGCGCCAGTCCGTAGATGTCCTCGATGCTGCGCAGGGTGCCGGCGTGGTCGAGCGTCCCGGCGAGGCGCTGGCCGCCGGTGACGGCGTTGGAGATCACCACGGTGGCGATGTGCCCGCCGGCGGCGCCGTCGCAGCATCCCGCGGAGGTGGTGCCCTCGTCCCAGGTGAGCAGCACGGTGCCGTTGTCCTGGTACCAGGGAGAGGCCAGGATGGCCGGCAGATTGGAGGACAGCCAGGCGTCCATGGTCGCCGTCGAGCAGTCGTGCCCGTCGTTGCAGACGTTGGGTGCGACGAACATGAACGGCGGTCCTGAGGCGCCCGCGGCGAGGTCGGCGCCGATGGCGGAGTAGGGCACGACGCGGCCGCACTCGCTGGGATTGCCGGCGATGTGCGGGAAGTACATGAAGGGGTCGTGCCGCTTGGCGTAGCCGTCGACGCTGGTGTCGCCCGTGTAGCAGGGTGACGGCATGCCTTCCATGTAGGCCCGCCAGTCGTAGCCGGCCGCCTGCAGCTGGTCGGCGAGGGTCGTCCCCTCGACGCTGCACGAGGTGCAGTCGGAGGTGATGCCGAAGGTGGTGCCGGCGATCAATTCCAGGTAGTTGGGCAGGCTGGGATGGGTGATGGCATAGGCCTGCGTCGCCAGGCCGAACTGCTGGGCCAGCCCGTTGACGTAGGGCGCCGAGGAGCTGCCGATGACGTCGCCGTACTCACGGTTCTCCTCGACGATCACCATGACATGCGGCGGTGTGGTGGCCGCCCGCGCCGGTGGCGGAGCGAGCGCTGCGGCGCCGGCCGCTGCGATCAGGATGCCCAGCGGGGCGTGGGCCCGGATGCGCATCGCAGGCGATTATCGGCCGCGGTCCGGCACTCGACCACCCCCGTATCTTCGGGGTCAACCCTCCGAGTACACGCCCCCGCCGAGGCCCACCACTTCGACCGGCGCGCCGCCCGCCGGCATGTGCGCCGCCAGCATCAGCACGCTGTGCATGGTGATCACCTGGTACTGACCGGGGGCCAGGTCGAGTCCGTAGTTCTTCCGGTTGGCGTCCTGCAGGAAGCTCTGGCCGGGCAGCGGGTGCAGCGTCTCGTCGCGTTGCACCGCTAAGAGCGTGAACCCCCCGCCGCCGCTGAGCGCGAACACTGGCGTGGGGAAGTTGAGGGGGATGTAGTCGAGGTCGACGCCGCCGACGCTGCCGCGCTGGTGTGCCGCAGCCGCAGCCGCGAAGGTCGCGTCCTGCTCCGCGAGTCCGGTGGTGTGCGTCCCGGGCGCGAAGGCTGCGGGCGAGGGGGTGGGGCCGCCGTGGCCCAGCGTGCTCATGAAGCTGCCGTAGAGCTGCGACAGGTCGGAGGCGCTGCGCGACAGCGTTGTCGGCTGCGCCGGCACCGCGATCATGTGCACGTAGCCGGAGGCATCGACGTCGAAGGCGGGCTCGGGTGCGTCGAGGGTGACGGTCTCCAGGCCGACCAGAGGCGTGTTGGGGCCGCGCTGGACGAGCAGCGCGGCGAGGTGCGCGGTCGATTTGCCGGCATCGCCCGAGGCAACGTCGAACACCGCGAGGACGGGCACCGGCCAGCTCTGCTCCGCGGGAACGTGGACGCGCACCGCGAGCGGGTCCTGCGGCTTGGCGATCAGTGCCCGCCCGGTGGCGGTGGCCACGCGCAGCTCCTCGAGGGTGACCAGGACGCCGGGGTCGGCTTCGAGGCGGGTGAGCGCTGCGGCGTCGCGCCTGGCCAGCGCCTGCTGCCGATCGGACCACCACTGCCGCGCCGCCTGGTCGGCCTGGGCGACGGAGACCAGCGCCCCGTCCGATCCCGAGCCTGACGATGCGGCGTTGTGCGCCCCCTGCGAGTCGTCCCCGCAGCTGGCCACTAGCAAAGCCGCCAGCATCCCGAGCATGGCCGCGCAGCGCGGCGGTGCACCTCTGCCCGTCATCTCCCTTCCTCGCTCCCCCGGTCCCGACGCCGTCACCATACCGCAACGTCGTGGACGACACCTGGCCGGCGCGATCGACGGGTGTCCGTCCCCCGTCCCTAGAATCGTGGGCCTATGGCGATGCCAGCTCCCGGCCCCGCCGTCCCCAGCACGCCGCTGCGCATGCGGCCGCAGTGGAACCAGGACGTCCTGACCTACAGCGCGTCCTACACCGTCGACATCACCTACCGCTGCGCCAAGCGCTGCGGCTACTGCGAATACCGCAGCGACAGCGGTGGCCTGGTGGACTGGGAGACCATCGACGCGCAGCTCGACGAGGCGGCGCGGCTGGGCGGGCGGGAAGTGCTGGTGATGTCGGGCGAGCAGGTCTGGCTGCTGCCCGACCTGGGGCTGGCGTCGGAGGACGCGTTCGTCGACCGGGTGATCGAGGTCTGCCGGCGGGCGATGGCGCGCGGCCTGCTGCCGCACGTCAACGTGGGATTGCTGACGTACGAGTCGCTGGCGCGACTCAAGCCCTGGTCGCCCTCGATGGGCCTGATGCTGGAATCCGGCACCGACGACCTGCGCGCCCACGCCAACGGCGGCGGCAAGCGCGTCGCCGACCGGCTGCGCCACATCGAGGACGCCGGTCGCCTGCACATCCAGTTCACCACCGGCATTCTCGTCGGCATCGGCGAGTCGCGCGGCGACCGCGACCACGCCCTGCGGCTGATCGCCGGCGTGCAGCAGCGCCACGGGCACGTTCAGGAAGTGATCGTCCAGAACTTCGTGCCCAAGCCCGGAACGCCGATGCGCGACCTGCCCGGCGCGTCGCTCGACGACATGCTCGACACCGTGCGCATGGCCCGCGAGATCCTGCCCGACTCGGTGACGGTGCAGGTGCCGCCCAACCTGCTCAGCGACGACTGGCTGCAGCTGGTGCAGGCCGGCGCCCGTGACCTCGGCGGAGTCAGCGCCAACGGCGACAGCGTCTCGCCGTCGCTGCCCTGGGAGCCGGTGTCGCGGATGCGGGAGAAGGCAGCGTCGATCGGCTTCGTGCTGCACGAGCGCCTGCCCGTGTACCCGCAGGTCGGCGGCGACCTGCAGCCGGCCGCCGACGAGCTGCGCCGCTCCCTGGTCGGCGACGAGGTCACCTACGTGATCTGCCGCAACGTCAACATCAGCAACGTCTGCGTCGGCTCGTGCTCCTTCTGCGGCTTCATGCGCAAGTCGCACGACGCCGGCGGCGCCTGGCACCACGACCACGCCACCGTGTTCGCCAAGATCGAGGACGCGGTGCAGCGCGGCGCCACCGAGATCTGCATGCAGAGCGGCCTGCAACCCGCGCTCGACCTGGCCTACTACGAGGATCTCTTCCGCCGCATCAAGGACCGCTGGCCGACGCTGCACCTGCATGCGCTGTCGCCCGAGGAGATGCGCTACGTCGCCGAGCTCGCCGGCAGGCCCGTCTCGTACTGCATCGAGCGCCTGCGCGACGCCGGCCTCGGCACCATGCCCGGCACCGCCGCGGAGATCCTCGTCGACGAGGTGCGCCAGGTGATCTGCCCGGAGAAGCTCACCACCGAGCAGTGGGTCGACTGCATGCGCGCCGCCCACCGCGCCGGGGTGCGCACCACCTCGACGGTGATGTTCGGCCACGTCGAGAACTGGGACCACCGCATCGAGCACCTGCGCGTCATCCGCGACCTGCAGCGCGAGACCGGCGGCTTCACCGAGTTCGTGCTGCTGCCCTTCCAGGTCGAGCGCAACATGCTCGGCCGCCACTACGGCATCCGCCGCTCACCGTCGCTGGAGGAGGTGCTGCGCTACACCGCCGTGGCGCGCCTGTACTTCGGCGCCGACATCCCCAACATCCAGTCCTCCTGGGTCAAGCTCGGCCCCGAGGGCGTCGCCGAATCGCTGCGCTGGGGCGCCAACGACTTCGGCGGCACCCTGATGGAGGAATCCATCTCCCGCGCCAGCGGCGCCGACCATGGCCAGAACCTCGAAGCCATGGAGATCGAGCGCCACATCCGCGCGGCGGGGCGTGTGCCCCGGGAGCGCACCACCACCTACGGCGTGGTGACCCGGCGGCCGCGCGACCTGGTCAGCGCGTAGCGCGAAGGCCGGCGGCACCGGCGTGCGCGCCAGCGCCGCGCCGCCGTACCGCGCCGCTCAGTAGGTGATATCCCCGCCGGGCGTCCCGGCCGCCTCCCTTCCCTCGCGCTCCGCCCGCGCCTGGTCCTCCAGGCAGTACCGCGCCGCCGGCATCGCCTCCAGCCGCTCGTCCCCGATCGGCCGCCCGCAGAGCTCACAGACCCCGTAGGTGCCGGCATCGAGCCGGCCGATGGCCGCGTTGATCTCCTCCAGCTGCGCCTCGACGCGCTGCAGCACGCTGGAGTCGCGCTCGCGTTCGAAGGTCTCGGTCCCCTGGTCGGCGGGATGCTGGTCGTAGGTGGCGAGCTCCTGGACGGCGTCCTCGGTGGTGCCGCCGACCAGGTCCTGGGCTGCGTTGCGGGTCTCCTCGAGGCGCCGGCGCTCGGCTTCGAGGCGTGTTCGTGCGGTGTTCGGGTCCATGCCGACCACGCTACCGGCCCGGGACCGCTCCTGTCATGCCGCCGAGCGAGGGGGGCGCCGCCGGCGCCCGAGGGGGACAGGCGCCGGCGGCGGGGGGCGTTACGCCGCCGCAGTGCGGCGACGGGTCACGATCCCGACCGTCATGGCGGCGACGGTGCCCGCGATCGAACCGGCCAGCAGCGCCACCCAGTTGTCCGGGCGGAGCGCGAAGTCGGTGACCGCGGCGATGAGGAAGAGGATCGCGACGACCAGGGCCAGGAGATTGGTGCGGGACATGTGCGCCACACTACGGCCCGCCGTGACGCCGCAACCCGGTCCGCCTGCCGCGCGTGACACCGCCGCGCCCCAGCGTCACCGCACCGCAGGCGAACCATGCGATCCGCGCCTCGCCGCGGTCGCGGCCTGCAAAGAACGATGCAGAAGCGGTTACCGCTCGGGGGTCAGCCAGATCACCGCCAGCGGTGGCAGCGACAGCACCGCCGAATACGGCTGGCCGTGCCAGCTCTCGCTCTCGGCCAGCACGCCGTCCCAGTTGCGCACGTTGCCGCCGCCGTAGACGTCGGCGTCGCTGTTGATCACCTCGCGCCAGCGGCCCTCCAGGGGGAGGCCGACGCGGAAGTTCTCGTAGACCAGCGGGGAGAAGTTGGCGATGCAGGCCAACCCGGGGAAGCCCTGGGCGTCGTAGCGCAGGAAGCTGATGACGTTCTGGTCGGCGTTGCCGGCGTCGATCCAGCGGAAGCCCTCGGGCGTCACGTCGCGCTCGAACAGCGACGGCTGCTCGCGGTAGACGGTGTTGATGTCGCGCACCAGGCGCTGGATGCCCTCGTGCTCGGGGTACTGGAGCAGGTGCCAGTCGATGGAGCGGTCGTGCGACCACTCGTCGAACTGCCCGATCTCGCCGCCCATGAAGAGGAGCTGCTTGCCGGGATGGGCCCACATCCAGGCCAGCAGAGCGCGCAGGTTGGCGCGCTTCTGCCAGAGATCGCCCGGCATCTTGCCAAGCAGCGAGCCCTTGCCGTGCACCACCTCGTCGTGCGACAGCGGCAGCACGAACCGCTCCGACCACGCGTAGAGCAGGCCGAAGGTGAGCTGGTGATGGTGGTAGCGGCGGAACACCGGGTCGTTGCGGATGTACTCCAGGGTGTCGTGCATCCAGCCCATGTTCCACTTGAAGGCGAACCCCAGCCCGCCGGTCGAGGCGGGACGCGACACGCCCGGCCACGCCGTCGACTCCTCCGCGATCATCAGCACGCCGGGGTAGTCGCGCTGCACCTCGTCGTTGACCTCGCGCAGGAAGGCGATCGCCTGCAGGTTCTCGCGCCCACCGTAGGGGTTGGGCACCCATTCGCCGGCTTTGCGCGAGTAGTCGAGGTAGAGCATCGAGGCGACGGCGTCGACACGCAGCCCGTCGACGTGGAACTCCTCGAACCAGTAGCGCGCGTTGGCGACCAGGAAGTTGCGCACCTCGTTGCGCCCGAAGTTGAAGACCAGGGTGCCCCAGTCGGGATGCTCCCCGAGCCGCGGGTCGGCGTGCTCGTAGAGCGCGGTGCCGTCGAAGCGCGCCAGCGCCCACTCATCGCGGGGGAAATGCGCCGGCACCCAGTCGAGGATCACGCCGATGCCGCGCCGGTGCAGCGTGTCGATCATGAAGCGCAGGTCGTCGGGCGTGCCGTAGCGCGCCGTCGGCGCGTAGTAGCCAGTGACCTGGTAGCCCCACGACCCGGTGAAGGGATGCTCGGCGATGGGCAGCAGCTCGACGTGGGTGAAGCCCATGGTGCAGCAGTAGTCGGCCAGCTCCTCCGCGGCCTCGCGGTAGGTGAGCGGACGGTCGCCCTCGTCGGCACGGCGGCGCCACGACCCCAGGTGCACCTCGTACACCGACAGCGGGGCGCTGTCGTACACCGTCTCGGCGCGCTGTCGGAGCCAGTCCTCGTCGCTCCAGACGTGCACCGACTCGTCGACGATCGAGGCGTTGGCCGGTGGGCGCTCGCTGCGCCGCGCCATCGGGTCGGCGTGCATCACGGCGCGACCGTCGGCGCGGACGACCTGGTACTTGTAGCAGGAACCGGCACGAACTCCGGGCAGGAACAGCTCCCACACCCCGCTCGACCCCAGCGAGCGCATCGGATACAGCCGGTCGTCCCATCCCGACGGGTCGCCGACGACGCGCACGCCGAGCGCGTTGGGCGCCCACACCGCGAACGCGGTGCCGACCACACCCTGGTGCTCGATGACGCGTGCGCCCAGCGCCTTCCACAGCTGCATGTGCCGCCCCTCGCCGATGAGGTGGAGGTCGAGCTCGCCGAGGGTGGGCAGGAAGCGGTAGGGGTCGTCCATCTCCCAGCTGTGCTTGCCGCTGCTCATGCGCAGCCGGTACGGCGGCGGGTCGCTGACCGGGAGGCGCGCCTGGAAGAGGCCGCGCTCGTCGACGCGCTGCATGGGCACCTCGCCGCCGCTCCACAGCACCACGGCGTCGGTGGCGGCGGGATGGAAGACGCGCACGATCACCTCGCCGTCGTCGGGATGCACGCCGAGGACGCCGTGGGGATGGTGATGCTCGCCCGCGAGCAGGCGGTCGACGTCGAGACGCAGCGTGGGATCGACGGCGGGCTTGGCGACGGCGGTGGCGTTGGCGTTGGCGGTGATGCTCGCAGTCGCGGTGCTCTTCGCCGTTGCGCCGGCGGCGCGCTTGCTCTTGCTCATGGCGTCTCCGAAAGCAGGTATCGCAGCGGGATGGACACCCAGTCGGGACGGTGCCCCAGTTCGTACCCCACCTCGTACACGGCCTTCTGCAGCTGGAAGGCGTCCTTCAACGCCAGGGTGGCACGCGGGGACGGCAGCAGTGAACCCTGCGAGGCGCGGGACAGGTACGCATTCCAGAACGAATCGCAGCTCGCCTCCGCCCAGGCGACACCCTGCAGGAGCAGCGCTTCCCACCCTTCGCTGCCCGGCGGGCAGCGTTCCATCAGCGCCGCTGCGGCCGCGTAGTGGAAGGAGCGCAGCATGCCGGCGACGTCGCGCAGCGGCGACGAGCGCACCCGCCGCGCCGCCAGCGGACGGTCGGGCTCACCCTCGAAGTCGAGGATCACCCAGCCGGCGTCGACGCGCAGCACCTGGCCGAGGTGGTAGTCGCCGTGGATG
>CAZCJX010000060.1:0-18068 GCA_964499205.1 uncultured Actinomycetes bacterium | reverse complement strand
CGAGGGCGACCGCCTCGCCGATGCGGCAGCCGGTGCTGACCAGGAAGAACACCAGCGCGCGGTCGCGCAGGTCGCGCAGCGACTCGCGGGGCAGCTCGGCGAGTAGCCGTGGCACGTTCTCGGTGGGCACCGGGTGCGGGTCGCCGAGCACGTACCGCGGCACGGCCACCTGGCGGCTCAGCTCGACGGCGGTCCAGCCCTCGTCGTAGGCGTAGGCGAGGAAGCGGCGCACCGCCACCAGGGCACGGGCACGGGTGCGCGGGTTGGGCAGGACCTCGGCCAGCTCCACCTGGTAGCGGCGCAGGCGGGCCCGGTCGAGCCAGCCGGCGAGGTCGTCGGCGCCGGCGCCGGCGTGGCGGGCGAAGGCCCAGAGCTTGGCGAGGTCCTGGCGGTAGGCGCGGACCGTGGTCAGCGGCCGGTTGCGCTGCACGCGCAGCATGTCGAGGAACTGCTGCAGCTGGTCCGGCAGCGGGTCCTGTGGGCCGGGGATCTGCTCGGCCCAGGCCGGGCGGCGCGGGGGTCGGGACGCGGTGGGGCGGTTGGCGGTGGAGGCGCGGGCGGGCATTGCCGCCTCATCATATCATGTTCTTCGTGAGAATCTTCATTATCAGTACTAAGCTGCGGAGGAGCGACAGGCCTACGCGGCGACAGAGCGCGCCGCCACCGCTCCCCGCTCCTGCCCCGGCGCTGTGGCCACCACGGCGACCAGCAGCACGCCGGCGCCGGCGATGTACTCGAGCAGGCTGCGCGTGCCGACGAACAGCGCCAGGCTGGCCACCAGCACGGCGACGCCGGGCAGCCGGCGCTCGAACCGCAGCGCCACGGGCACCGCGGCAGCCGTCAGGGCCAGCTGCAGCGCCGTGAACAGCGGCGCCCAGGCGATCGACAGGACGCCCGAGGTGACCAGACCGATCGGACCGGCGCCGAGCGGAAACAGCCCGTCGAGCGCCGGCCCGAGGATGCCGTGGGCCCAGGCGGACGGGTCCATCACCGCGAAGGGCAGGTTGAGGGCGGCAAAGCCGACCACCGTGCCCAGCGCCGATCGCGCCAGGCCGGCGCGGCCAACACGCACCCACGCGGTCGCCAGCAGCGCGGGAACGAAGAACCACGCCGTCTGCTTGGTGCCGCAGGCCAGCCCCAGCGCCAGCCCGCCGGCCAGGCCCGCTGGGCTGGCCCAGGCGACCAGCAGCAGCGCCACCACGGCGGCGTCGGTGTGCCCGTCCGGCACCAGCGACAGCAGCGCCACCTGCGCCGCCAGGGCCACCGCGGTGGCCCGCCGGTCGAGCCGCGAGCGCCATACCGTCAGCGCCACCGAGCCCACCAGGAGCAGCGCCATCACCCACGGAAATGCGGCCGGCCCCACCAGCCCGAGCAGCGCCGTCCCGCCCGGGTAGTTGAGCCGCTGCTCGACCTCGGGCGCCGACGGGTCGCCGGTCGCCGCCGCCACGGCGCGCTGCTGCTCCACCTGCGGCGGCATCCCCGGCGCATCGGCGAACCGCCCGCGCCGCAGGATGGTGAACGCCGGGTGGGCGCACCCATAGCCGCGCTCGACAGCCAGCGTCGCGTAGGTGGCGTAGGGGTCGTGCCCGGCGCGCAGCTCACCGGCGCTGCCGAAGGTCGCCGAGGCGACGTCGTCGCGGCAGCGCAGGTCGCTGCCCGAACCACTCATCAGGGTGAGCAGCAGCACCAGCACGCACGACACCGCAAACCCGACACACACGGCGCCGGCCACCAGGCCGGCGCGGCGGCCGGGCACCCGCCGGGGGTCGAGGGCGAGCACGGCGAGGACGACGCCCGCCGCGACCAGCACCCAGCCGACCACCAACCGCCCGTTGAGGCTGTCGTGGGCGATGACAGGTGCGGTGAGCAGCAGCCCCGCGCAGCCGGCCAGAGACAGGCGTCGCACCCCGGCGTCCGACAGCGGACCCGATCGTCCTCCCAGCGCCATCAGGAGGCGGCGGCCGACAGCGCCGCCTGGTCCGGCTGCGCCGTGGACGTCTCCCCTTCCTCCGCCGCCGCGTCGACGGGGACGCCGCGGGTGACCAGCGACATCAGCAGGAGCACGGCCGGATCGTAGTAGTAATCGAGGAAGGCGCGTGGGCCGCGGGAAAGGTGCCCGACGCCCCAGCCGCCGTGGGTGAGATTGTTCGCCCTCGAACAATCCCGCGACAGGCACCCCTCCCCTCCCCCTCCACCTCCGCCGCGCCGTCAGCCCTGCAGCAGCGAGAGCCGCAGGGTGCGCCGCGGGTTGTCGCGGTTGAGGTCGACCACCACGACGCGCTGCCAGGTGCCCAGGCGCATGCGGCCGTCCTGCACGGGGATGACCACCGAGGGGGCGACCAGAGCGGGCAGGAGGTGGTCGGCGCCGTGGCCGGCGGAGCCGTGGGCGTGGGTGTAGCGGTCGTCGCGGGGGAGCAGGCGCTCCAGGGCGGCGACCAGGTCGCCCTCGGAGCCGCTGCCGGTCTCCATCAGGGCGACGCCGGCGGTGGCGTGGGGGACGAAGACGTCGAGCAGGCCGTCGCCGCCGGCCTCGCGGCAGAAGCGGGCGACCGCATCGGTGACGTCGAGCACGCGGGTGCGCGAGGTGTCGACGTCGAGGTCGCGGGTGATCACAGCGGGGTCGGCGAGGCGCCCGGCGGCAGCGGCGTCGGCGAGGCGCCCGGCGAGGTCGAGGGCGACGGGCTGGCTGTCGACGGCGGCGGGAAGGCCAGCGAGTTGTAGAAGTCGGTGAACTCCTGCAGGTCGGCGCCCTGGTCGTATGCGAAGTCGAGGCGCATCGCGCGGCTGGCGTCGATGGTGAGGCGGATCTCGGCGAGGTGCGACAGCGGCGGCGGCGAGTCGGGCCCCGGCGAGGCCACCGTGCCGCTGCGGTCGTACATCTTCAGCACCCCGGTGACGCCGAACACCTCCACGCTGTTGACGCTCACAGCGCTGTAGCCGTCGCGCCCCGCCGCACCGAGGGCGTCGAGGTTGGGTCCCGTCTGCACCACGATGGCCTGCCCGCCCGAGGTCTGCGGCCGGAACACCACCGAGTTGGGATTCTCGACGAAGCTCCAGTTCTCCAGGTACAGCGCGGTGAATCCCCGTCCCGACGAGTCGTAGGCGGTGAAGCGGTGTGGGCTGGAGAACTGCGGGTTGCTGGTGATCCATCCCGCCGTGGTGTCGCCCTTGACGCGGTACCAGCCGCCGTTGTTGTCGCTGTGCCCGATGACGGTGAGCACGGTGCCCTGGGCGACGGTGCCGAGCACCTGCGACGTCGAGGAGTCGGAGGCGCGCAGGTTGAGGCCAAGTGGGGCCAGAACTGTGCGCACCCCGCTGGTCTGCGCGCTGGCGGTGCTGTTGGGATTGGCCGACGCGCTGTGCAGTGCGCCGCCCTCGGGCAGGTTGGCGGGGTTGGTGGCGACGCCGCTCGGGGTGCCGCCGGCGCCGCTGCCGCATGCGGCGAGAAGCGACAGCGCCGCCACCAGCAGCGCGCGCCGCATCATGCCGCGTCCAGCGCGTGCAGCGACGCACCCACCGACGCGGCCAGCGCCGAGAGATCGTAGCCGCCTTCGAGCACCCACACCATCCGCCCTCCGCACACCTCACCGGCAATCTCAGCCAGGCGTCCCGCCACCTGCGCATACGTGTCCGTCGACAGCCGCAGCTCCGCCAGCGGATCGGCCTCGTGCGCGTCGTACCCCGCGCTGACGATGATCAGCTCCGGCGCGTGCGCCCGCACCGCGGGCACCACGCGCGACTCGAAGGCGTACAGCCAGCGCTCCCCGTCGGTCCCCGGCGGCAGCGGCACGTTGAGCGTCGTGCCCGCACCGCGGCCCAGCCCCGTCTCCCCCGCCAGTCCCGTCCCCGGATACAGCGGCCACTGGTGCAGCGAGCAGTAGAGCACCGAGGCGTCCTCGTAGAACACGTCCTGCGTGCCGTTGCCGTGGTGCACGTCGATGTCGACGATCGCCACCCGCTCTGCGCCGTGCACGCGCTGCGCGGTGCGCGCCGCCACCGCGGCGTTGTTGAACAGGCAGAAGCCCATCGCCTGGTCCGGCGTGGCGTGGTGCCCCGGCGGCCGCACCAGCCCGAACGCGGCGCGCGACTCGCCGCGCATCACGAGGTCGGCGGCGTGCATCGCCGCACCCGCGGCGCGCAGCGCGACGTCATAGGAACGCGCCGTGCAGTAGGTGTCGCCGTCGAGCCACCCTCCGCCAGTGAGCGCCGCCTTCTCGACGCCGCGGATGTGGCGCTCGGTGTGCACCGCCAGCAGCAGCTCGGGGTCGACGTCGGGCGCCGGCGTCGCCGGCAGCGAGCGCAGCGCAGGATCCTCGGCGAGCCGCCCGGTGATGGCGCGCAGCCGCCCGGCGTTCTCGGGGTGGCCGGGGTGGTCGTGGAGCAGGAAGGAGTCGTCGTACACGACGGTCGCCCGCTGGCCCGGCTGCTCGCTCACGGCGCACATGATGCACGCCGCCGCTCGCAGCGGCGCAGCCACAGGATCAGGAGAGGCATTCCGAGAGCTCGCGCAGGAACGACTCGACGTCGGTGACCAGACCCAGGGTCTGCGACGACCCGCGGTCGGCGAGCTTGGTGACCACCGCCGGGTTGATGTCGACGCACACCGTCTTGACCGCGGCGCTGAGCAGGTTCCCGGTGGCGATGGCGTGCAGCATGCTGGCGCACATGATGCAGAGCTCCACGCCGCGCAGCGCCGCGCGCATGCGACGCTGCGCCTCGACCATGTCGGTGACGACGTCGGGCAGCGGCCCGTCGTCGCGCACCGAGCCGGCCAGCACCACCTCGATGCCGGCGCGCGTGGCCTCGTACATCACCCCCGCGGTGAGCACGCCCTGCGACACCGCCTCGGCGATGCTGCCGGCGGCGCGGATGCGGTTGATGGCGCGGATGTGGTGCTCGTGGCCGGCCTCGATGGGCAGCCCGTTGCGCAGGTCGATGCCCAGCGAGGTGCCGAAGAACTGCGACTCGATGTCGTGCGCCGCCAGCGCGTTGCCGGCGAAGAGCGGGTCGACGTAGCCCTGCGCGATCAGCCGCGAGAGGTGCACGCCGGCGCCGGTGTGGATGATCGCCGGCCCGGCGACGAAGCAGATGCGCCCGCCCCGCTGCCGGATCTCGCGCATGGTCGCGGCGAGCTCGCGGATGACCAGGTGCTTGGGCTTCTCCGACGACACCTGCGAGGTCATGAAGCCGAAGATCTCGCGGCTGCGCGAGCGCTCGATCGGGGTCACCTTGATTCCGTCATGTCCGACCACAACCGGGTCGCCGGCGCGCACCTCGCTGACCGCCACGCAGCGGGCGACGCCGTCGCGCACCACGATGCCGCAGTCCATCTCGATGTCCTGCACGTCGAGCCAGCGGCCGTCGACGTGCACCTGGGTGCGCTGGTTGCTGGTCGAGTAGAAGCGGTCGGGGAAGACCCCGTCGCGCGGCGCCGGCTCGGTGCGGGCCGGCAGCGCGGCCACCAGCACCGCGCCCTGCTGCTGGCAGGCGGCGACGATGGCCTGCAGTCCCGCGTCGCTGTCGTGGGCCAGGGCGATGCGCGTGTAGGACGGCTCGTCCTGGCTCTGGCCGACGCGGAACTCCTCCACGCGGAAGGAGCCGCCCAGGTCCATGATCGCGTCGAAGATGCGCGGCAGCATCATCGAGTCGATGATGTGGCCGCTCAGCTCGATGGTCGAGGTGGGCATCAGCCTCTCGGCACTGCCGGGCGCACCACCTCGATCCGCCGGCGCAGCGCGGCGGCGGCGGCTCGCGGCCCCTCCGGCGCCGCGGCGATGCCCCGACTCAGCGGCAGCAGCAGCCCGCCCCCGGCGCTGTCCAGCCCGGCACGCACCGCGGCCTCGAGCGAGCCGCCCTGCGGCCCGACGCCGGGCAGCAGTAGGGGCAGCGAGGGCACGCGGTGGCGCAGCGCGGCGATGGCATCCGGCGCGGTCGCGCCCACCACCAGCCCGACCGCGCCGCGGCCGCCGTCCCAGGCCGCGGCCAGGTCGGCGATGCGCGCGTAGAGCGGCTCGCCGCCGTCGCGAAGCCGCTGCTCCAGCAGGTCCTCGGCGCCGGGGTTGCTGGTGCGGGCCAGCAGGAAGACGCCGCGGCCCTCGCGGGCCAGCCAGGGTTCCACCGAGTCGGCGCCCATCAGCGGGTTGACGGTCACCGCGTCGGCGCCGAGCACGTCGAACAGCGCGCGCGCATAGGCCTCGGCGCTGGTGCCGATGTCGCCGCGCTTGGCGTCGAGGAGCAGCACGCGGTCGGCGGGGATGCGCTCGCGGACGCGCTGCAGCACGCGCAGCCCGTCGGGGCCGAACTGCTCGAAGTAGGCGAGGTTGGGCTTGACCGCGGCGCAGTGCTCCAGCGCGGCGTCGAGCAGCTCCATGCAGAAGCGCTCCGCGGCCGCCGCGCTGCCCAGCGAGATGTCGGGGTCGAGCCCCAGGCAGAGCAGCGACCCGCTCCGGCCGATCGCCTCCCGGAGCCGGTCGTGGAAGCGCACCGCGGCTACCAGACCTCGCGCTGCGTGCTCGGCTGGTTGGCGCCGCCGTCGATGCGGGGCGCGTAGGGGGTCATGATCCGCTCCTCCTGCGTCGACGCGCAGCGCGGGCAGAGGCGGGCGATGCGGCCGTCCAGGATCACCGCGGAGAGGCGGTAGATCGGCGTGGGGCGGCCGCAGTTGTCACAGGCGTTGAGCACCGGCACGGCGGATAGCGTACGCGATGCCCGGACGCCTCCGCCGCCGGTAGCCGCGGTGCTCAGCGGGACGGTGGCGCCGCCGCCGGGCTGCGGCCGTTGCCCCCCTGGCCGCTGCCGGCGGGCTCCTCGCTGTCGAGGGGCAGGGTGAGGGTGAAGGTGCTCCCCTCCCCCTCCCGCGAGTCCACGGTGATGTCGCCGCCGTGGGCCCGGGCCAGCTCGCGGCAGAGGTAGAGCCCCAGCCCGGTGCCGGGGATGTTGCTGGTCCTTTCGGTGACGATGCGGCCGAAGCGCTTGAACATCCGCCCCATCGCCTCCTGGGGGATGCCCAGCCCGCGGTCGCGCACCTGCACCCGGGCGCGCCGCCCGACGCACTCCACCTCCAGCTCCACCGGTCCGCCGTCCGGCGAGTATTTGACAGCGTTGTCAAGAAGATTGACGGCGATGCGGCGCAGGCGCTCGCTGTCGCCGCGCACCATGACCGGCCGGCCGGGCAGCTCGACCTCGAGGCGGTGGCGCTCGGTGACCATGGGCCGCACCGCGTCGACGGCGCTGCGCAGCAGCTCGCGCAGGTCGACCTCGGTGGTGACCAGGCCGAGGTTGCCCGTCTCCAGGCGGGCCGTCTCCAGCATGTCGTCGACCAGCGCGCCGATCTCCTGCAGCTTGCCCTCCAGGATGTCCAGCGCCCGCTCGAAGGAGGGCGGCGGGTCGCCCAGGGTGCCGTCGTGGAGCATGGAGGCGTAGCCGCGGGCCACCGCCAGCGGGCTGCGCAGCTCGTGCGAGGCGAGCAGCAGGAACTCGCGCTTCATCGCCTCCAGCTCGGCGGAGCGCTCGGCGTTGGCCCGCAGGCTGTCGCTGTGGGCGCGCTCCAGGCGCACCGCGGCGGCGGTGTCGACGGCGATGCCGGCGAGGTGGGCCATCGCCTCCAGCAAGCGCAGCTCCTCCGGGTCGAAGCCGCGCACCTCCTCGAAGGTGACGCACATCACCGCGTAGGGGCGGTTCTGGGCGCGCACCCGGGCCACGGCGACGACACGCCCGCCCAGCCGCTGCGCCATGGAGCGCGCTCGGCCACGCAGGTGGTCGGTGGGGATGGCCGCCGAGCCACCGTCCTCGAGGACGCGGGCCACCGCCGGGTTGTCGCGGATGGCGAAGGTCTCCCCCACCAGGCCGCGGGCGCCGCCGGCGTCGAGGTGGATGCGCACGCACTCGCCCTCGACCAGGGCCAGGCTGCCGCGCGGCTTGGGGGCGCCGGGGTCGCTGAGCAGCAGCGTGGCCGCCGAGAGGATCTCCTCCAGGGCCGGCTCCGCCTCGGCCTCGGCGCCCAGCGCACGGATGGTGTCGAGCAAGCGGGTGAGGCGGCGGATGCCGCGCGCCCGCCGCTCCAGGGCGGCGCGCACCACGGTGCGGTCGGCGGCACCGATGGTGAGCAGGCCGGCGAGCAGCGCCACCACGCACTGGATGGCGCCGGTGGGGGCGGCCACCGCGCCGGCCACGGTGGCCAGGATGCGCAGGGCGACGGCGATGGCGGTGATGGTCAGGGCGGGCAGCGGCGCCAGCAGCCAGCCGACCGCCAGCAGGGGCAGGATCTCCAGGCCACCGAAGGTCGTCGCCGGACCAGCTCGCATGTCCCCCAGGGCGAGGACGACCAGCGCCGCCGTGCAGGCCAGGGCCACGGCCAGGGCGGGCCCCGGCCGGTGGCCCAGGCGTCGCGCCCAGTGGTCGTCGAGGGGGAGGGTGAACGGAAAGGGGGTGAAGCCGGCTCCCACACGCAAGTCCGCTGGTCGGTTCCGTGATACCGATCTTGTCAGATTGCGTCCGTTTGCGATACCCGCCGGAGCTCGCGCCGCCGCGTCGGGCCGCTGCCGGGGAGGCGCTACAATGCCTGCTTCCGGGCCCCCGTCGGGGAGTAGCTCAGGTGGTTAGAGTACTGGTCTGGGGGACCAGGGGTCGCAGGTTCGAGTCCTGTCTCCCCGACGCCTTATCGGCCCGGAGCACGCCGCGCAGGATCTCGTAGGCCATGGGGTGGTCGAGCAGGTCGAAGTGGCTCAGGCCGCCGACGTGCACGATGCACTCCTCCCCGACCGGGATGGTGCGCTGCCTGCAGCGGCCGCCGGCGCTCTCGGTGCGCACCAGCAGGTCGCCGACCAGCCAGCCCAGGGGGTGGGCCTGCTGCCGGGAGAGCGTCGCGGTGATGAAGGTGTAGCGGCAGCCGGGGAGCAGCGGCACCTCGCGGCGGCTGTCGCCGACCAGGGCGCGGCGGTCCTCGTCGCGCCAGTCGTCCTCGTGCAGCGAGCCGAACCGCAGGTCGCGGATGCCGGCGCTGCGCAGGTCGAGGATGTCGGCGAGGGGTGAGGCCTCGGGCACTGCGCGCAGCATCCAGGCCGCCAGGTGCACCGCCTTGGCCAGCGGCGCGCCGTGGTGCGGCGTGCCCAGGGTGACCACGTTGCGCACCCGCTGCGTCCAGGACCGCCCGTCCTCGGCGCCGACGTGGCAGGCGGAGCGGACCACCAGGCCGCCCATGGAGTGGCCGACCAGCACCAGCTCCTCGACGGGCACGGGCCAGGCCGCGACCATGGAGTCGAGCAGGCGGGACAGCGCGCGGCCGTTGTCGCTGACGTGCAGGCCGGTGTTGTAGCGCAGGTACACCGGGGTGAGGCCGGCGTCGCGGCGCAGCCGCTCACCGAAGGGGCGGCCGCGGCGTCCCCGGGCGTCGACCCGGCGGCGCAGCCACCACTCCTCGGTTTCCGCCAACCCGTGCAGAAACACGACGACCCGGGGAGTCGCCTCGGGAAAGGCGCGGCGCAGCTCGTCGGGACGGCAGCGCAGGTCGTCGCCTCGGTGGCGCAGCGACATGCTGACGGCCAGGTCGTTGCCCATCTCCACGAGGCGGTCGCCGGTGAAGCCGTTGAGGGCGCCGATGAGCAGCCGGCCGCGCGGGGAGCGGCTCAGCGGCCGCACGTCGCCGCCGGCGTTGCGCACCGCCTGGCCGGCCAGCCGCGCCCCGCCGGTGATGGCGCCGCGAGCCAGGGTGTAGACGGCGGTGGAGATGCCGTCGTGGATGGCCCGCGACGGCGCCGAGCCGGGGGTGCTGGCGAAGACGCGGCGGGCGATGGCGCCGTGCAGCGTCTGCGCCGGGGTGAGGGTGAGACGGTCGACGGCGTCAGCGGCGACCTCGGCGAGGGCGGCCAGCTCGTTGGCCACGGCGGGACCTCCACACAGGGAACCGGCTCCAGGCTCAGCCCGATGATAGGGCGGCCGCCTGCTCTGCGACGCAGCGCGTCGTAGCGCGTCTCAGCTCGCCGACTGCGTCCCCGTGGCTGACCGGCGCTCCGCCGACGCCTGCAGCTCGACCTCGCGCTCCGCCGGCTGCACCGCGCCCTGCCGCTCGGCGTCGAGGCGCGCCTGCTCCGCCGCCTGCTGCGCCTGCTGCGCCTGCTGCGCCTGCTGCCCCGAGCGCCGGACGAAGTGCGTCGCCACCGTCCCGGCACCCACGCCGGCCGCCGCGGCGATCCCCACCCAGCGCGGCAGCCGGATCCCCAGCAGGCGGTCGAGCGAGTATTTGCCCGGCCCGGTCATCGCCAGCGCCCCGAAGATCGCGGCGTTGGTCACCGGCAGCTCGGCGCCACCCCGGGTGGCCCAGATCGGCTTGCCCCAGTGCACCATGGTGGTGGCGATCGCCATCGGCCCCAGCGCGGTGAGCGGCCCCAGGGGGCTGAGCAGGCCCAGGGCGGTGAGCGCGCCGCCGGTCAGCTCGGCGCCGCTGGCCACCTGGGCCCAGAAGCCGGGCGGTTCGAGCCCGAGGTGCCCCATCATCCCGCTGGTCCCCTCCGGCCCGGGGCCCTCGAAGGCGCCGAACATCTTCTGGGCGCCGTGGCCGGCGAGCAGGACACCTGGGGCGGTGCGGAGCAGCAGCAGCGCGGCGTCGATCATCGGCCTTCCTCCTCGGTTCCGGCTCGGGGTCGGGAATCCCGACCGCCTCACCCTACCGCCGGCGTACCCGCACGAGACGGGCAGCGGCTAGTCGAGCAGGCCGAACTCGCGCAGCTCGTCGCGGGCGCCGCGGGCCATCAGCGTGGCCAGCGCGTCGAGGATCGGCTTGCCCGCGAAGAGCACGGCGCAGACCTCGGTGACGATGGGCATCTCGACGCCGTGCCGCTCCGCCAGCAGCGCGGCGACCCGGGCCGTGTTGACGCCCTCGGCGATCATGTGGGTGCCGCGCTGCACCTCCTCCAGGGTCCTGCCGCGGCCGATCGCCTCGCCGAGGCGGCGGTTGCGGCTCAGCGGGCTCATGCAGGTGACCACGCAGTCGCCCAGCCCGGTCAGGCCGGCGAAGGTCAGCGGCCGGGCGCCGGCGCGCACCCCCAGCCGGGCCATCTCGGCCAGGCCGCGGGTGATCAGCGCCGCCTTGCCGTTGTCGCCGGCGCCGACGCCGTCGGCGATGCCGGCGGCGATGGCCACCACGTTCTTCAGCGCGCCGCCGTACTCGACGCCGGCCAGGTCGTCGTTGCTGTAGACGCGCAGCTGCGGCCCGGTGAGGCTGTCGCGCACCCGCGCCGCGGTGCCGGGGTCGGCGCTGGCGACGACGGTGGCGGCGGGCAGCCCGCCGGCGATCTCGGGCGCGATGTTGGGGCCACTGATGGCAGCAACGCGCGACTCGCTGCCCGGCCCCAGCACCTCGCAGAGCACCTCGCTCATGCGCTTGGCGGTGCCGCTCTCGAAGCCCTTGGCGGCGCTGACCACCGCTGCGGTGCTGTCGAGGTGCGGCAGGCAGGCGGTGGCGACGTCGCGCAGCCCCGCGGTGGGCACGGTGAGAACGCAGATCTCGGCGCCTCTCAGCACCGTGGCCAGGTCACCGCTGACGCGGATGGCGTCGTGCAGCCGCGTGCCCGGCAGGTAGCGCGCGTTCTCCCGCGTGCTGCTGATCTCCTCGGCGCGGGCCGGCTCGCGCACCCACAGGGCGACGTCGCGGCCGGCCGCGGCCAGCGCCTGGGCCATCGCCGTGCCCCACTGCCCCGCGCCGACGATCGCGATCGACATGCCGGCTAGCCCCGCTCCCGCTCCTGCTCGCGGCGGCGCACCAGCAGGCGCAGCGGCGAGCCGTTGAAGGGGAACACCGCGCGGATGCGGTTCTCCAGGTAGCGGCGGTAGGCGAAGTTCATCAGCTCGGGGTCGTTGACGAAGAGCACGATGGTGGGGAACGGCGTCGACGCCTGGGCGGCGTAGAGCACCTTGAGGCGGCGGTTCTTGTGGTACGGCGGGGGATGCTCGTCGACGGCGCTGCGCAGGAGGGTGTTGAGGGCCGGGGTGGGGATGCGCGTCGCCCGCGAATGGGCGACCATGCGGGCGGCGGGGAGGACGCGGCGGACGTTGCGGCCCTCGGTGGCGCTGGCCGTCAGCAGCGGCGCGCCGGGGACGAACTCGAAGGCGGCGGCGATGCGCTTCAGCGTCTGCGGGTCGGAGCGCACCTCCTCGTCGAGCAGGTCCCACTTGTTGGCCACCACCACCAGGCCCTTGCCGGCGTCGGCGGCGTAGCCGGCGATGTGGCGGTCCTGGGCGACGATGCCGTCGGCCACGTCGGTGACCAGGATGGCCACGTCGCTGCGCTCCATGGCGCGCAGCGCGCGCAGCAGGCTGTAGTGCTCGACGTCGGTGTGCACCACGCCGCGGCGGCGGATGCCGGCGGTGTCGACCAGCTGCACCGGCCCCTCGGCATCCTCCAGCCAGGTGTCGACGGTGTCGCGCGTGGTGCCGGCCACCGGCGAGACCAGCGCCCTCTCCTCCCCCACCAGGGCGTTGAGCAGCGACGACTTGCCGACGTTGGGGCGGCCGATGATCGCCGCGCGCAGCACGGTGGCGCCCTCGGCGGTGCGGGCGCCGTCGGTTTCTGCCGGAGGCGGCAGCAACTCGACCATCCGGTCGAGCATGTCGCCGGTGTCCTTGCCCTGCAGGGCGCTGATGAACACCGGCTCGCCGAGGCCGAGGCGGTAGACCTCGTGCGACCAGTAGGGGTCGACGGCGCTGTCCGCCTTGTTGCCCACCAGCAGCACCGGCTTGCCCCCGGTGCGCAGGATGCGGGCGACGTCCTCGTCGAGCCCGGTGACGCCGTGGCGCACGTCGACCAGCAGGCAGCAGACGTCCGCCTCGGCGATGGCCATGCGCGCCTGCTCCTGGGTGCCGCGCACCAGCGCCGCCTCGTCGGCGGCGTCGGCCGCCAGGGTGGGGTCGAGCCCGGCGGTGTCGACCACGGTGAAGACGCGGCCGCCCCACTCGGTGACGCCGTAGAGGCGGTCGCGGGTGAGCCCCGCCATCTCGTCGACGATGGCGCGGCGCTGCCCGGTGAGGCGGTTGAACAGCGTCGACTTGCCCACGTTGGGCCGGCCGACGATGGCGACGATGCCGCTGGGCGGCCCCAGCGAGGTCTCGGCCGCGCGGCGGCGGCGGTGCTTCGGCGCGTTCTCGCGGCGCGTTCGCGCGGTGGTCCGTGCCATCAGGCGACGCTCACCTCGGCGAACTCGCCCGACGCCGCGTCCAGCCGCCAGGCGCGCAGGTCGGCGACTCCGTCGGCCGTGGTGGAGCAGATCACGTAGACGTAGTCCGGCCAGGCCCGCTCGGTGTCGAACCGCGACGGGCGGGCGGGGTGGTCGGGATGGGTGTGCCAGAAGCCCACCACGTCGAGCCCGTCGGCGCGCGCACCGCGCTCGGCGGCGACGATGTCGCCGGGATCCAGCTCGTAGCGGTCGTGGGCCCGGTCGGTCACCAGGTTGCGGCCGCGACTGACACGAACCACGCTGACCTCGGAGGCGCCGAACTCACCCACCATGACGCCGCATCCCTCGACCGGGTACGACTCCGCCGCCAGCGCCTCCAGCCTGGCGCGCGAGTCGTCGCGAAAGCGCAGGGCGCCCGGCGGCAAGGTTCAGCGCGCCCTGGGCTGGTACAGGCCGCTGCTCAGGTAGCGGTCGCCGCCGTCGGCGCAGACGATGACGATCACCCCGCTGCGCTCCCGCCGCCCCACCTCGCGCGCCGCCCAGAGCGCGGCGCCGCTGGAGTGGCCGATCAGGATGCCCTCGGTGCGGGCCAGCTGGCGGGCCACGTCGTAGGCCGCCTCGGTGCTCACGCCCATGTTCTCGTCGGCCAGGTTTTCGTCATAGATGCCCGGAACGATCGAGGTCTCCATGTGCTTGAGCCCTTCCAGGCCGTGCCAGGGCTCGTCGGGCTGCACGCTGATGCAGCGGATCTGCGGGTTGTACTCGCGCAGCCGTCGGGTGGTGCCGGTGAAGGTGCCGCTGGTGCCAAGCCCGGCGATGAAGTGGGTGATCCGGCCCTCGGTCTGGCGCCAGATCTCCACGCCGGTGCCGTCGTAGTGGGCCTGCCAGTTGGCGGCGTTGTTGTACTGGTCGGGGAAGTAGTAGAGGTCGGGGTGCTCCTCGCGCATCTGCCGGGCCACCCGGATCGCCCCGTCGCTGCCCTCCAGCGCGTCGCTGAAGACGATCTCGGCGCCGAAGGCCTGGACCAGCTGCTTGCGCTCCTCGCTGACGTTGGTGGGCATCACCAGGCGCACCCGGTAGCCCTTGGCGGCGCCCACCATGGCGTAGGCGATGCCGGTGTTGCCGGAGGTGGAGTCGAGGACGATCTTGTCGCGGGTCAGCTCGCCGCTGCGCTCGGCCTCCTCGATCATGCGCAGCGCGGGGCGGTCCTTGACCGAGCCGCCGGGGTTGAGGAACTCCGCCTTGCCGTAGATCTCCACGTCGGGCAGCTCGTCCTCGAAGAGGTGGATGCGCAGCAGCGGCGTGTTGCCCACCAGGTCGGTGATGCGCACGTCGCGCCCCTGCGGCCGGGCCACCTCGTCGATCCGGGCGGCGAATTGCTGACTCACGCGGTCGATTATGCCCGGGGCCGTCGCGAACCCGCCCAGGGGGTGCTGGACCGATCGCCGCCGATGCTCTAGGATCAGCGGCCATGGCAGCGCCCAGCTATCTCACCGCGAACACCGGGGTGTTCAGGGACCGCTAGGTCCCCCGTGCGCCGCCGCGTGTCGCGGTGTTGCGCACCCCCGTCGTCTCGTTCGCACGCAGGCGTGGCAATCCCCAGGCCTGCACCTCCCGGAGATAGTCCTGATGTCCGCCCTTCGCCGCGGTCGCGGCACCCCAGCAGCCGTGCTCTGGCTGCTCACCGGCGAGCTGGTCCTGGTCATGGGGGCCAGCGCGCTCTTCCCCGTGGTGCCGCTCTACGTGCGCCACCACGGCGGCGGCCCGGTGGCGGTGGCGCTCTTCGTCGCCGGGCCGCTGCTGGCCAACGCCATCGTCCAGCTCCCCGCCGGCCGGCTGGTCGACCGGGTGGGCCGCCGGCCGATCATGCTCGGCTCGCTCGGCGTCGGCGCCGTGCTCTCCGCCCTGCTCGCCTTCGACCACGGACCCCTGTGGCTGCTCGCCGCGCTGCGCGCCGGGCAGGGCGTCACCGGCGGCACCTACATGCCCGCGCTGCGGGCGACGCTGGCCGACCTCACTCCCCCCGAGCAGCGCGCCGAGCGCTTCGGCCTGCTGCAGAGCTTCGTCATGGTCGGCTTGCTGGTCGGCCCTGCGGTCGGCGGCGCGCTCGCCGTGATCCACGACAGCCTGATCTTCGCCTGCTCGGCCGTCGGCATGGCGGTGGCGCTGGTGCTCATCGCCCTGCGCGTGCCGGAGACGTCGGGGATGGCGGTCGCCGAGGCGCACACGGGGACCGAGCCGCCGGTGCTGGCGGCGCCGGGGTGGTGGCGGACCCGCGGCCTGCTGGTGCCCATGGTGGCGCTGGCGGCGATGGGCACGGTGATGTCGATGTACGACGTGGTCTGGCCGCTGTACCTCACCAACCGGGGGCAGGGCTCGGTGGTGATCGGGCTGTCGGTGACGCTGTTCGCTGTGCCGCTGCTGCTGCTCAGCCCCCGGGCCGGCCGCATCTCCGACGCCAGCAACCGGCGGCTGCTGCTGGGCGCCTCCTTCGCGGTGACGGCGGCGACGGCGGTGGCCTACCCGTTCCTGCGCTCGCTGGGGCTGATCCTCGGCGTGGGCACGGTCGAGGCGGTGTCGTGGACGGCCACCGAGCCGACCCTCTACGCGGTGATCACCGACGCCACGCCGGTCGACGCGCGCGGGAGGGCGATGGCAGCGGGCGGGTTCGCGGAGTTCGCCGGCAGCGCCGTGGGAGCCCTGGCGCTGGGGTCGCTGTTCGCGCTCGGCGAGGCGATCCCCTTCTTCGCGGGGGCCGCCGCGCTGGTCATCGCCGGGGCGCTGTGCGCGGCGTTCGTGCCGGCGCATGCGGCGGCGCGGACACGCGCGCAGCTGAGCGCTGGCGGGGCGGCGGCCGGCGAGGGAGAGGCGGAGGCGGCCGCGCTCGGGCTGGCCGACGAGGCGGTCACCACCTCGGTGCGCTGACGACGGGCGGGCGAGTCGCCGGGCGGCTCGCCCAGCTCGCCGCGCGGGGCGCCGTGTCAGCCGTTGGGCAGGATGCGGAAGCCGGCGCTCTTGTGGTTGGCGTCCTCGAGCACGGCGATGATCGCGGACGGGCGGATGTGGATGGGGCCGTCCTCGGTGGGCAGCTGGACGAAGCCGTCGGAGCCGGCCATCACCTCGACGGCGGAGATGGTGTCGGGGACGGAGAGCTTGACGGGGACGTCGTTGCCGTTGGTGAGCCGGAGGATGGCCATGGGTGGCGTGCGCTCCTGGTGGATGCGTGCTGCGGGACGCCGCGCAGGGCGGCGCGGGGAATCGTACGGCGCGCCGGCTCAGCCGGTGGCGTCGAGGGCCTGGGCGAAGTCGTCGCAGAGGTCGTCGATATGCTCGATGCCGGCGCTGATGCGGAGCAGGCCGGGGGTGATGCCGAGGCGCCTCTGCTCCGCCTCGGCGAGGCCGCGGTGCGAGGTGCGCGCGGGGTGGGAGACGGTGGTCGCCACGTCGCCCAGCGAGGGGGCGAGGCGGACCAGGCGCAGGGCGTGGAGCAGCCGGTCGATCGCCTCTTCTCCCCCGCTGAGGTCGATGCTGAGCATGGGCCCGCGGCCCCTGGGGAGCAGCGCGCCGGCCAGCTCCTCGTCGAAGGGGCCGCGCAGGCCGGGGTAGTGGACGGCGGCGACCTCGCTGCGCGTGCCCAGCCAGCGGGCCAATGCGGCGGCGTTCTCGGTGGCGCGCTCCACGCGCAGGGCGGCGGTGCGCAGGCCTCTGAGCGCCAGCCAGGAGTCGAAGGCGCCGGGGGTGGCGCCGAGCAGGCGGGCGGTGGGGTCGAGCTGCTCCGCGCCGGGGTGGGCGGGGTCGACCAGGGCCACGCCGCCGACCACGTCGCTGTGGCCGTTGAGGTGCTTGGTCAGGCTGTGGAAGACCGCGTCGGCGCCGTGGGCGAAGGGCTGGAAGAGGAAGGGCGTGGCGAAGGTGGAGTCGACGATGCAGGCGGCGCCGTGCCGGTGGGCGGCGCGGACGATGGCGGGGACGTCGGCGACGCCGATCAGCGGGTTGGTGAGGACCTCGCAGACCACCGCGCAGGTGCGCTCGTCGGTGGCGGCGTCGACCAGGGCGCCGTGGTCCTGCTGCGGCTCGGCGGGATGGGGCAGGTCGACGGTGGCCAGCTCCATCCCGGCCCGGGCCAGCGGGCCGGCGAGCAGCGCGTCGGTGCCGCCGTAGCAGGGGCGGACGACGACGACGCGGCGGCGTGCGGGGCCGGCGAGGGCGAGCAGGAGCAGGGCGAGGGCAGACTGGCCGCTGCTGGTGACGCGGGCGACGGGGGTCCGGTGGTGGGCCGGGGTTTCCAGCGCGGCCAGCGCTTCTTCGAGGCGGAGCACCGGCTCGCTGCCGTAGCGGCGGTAGACGCGGCGGTCGCCCGTCATGGCGGCGTCGACGGCGTCGAGGTCGCGGTAGGCGAAGACGGCGGCGGGGACGATCGGGGGGACCAGGGGCACGCCCTCGGGGGGCGGCAGGTCGGGGCTGCCGGCCTGGGCGGCGCGGGTCTGCGGGTCGAGGGGGCGGCTCGGGCGGTCGAGGCGGCTGTGGCTGGGGCTCGGGTTGGGGCGATTGGCGCGGTCGCGGTGGTGCGGGCTCGGGCCGGCGCCTGGGCCAGCGGGGTCCGGCGGCGTCGGTGCGGCGGGGTCGCGCGGGGTGTCCGGCACCCGGCTCAGCGCGCGGTGGCGGCGGGGGTGCGGCCGTCCGCGGGGGCAGCGGCGGGGCGCAGCAGGCGGAAGGCGTCGCGGCCGGCGTAGCGCGCGGCGCTGCCCAGGTCGCGTTCGAGGCGGAGCAGCTGGTTGTACTTGGCGACGCGCTCCGAGCGGCTGGGTGCCCCGGTCTTGATCTGGCCGGCGTTGGTGGCCACGGCGAGGTCGGCGATGGTGGTGTCCTCGGTCTCGCCGCTGCGGTGGGAGATGACGCTGG
>CAZCJX010000059.1:13357-18127 GCA_964499205.1 uncultured Actinomycetes bacterium | reverse complement strand
GTAGGCGCGGGCGATCTTGAACAGGCCATCTCCGGCACGAACTGTGTAGCTCTCGACGTCGCTGGCGCCGGCGATGTAGCCGGGCAGGCCGACCGAGGTGTCCGGGATGCGCAGCAGCTGGCCGACGCGGATCAGGTTGGCGTCGTGCAGGTTGTTGGCCTGGACCAGCGCCTGCACGGTGGTGCCGTGGCGGACGGCGATCTCGCTGAGGGTGTCGCCGGGCCGCACGATGTAGGTGGTGGCGGCGACCAGGGCCGGCGCACCGGCGGCGGCGGTCGCGCCGATGGCGGCCGCGGCGAACGCTTTGGACCGAGACGTCATGCGGAGGTCCCTTGGGGAGTGGAACGTGGAGTGAGACGAGGGAACCGGCACCGCAGAGTCGCGCGCGCCGCTGATGGAGAGTATGCACCGGGGAACCGGGCGTCAAGGCAACAGGTCTGTGACGCAGGGCCCTTCCCAGGCACGCCGATGGCCTCGCGGAGGCGCTGGTGCTACTCTCGCTGCCACGTATGGAACCGCGCCGTCTCGCCGCGTCCGGGCCGCTGCTGGCCACCCTCTGCGGGGTGATCCTCGGGCTGGCCGTGTTCGCCGCCACCGCGGCGCTGTGGCGGGCCGGGCTGCACAGCGTCGCCGCGCTCGGGGCTGAAGGGGTCCTGCTCACCGCGCTGACCTGCGTCGCCGCCATCACCCTGTTCGCCCAGCCGACCCGGATGCGCCGGGCCCGCGTCCCCATCAGCCGGGCCATGCCCCACGCCTGGTGGCCGCCCTCCGACGACCCGCTGCCGACCCTCGCCGCCTGCATGGGCGCGCCCATCGCCGCGGGCGCGGGCGCAGCCGCCCTGCTCTTCCACTAGTCGGTTCAGGCGCCGCCGGAGGCGCGCACACCATTCGCACGATCGCGTCATCTCGGCGCGCGTCCACCGGTGCTACCCTCGAAATCCAGGTGCCGTGGGGCACCCAGCCGGGCCACTGGCGACCGATCCAATGAGCGCTCTTCCCTCGTCACAGCCCCTCCCCGACGCCGCCGTCGACGCGGTGATCTGGGACTACGACGGCACCCTGGTCAACACCCGCTTCGCTGACGAGGCCGCCGTCGCCGAGCTGATCCGGCGGGACCCCGCCGCCGCCGCCGGCGCCGAGCTCTTCTGGGCCACCGAGGGACAGCCGATCATCCAGCGCCTGGAGCTCGCCTGGCCGGGGCGCTCCCGCGAGATCCTGCCACTCTTCGACCAGCGCGTCCGGCCCCGGCGCCACCGCGGCGTCGGCATCGTGCTCGACGAGCTGCGGGCGCGGGGCATGCCCATGGCGGTGGTGTCCTCGCGGCGGCGCGAGCCGCTGCAGTGGGGGCTGCAGGCCTCGGGGCTGCGGCCGTACTTCGACGCGGTGATCGGCCTCGAGGACGTCGGCGAGCCAAAGCCCGATCCCGAGGGACTGCTGCTCGCCGCCCGACGCCTGGGGATCCTGCCCTCGCGCGGCGTGTACGTCGGCGACAGCGATGTCGACGTCGAGGCCGGGCATCGCGCCGGGATGACCGCCTGGCGCGCGGCCTGGGCGGCCCCGCCCGCGGGCGAGGCGTCGCGGACGCCGTTCCTCCTGCTCCACCCGGGGGAGGTCGTCGAGCGGCTCGACGAGCTGGGCGCGGCCGCCGGCTAGAGGGGGGACAGGCGGGCGACCCGGTGGATGGGTCGCCCGCGACGAGCCGCCGTCAGCCGTCGCTGCCCCCGTGGGTGTCCGAGGTGGACACGTTGCTGGTGGTCGAGGACGAGGAGTGCTCGGTCTCGGTCTGGGTCTGCGTGTGGGACTCCGTCTCCGTCTCGCTCTCGCTGCGCGTGCTTGTCGCGGTGGTGGTGTTGCGCTCAGAGTCGCTCTCGGACTCGGTGATGCTGCTGGTGCCGGTGCTCGTCGTGCTGCGATCGTCGCCCGCTTCCGGCGTCTCGGACGGCTCGGGCGATGCTGCGGTGGTGGCCTCGCTGGTGGCAGCCGACGTTCCGTCGTCGTTGAGAGCTTCAAGTCGCGATCCCGGCGACGGCGTGGGCGCGGACGCGCCGATGTGGTCCTCGTTCAGGTCGAGGATGTGCGAGGCGGACGCGGCCACGCCGCCGGCGCCTACGGCGAGTGCGGCGGCGGCAAGGACGGTCGCGGCAGCGGTGCGGATGTGGCTCATGGCTGGTGGTTCCCCCGTTCGGCAACGCCGATGTCGGCTGGTTCTGCCGCGTAGGTCGAGGCGGGGGACACTGCGGATACGGACGCTGCACGCTCGTCACGGGGCCTGCATGTGCGCCGTTACACTGCCTCGCTGCATGCCTGACGAGCTGAGCGTCGAGCGCGGCGGGAGCGGTCTGAGCACCTGGAGCGCCCTGCTTCCTGTGGCCAGCCTGGCGGCGACGCTCGGGGTGATCCTGCACCGCCTTCCCGTGCTGCTGGGATGGGTGCAGAACAGCGACTCGGTGGGGCCGATGCTGATCGCCGAGTCGGTCGGGCACATTCCCCACGGGGCGCGCGTGACCATGGCGTCGGAGGCGAACCTGACCATGGTCGGGCTCGACGTGCTGACGCGGTGGGTTCCCGGGCACCGCACGCTGTGGGTGCTGCTGCCGTTCCTCTCGGCCACGGCGGCGATCACCGTGATGGCGCTGACCGTGCGCGTGCTGGCGGGAGGGCGCGCCGCGATGCTGTGCGCGGCGATCGCGGTGGTGCTGCCGCCGCTGTTGTTGACACCGCTGCTGGCGCACAGCTTCCACACCACGTCGTTCTTCCTGCTGGCGATCAGCGGGAGCCTGCTGACGTGGCAGGCGCGCAGTGCTGCGCCGATGGCACCGCAGCGACTCGTGGTGTTCGCGGTGCTCGGCATGGTGGGTGGCATCGAGCTGCTGTCGGATCACCTCTTCTTCATCGGGCTGGCGTCGCTGTGTGGTGCGGCGGTGCTGCTGTGGGTGCAGCGGCGTGATCGGCAGGCCCGTGACGTGGCGCTGGTCGCCCTGGCGACGGCGGTGCTGGCACTGCTGGTGTGGCGGCTGGCGTCCGCGTGGGCAGTGCAGGCCAACATTCACTCGGGGCCCGTCTCCAGCGCCCCCGCGTCGCCGCATCGCGTGCTGCAGAACCTGGCGTTGCTGCGCGACGTCGTGCTGACCATGGTCAACGGGCAGAGCCGCGCGCCCGGCCCGCTGCCGCTGCGCATCGTCTGCGGAGTCGTCGCCGCCGCGGCGATCGCCGTGCTGCTGTGGACCCTGCTGCGGCTGGCCTGGCGCGGCCTTGCCGCCGCGCGGCGCGGCGCCGGTCCCTCCGGCGTCGCCGATGTCGGTGTGCAGTCCCGCGGCGGGCTGGTGTTCTCGGCGTATTGGGCGCTGGTCGGTGGCCTCCTCCTCGCCGCCTACCTGTTCAGCCAGATCCCGATCGACATCTCCTCGATCCGCTACCTGGTGCCGCTGCTGTGGGCCGTCGCGGCCCTGGTGCCACTGGTGGCGGCGCGCTCGGCGGTGCGCATGGCGCTCGCCGGCGGCGCGGTGGCGGTGGTCGGCCTCTACGGCGCTGCGGCACTCAACGTCGCGATACAGGACGAGTTCCAGCTGCCGCAGCGCGCCGAGGCACTGGTGGCCACGCTGCAATCGCTCGGCGTGCACCACGGCTACGCCGGGTACTGGCAGGGCGACATGCTCACCTGGCAGAGCGGCGGCGACATCGTGTCCCGCGGCGTCTTCCAGAGTCCCGCATGCGACGCCTCGCAGCCCGGCTGGTTCTGTCCATATTTGACGAATACTGTGCAGTCCTGGTACGCGCCGAGCGGCACCGGGCCGACCTTCCTCATCGTCGAGGACGGCAGCCCCTTCTTCCCGTCGCCGCTGCCCGATTCGCTCAGGCCCGCCAGGACGGTGCGCGTCGACCGCTTCACCGTGTACGTCTTCGACGGCGACGTCGGCGCCGAGGCGGCCAGGCACACCGCCGGCTGGTGGCCACCGGGGCCTGTCGCGCAGCCGACCACCGCAACGCCGTAGGATCGCGGGATGTCCGACGCTGTGATCGCCGTCGTCGGCGCCACGGGGTTCACCGGCAAGCTGGTGGTCGCCGAGCTCCACGGGCGGCAGGTGCCCGTGCGTGCCATCGGCCGCAACCCGGCCAAGCTGGAGGATGTCGCCTCCCGGCATCCCGGTGTCGAGGCGCGGGCGGTCGCCTGGAATGCCGTCGACATCGCGCGCGCACTCGACGGCTGCGCAGCGGTGATCTCCTGCGCCGGGCCGTTCGCGGAGATCGGCCATCCGGTCGCCGAGGCGGCGGTGCGCGCCGCCCTGCCCTATTGCGATTCCACCGGTGAGCAGGTGTTCATCCGCTGGGTCTTCGAGCAGCTCGATGCCCCCGCGCGCGCCGCCGGCGTGGCGATGGTGCCGGCGGCCGGCTTCGACTACGTGCCCGGCGACCTCGGCGCGGCAATCGTCGCCGAGGGCATGGGACCGCTGGAGCGGATCGGCATCGTGTACGGAACGCAGTCCGCGGCGACGTCGGTGGGGACGCGGGTGAGCTCGGTGGGGGTGATGGCCTCGCCCGGCGTCGCGTTGCGCGACGGGCGGCTGCAGCCGCTGCGCATCGGCTCGATGCGGCGCAGCGTGGACCTCGGCTTCGCCCGCATGACCGGCGGCGCCATCCCCGGCGGAGAGGCATTCCAGGTGCCGCGGCACGTCGACGTGCGGACCGTCAACGGCTACCTCGCCCTCAACGGCCGTCTCAGCCCCGCCGCGCCCGGCGCCGGCGTGCTGGCTGCCGCCATGCGCCTGCCCG
>CAZCJX010000059.1:0-13257 GCA_964499205.1 uncultured Actinomycetes bacterium | reverse complement strand
CTCAGCCCCGCCGCGCCCGGCGCCGGCGTGCTGGCTGCCGCCATGCGCCTGCCCGGTGCGGCGAACGCCCTCAAGTCGCTCGCGCGTCGCGGCATCGAAGGGCCCGGCGAGGCCTCACGCACCAAGGCGGTCGCCTGCCATGTCCAGGCCGAGGCGCGCGACGGCCGGCGCCGCGCCGTCCTCGTCGAGGGCACCGACCCGTATGGCTTCACCGCGCGCTCGCTCGCTGAGCTGGCGATCCGGCTTGCCGCCGGCGCCGACGCCACCGGTGCATGCGCGCCCGCACAGGTCGTCGAGCCGCGCGGGTTCCTCGACGCAACCGGCTACACGGTGCGCGAGGTCGAGCCCGAGTAGCGCTCCAGCGGGCAAGGCACCTCAGCGGGCAGCGCGATCGGCCGCGATCAGCCGCCGGAGCGCCGCGACGCCGGTGTCGAGGAGCGCGTCGAGCGGGAGCTGCGAGGGCGGCGGCATCTCGCGCGTCAGCGGGGTCTCGTTGACCACCACCAGCGCAGCGCCGGTGCGGGCGCGGCGCACCGCACCGACCACGAAGAGGGTTGCGCACTCCATCTCGGAGGCGAGGACGCCCGCGCGAATCCAGGCATCCCAGCGGGCGCGCAGCTCCAAGGCGACGGGCATGCGGTCGGGCTCCATCTCGCCGTAGAAGGAGTCCTTGGACTGCACCAGCCCGACGTGGTGGCCGCCGACGCGCTCGGCGGCGGCGGCGCGCAGGGCGTGGACCACGTCGACGTGGGCGACGGCGGGATAGCCGGCGGGGACGTATTGGAAGCTGGTGCCCTCGTCGCGGACGGCCGCCTGGGCGATCACCAGGTCGCCCCAGCGGACCTGGGGTTGCATGCCGCCGCAGGTGCCGACGCGGATCAGCGTGTGCGCGCCCAGGGTGCAGAGCTCTTCGACGGCGATGGCCGTGGACGGGCCGCCGATGCCGGTCGAGGTGGCGCTCACCGTGACGCCGTCGAGCCGTCCCGTCCAGGTGGTGAACTCGCGGTTGGCGGCGACCAGGCGGGCGCCGTCGAAGCGCGAGGCGATCAGCTCGCAGCGGCCGGGGTCGCCGGGGAGGAGGACGTAGCCGCCGACGTCGCCGGGGCTGCACTGGAGGTGGTACTGGCGGCCGGGCTGGGTGGGGCGGTCGCGGTCGGCGGCGTCACGGGCGGCCATGGGCGGGCATTATCGGTGCCCACCCGGCTCCCCGGACGCGGCGTCGCGGCAGCGGTGCCACAATCGACGCCATGAACAGCGAGCTGGCGCTGCGCGACGCCCAGGGGCGGGTGGTCGACGACCTGCGCATCAGCGTCACCGACCGCTGCAACTTCCGCTGCGTCTACTGCATGCCCGAGGAGGGCATGCAGTGGCTGCCCCGCGACGGCATCCTCAGCTTCGAGGAGATCACCCGCCTCGCCGCCATCTTCGTCGCCGCCGGCACCCGCACCATCCGCCTCACCGGTGGCGAGCCCCTGGTGCGCCGCGATCTGCCCACCCTGGCCGCCATGCTGCGCGCCCTCCATCCCGACATCGACCTCTCGCTCACCACCAACGGCTTCCTGCTCCGCCGCGACGCGCCCGCGCTGGCCGCCGCCGGGGTGCGCCGGGTCAACGTGTCGCTCGACTCGCTGCGCGCCGAGCGCTTCGCCCGCATCACCCGCCGCGACTGCCTGAACACTGTGCTCGACGGCATCGAGGCGGCCCGCGAGGCGGGCATGACGCCGGTGAAGGTCAACTGCGTGGTGGTCCGCGGCTTCAACGACGACGAGGTGCTCGACTTCGCCCGCCTGGCCCGCGAGCAGGGCGTGCACGTCCGCTTCATCGAGTTCATGCCGCTCGACGCCTCGGGCGAGTGGGGCCGCGACAGCGTGGTCCCCGGCGAGGAGCTGCTCGACGCCGCCGAGACGGAGTTCACCATGCGCCCGCGGGGCAACGGGCACGACCCCGCGTCGCGCTTCGAGTTCGCCGACGGCGCGCCCGGCGAGCTGGGCTTCATCAACAGCGTCAGCGCGCCCTTCTGCTCGCGCTGCAACCGGGTACGCATCACCGCCGACGGCCAGCTGCGCACCTGCCTCTTCTCGGTGACCGAGACCGACCTGCGCGCCCCCCTGCGCAGTGGCGCCGACGACGCCGCGCTGGAGCGGATCATCCGCGACGCCGTCTGGCGCAAGGAGCCCGGCCACCGCATCAACGAGCCGGACTTCGTGCGGCCGGCGCGGTCGATGTCGCAGATCGGGGGCTGAGCGGGGCTAGGCCTCCGCGGGTCGCTGGACGGGGCGACGGGTGTAGCCGGTGCCGCGGCGGTAGGTCCCGTCGGGGTCGCGCAGGGCGGCGAAGGCGCGGCGCCAGCTGACCCGCGGCGTGTCCGAGGTGAAGCGGGCGAAGCGGGCGTTGGCGGCCCACTTCTCGAAGCCGGCCATGGCGGCCCGGTGGGCGTCGGAGCGGACGAACTGCATCATCGCCGCCTCGGACTCCCAGACGGTCAGGGTGAGGTAGAAGGGCTGCAGCGGAAAGCCGAGCAGCTTGACGCGCTTCACCCCGGGAGTGCGCCAGGCGGCGATGGTCGAGCGCACCGAGAACCAGAGGAAGGGCAGAACCTGCAGCGGTCCGCGGATCCGGATGAAGGTGGCGGAGCAGACGTAGGGGCCGGTCACGTTCATTCCCTCGTGCTTCTGGGCTACCATCGGCGCCGTGATGCACCGACCTAAGTGTTCTGACACCTTGACCGAACAATGTGGACTATGTCAAGCCCGTGGCTGAGCTGAACGCCACCGCCGCCTCCGTGCTCGGCTTCCTCCACCAGGGCCCGCAGACCGGCTGGGACCTGGTACAGACCGTCGAGGGCTCGATCGGCAGCTTCTGGAACGTCACCCGCAGCCAGGTCTATCGCGAGCTGCGCACCCTGGAGGAGCAGGGCCTGGTCGAGGCGGGCGAGACGGGCGCCCGGGAGCGCCGCCCCTACGCCATCACCGACGCCGGGCGCGCCGCCTTCCGCGCCTGGATCGCCCGCGAGCCGGGACCGGATGTGATCCGCATGCCGATGCTGCTGACCGTCTTCTTCGGTGAGCACGTCGATCCCAAGCTGCTCGCCCGCCACCTCACCCTGCAGCGCATCCAGCACCAGCAGCAGCTCGCCGGGTACGAGGCGCTGCATGCCCAGCTGGAGGGGCAGCCGGGGATCGAGTGGCCGGTGCAGGCGCTGCGCTTCGGCATCGAGTACGAGCGTGCTGTGCTGCGCTGGATGGAGCAGCTGCCCCTGTTCAGCCCAGCAGGCTCAGCACCAGCAGCGCCTGAGCCAGGTGATAGGTGACGATCACCAGCACCGGTCCGCGCGGCAGCGGTTCGACGAAGCGGTTCCAGGCGAGCACCGCGTCGGAGCAGTAGAACAGGGCGGCGCCGAGGGCGGCGAGGGGGTTGAGCGTGGCGATGCCGGTGACCAGCATGGCGGACAGCACCAGGATGTAGGCGACCACCGGGCCGGCCAGCTCGCGGTGCCCCTGCTCGCGGACACCGCGGACGACACGCGTGCCGACCAGCGCCACCAGCATCGCGGTGCCGATCGACGCCAGCACCAGGGCGAGGGTGGAGCTGGCGGCTCGGCGGAAGCCGTACACGTAGGCGACGTGGCCGAGCAGGAAGGAGGCCAGGCCGCCCGCGAAGAGGTCGCGGGGGAGCATCAGGAAGACATCGCCGGCGAGCGATAGGAGCAGGGCGACCACGAAGGCGGTGCGCTGCGCCGCGTGCGCCGGGTGGAGCGCCAGCGCGGTAGCGGTGAGCAGCGCGAGGGTGGCCGGCTTGCACAGGTATTCGAGCGGCTTGTCCTGGCGGGCTACGGCGTACCAGTCGAGCACGGCGGTCACCGCGGCGGCGGCGAGGAGGGCGGCGGCCAGCGTGGTCGTGGGGATCTCCTCGTGCGCGGCGGCGCTGCGGGCGAAGGAGGGGATGGTAGCCGCACGCTGGGGGGACCCGCGCGGCAGGGACGGGAGCTCGTCTAGCGGGAGGTCGCCTGCTGGTTCTCCAGCCGCTGCAGCGCCCAGTCCGCCGCCTCGCGCACCGCAGCGTCGGGATCGCGGTCGCGCGCTCGGCGCAGGGCGGGCGCGGCGCCGCGGTCGCCCGCGTTGCCCAGCGCGATGGCGGCGTTGCGCGCCAGCCCGGCGCGGCCGGTGCGCCAGACGGCGGTGCGCCGGAAGCGGCGGCGGAACTCCTCCTCGTCCAGCTCCAGGCACTCCACCAGGTCGGGGAAGGGCACCGGCCCGCTCCGCGTGGTTGCCGGTCCGGCGGCCATGGGCGGCGGGGCGAGGCGGGCGTTGATCGGGCAGGCCTCCTGGCAGAGGTCGCAGCCGAAGGCCCAGGTGCCGATCAGCGGCCGCAGCTCGACGGGGATGGGGCCGCGGTGCTCGATGGTGAGGTAGGAGATGCAGCGCCGCGCGTCGATGACGCCCGGCTCGACGATGGCGCCGGTGGGGCAGGCGGGCAGGCAGGCGGCGCACGTCCCGCAGGAGCGCCGCGACGGCCGCGAGGGCGGCAGCGCCACCGAGAGCAGCATCTCGGCGAGCAGGACGTAGGACCCGGCCTGCGGGGTGATCAGCCCGGCGTGCTTGCCGGCGAAGCCCAGCCCGGCGCGCTCGGCGACGGCGCGGTCCATCGCCCAGCCGTGGTCGACGAAGCGCTTCCAGCGCAGCTCGAGGACGCGTTCGGCGAGCCAAGACGCCAGCCCGTCGCAGGCAGCCGCCAGGGCGTCGTGGTAGTCGACGCTGGAGCCGTCCGAGGCCGCCAGGCACGCGTACGACGCGAACCGCCCGCGGGGGCGCCCGGGTTCACCCGGCGGCGTCACCACATCGGAGCCGGGCGCCGCCGCCGGCGGGATCGGCCAGGCCAGCGCCAGCAGCGAGCGCGCCCAGGGATGCGGCGCGGCGGGGTCGGTGATCCCCTCGGCGCGATGCTCGTCGTACCACTCCATCCCGGCCATCCGCCCCTCGCGCACCGCCCGCAGCGCGCGCTCGCGGGCGCGCCAGAACGGCCGCACTCCGGCGACGCCCGCGGCGGCGAATCCCCGCCGCAGCGCCTCGGCGACAAGCTCCTCGCGCAGTCTCGACAGCTCCACTGTCAGCCATTCTCGTCCCCTGCACACACGTCATCGATAGGGCCGTGAGCGGCGGGAGTACCATCGCCGTTCGTGAGTGTGGACAGGCCTCGTCCCGAGCCGGTGGACGGCGAGCTGTACGGCCCTGCCGAGGTGGGGCCGATGCTCGGCGTCAAGCCGCAGGTGGTGGTCAACTGGATCCGCGACGACCGCATCCACGCCAGCGCCGTGGACGAGCTGGGCCGCAACCGCTTCACCGCCGAGGACGTGCGGCGCATCCGCGCCTCGCTGGGGAAGGGAACGAGGGCATGACCGAGCCACGACGCGTCGCCGTCGGCAGCGACATGCGGCACCCCGTCGCCGACGGCATCGCGGACAGGCTGGAGGGCAGCGGCTGCGCCGTGGTCCGCTGTGGCGCAGTGCAGTCCCATGCGGCGCCGTGGCCGGACGTCGCCGAGCAGGTGGCCCGCCTGGTGGCCACCGGCGCGGTCGACGACGGCATCGTCTGCTGCTGGACCGGCACCGGCGTCAGCATCGCCGCCAACAAGGTGCCCGGCATCCGCGCCGCGCTCTGCGGCGACGCCGAGACCGCGCGCGGCGCCCGGCGCTGGAACGACGCCAACGTCCTCGCCCTCTCGCTGCGCGCCACCAGCGCGGCGGTCGCCGAGGAGATCGTCGACGCCTGGCTGCACACCGCGGACGTCGACGAGTCGGAGCAGGCCAACATCGAGAAGGTGGCGGGAATCGAACGGCGGTACCGTGACCGTGCGGTCGCCCATTCAGTGGAGTGAGAGTGGTTCAGGTCAAGCTTGGCAAGAACGCCGTCACCGAGTCGGGCGGCGACGCGGTGGTGGTCACCGCTTTCGAGGACGTGCTGTCCCCCGCGGCGCAGGAGGTCGACAGGGCGCTCGACGGCCTGCTCAGCGAGATGCGCGACAGCAAGGAGCTCACCGGCAAGTTCAGCGAGCGCACCGTGGTGCACACGCTCGGCCGCCTGCCCGCCAAGCGGGTGTGCGTGGTCGGGCTGGGCAAGCCGGCGCAGCTCGACGCCTTCCGCCTGCACAACGCGTACTGGTTCGCCGGCGCCACGCTGCGCAAGAACGGGGTGCGCAGCCTCAGCCTGCACGTCGACCCCGCGGTGGTCGACGCCATCGCCGGCCGCAACGGCGACGCCGCGGCGGCGCCGTTCGACACCGTGCACGGGGTGGTCACCGGCACCCTGCTGGGCAACTTCCAGGGCGACCTCAACAAGAGCGAGCGCAAGAATGAGCCGGGCTTCGAGACCATCGAGGTCAGCGGCCTGCAGGACGGCGCCGGGCTCGACGAGGCGCTGCAACAGGCGGTGGTGCTGGCCCAGGCCACCAACCAGGTTCGCGAGTGGGTCACCGCGCCGAGCAACACGCTGACCCCGACGCTCTTCGCCGAGTCGGTGCGTCGGCTCTGCAAGGGCACCGGCCTGGAGGTCGACGTGCTCGACCGGGCCGACCTCGAGCGCGAGGGCGCCGGCGCGCTGCTCGGCGTCGCCAAGGGCAGCGACGAGCCGCCGGTGATGATGGTGGTGCGCTGGGACGGCGGCCGCCCCGACGGACCGCGACTCGCCCTGGTGGGCAAGGGGATCACCTTCGACACCGGCGGCATCTCGATCAAGCCGGCCAGCGGCATGGAGCAGATGAAGTTCGACATGGGCGGCGGCGCGGCGGTGCTCGGCGCGATGTGGGCGATCTCCCAACTCAAGCCCAAGGCCAACGTGATCGCCGTGGTTCCCGCCACCGAGAACATGCCGGGCGGCCACGCCTACAAGCCCGGCGACGTGCTCACCTCGATGAGCGGCAAGACCATCGAGGTCACCAACACCGACGCCGAGGGCCGCATCATCCTCAGCGACGGCATCGCCTACGCGCGCAAGCTGGGCGCCACCCACGTGGTCGACGTCGCCACCCTGACCGGCGCCATCGTGGTGGCGCTGGGCCACGTCAACGCGGGGTTGTTCAGCAACGACGACGGGCTGGCCGGCATGGTGCAGGACGCGGCGCGGCGCGGCGGCGACCGGGTGGCCCGGCTGCCGCTCGACCCCGAGTACGACGTCTGCCTGACCAGCGAGGTGGCCGACGTCAAGAACCTGGGCGGCCGCCAGGGCGGTGCGACGTCGGCGGCGGTGTTCCTGCGCGAGTTCGTCGGCGACCTGCCCTGGGTGCACCTCGACATCGCCGGCACGGTGTGGAACGACCAGGGCGACCAGACGCAGATCCCCAAGGGGCCGAGCGGCGCTCCTGCGCGCACCTTCGTGCACCTCGCCTTCGCCTTCGCCAAGCTCTGAGTCGGCGCGCCGGCGCGGCCGCCTACCGGCGGGGGCTCGACGGGATCAAAAGTACAGCCGCGACACCGTTTCGGCCACGCACGACGGTTTCTCCTGCCCCTCGACGGTGATGCTGACGCGCGTCACCAGCTGCAGCGCGCCACCACCCACGTCCTCGACCTCGGCCAGCTCGGCGCCGGCGCGCACCCGCGAACCCGAGGGCACCGGCGCGGGGAAGCGCACCTTGTTGCAGCCGTAGTTGACGCCCATCTTCACGCCGCTGTAGCCCACCACCTCGCCCATCAGCCAGGGGATCAGCGACAGCGTCAGGTACCCGTGCGCGATGGTCGTCCCGAACGGCCCCGACTTCGCCTTCTCGGGATCGACGTGGATCCACTGGTGGTCACCGGTCGCGTCCGCGAACCGGTCAATGCGCTCCTGGTCGACGACGTGCCAGTCGCTGTACCCCAGGTGCTCCCCGACTGCGGCGCGCACCTCGTCGGCGCTCGCGAACGTCCTCATCGGCCGGCCTCCAGAACTGTGCAGGTGGGTTTGGCGTGCGGGGCAGTCTAGCCAGGTGCCGGCTGCGACCGTGCGGCGCCTCAGGCCGGAGCGCCGAGGGCGGCCTCCAGGCAGGCGTGGAGGCCGGTGACCAGCTCGGGCGGGGGTTCGGTGCCGTGGTGGTCCAGGAGGAAGCCGACGAGGGTGCTGAGCACCAGCGTCGCGGCGACCGCGGGGTCGGGGGCGTGGAAGTCGCCGCGGCGGTTGCCGTCGTCGACGAGCAGGCGCAGGCGCTCGTGCACCGACTCGGAGACGCGGTGATAGAGGGCCCGGCGTTCTGGCACTCTCTGGCACCAACTCCAGAAGCCGATGTACACCGGGACGCGGCCGGGGTCGCTGCACAGGCGCGGCATGGCGTCGACCACCAGACTGCGCAGGCGGGCGCGCGGCGGGGCGGTCTCGTCGACGTCGCGCACGATGTCGGCGATCAGCTCCTCGACGCTGCGGGCCAGGGCGGCGCCGACCATGTCCTCCTTGCTGCGGAAGTAGTAGTGCAGGCTGCCGAGGGGCACCCCGGCGCCCTGGGCGACGGCGCGCATCGACACGGCGTCGAAGCCGCCCTCGCCGAGGCAGGCGAGCACAGCGGCGAGGATCTGGTCGCGCCGATCCTCGGCACGCGAAGCGGAATGGTCGTCGGGAAGCGCGGTGGCCATGGGCTGCGGGTGGAGAGCTTGCGCCGGACGCCGGCCGCCGGGTACTATTTGGACGTCCGTCTAGCACGAAAGCCTAGCACGGGCGCCCGACCAGCGCACCGGCCGCGACCGCCCCGTCGGCGCGGACCAAGGAGAAGAGCACCGCGATGGCCACCCCCTCCCTCTCCACCGTGTCCGGTCTTGCCCGCGGCGCCGTGCAGCTCGCCCTGCCCCTCCCCGCCGCGGCCGCCCAGCAGGCCACGCGCAGGGTCCTCCGCGAGGGGGAGCGCGCCGGCCGCGCCTCGGTCCGCGTCGGGGCCAACGTCACCGAGCGCATCTTCCGGGGCCACCTCGCCGACACCCGTCCGTCGCCGCACACCGTCGTCCTCGACGAGCCCCACTGCCAGGTGCGCCGCCACGATCCCGCCGGCCCCCGCCACCTCGCGCCGATCGTGCTCGTCCCCCCGCTGGGCGGCACGGCGCGCGTCTACGACATCCGCCGCGGCGCCTCCATGGTCCAGGCGCTGGCCGACGCCGGCTTCCGCACCTACGTGCTCGACTACGGCAGCCTCGGCGTCGCCGACCGCCACCTCTCGCTGGCCGACTTCGTCGACGGCTACGTGGCCCGCGCCGTGGAGGTCGCCTGGGAGGACTGCGGCGGCGTCCCTGTGGTGCTCGCCGGCTGGTGCGCCGGCGGCATCTTCGCCGCGCTCTATGCCACCTCGCGCATCGCCCGCACGCGCGTCGCCGGCCTCGCCCTGCTGGCCAGCCCGCTCGACCTCACCCGCGGCCACCCCCTCTACCCGCTGGCCGGCCTGCCCATCACACAGGCCGCGCTGAAGCTGGCGCGCGAGACAGGACTGCCCGCGCCGGTGGTGTCGTGGATGTTCAAGATGACCTCGCCGGTCAAGCAGGTCACCAAGCCACTGACGCTGCTGCGCAACCTCGACGACCGTGACTTCCTGGTCCACTTCGAGTCGCTCAGCGACTACGTCGACGCCTTCGCCGCATACCCCGGTCGCGCCGGCTTCGAGCTGGTGCGCGGGCTGCTCGACGGTCGCATCCAGGACGGCACGATGACCGTCGGACGCCGCCGCGCCGACGTGCACCGCATCACCGTGCCGGTGCTGGTGGTGGCGGGAACGCACGACGCATTGGCGCCGAAGAACGTCGTCGCAGCGTGGACCGAGGTGCTCGGCGACAGCGAGTACCACGTGGTCGAGGGCGGCCATCTCGGGGTGATGGCGGGACGCAGCGCACCGCGGACGACCTGGAAGCTGCTCGAGGACTTCGCTGCGCGCGTCGATTCGCGCATCGAGACGACACCGCCGCGACCGGTGGTGGTGGGCGGACGCGCGCCGCGCCAGCGCCGCGGCGGTCGCAGCGCCGCGCCCGCGGAGCGCACCGCGGCCTGACCGGTTCCGGCCATTCGCTGCAGATTCGTTACTCGCCGCGGCTCCGCCTCGCATAGACTGGCCTGACAACCGGCCCACGCCACACTCCACATCCCACCACGCAGCGGCCGGCAGGAGAGCGACGCATGGCCGCCGTGCACTGGTTGGAAGGGCGCGGGGCGGAGGAACGGGTTCGCACGCTGCGCGTCGCGGGGACCCGGACGCGCATCCTCGAAGCGGCTCCGGCAACCACACCATCGTGCTGCTGCACGGATTCGCCGACAGCCTGCACACCTGGCGCTACGTCGTCCCCGCCCTGGCGCGGCGCCACCACGTCGTCGCCGCCGACCTGCCCGGCTTCGGCGGCTCGCAGCCGGTCGCGCACCGTCCCCTGGTCGACTGGTACGCGCACTGGGCCGAGGAGCTGATCGCCGCGGTGGCGCCGCGCGGCCGCGCGGTCATGGTGGGCAACTCGCTGGGCGGCGCCGTGGCGCTCGACACTGCGCTGCGCACACCGCTGCGCGTGTCGCGCCTGGTGCTGGTCGGCTGCGCCGGGCTGAGCCGCGGCGTGCCGCTGTGGTGGCGGCTGGTCACCGCGCAGATGCCGTTGCAGCTGCTGGTCGGTCCCGCCGCAGCCGCACTTCCCAGGGCGCTGCTGCAACGCGTCGTCGCCGAGGTGTACGCGACGCTGGTGCTGCACCATCCCGGCAACGTCGACGCCGCCTGCGCCCGCGAGTTCGCCGCGCACCACGCCACGCCCGCGCAGGTGCGCCGCCTCTTCGACCTCGGCCACGACATCGTCCGGGAGCTTTCGAGCGGCCGGCTCGCCGACCAGGCGCATGCGCTGGGCGTGCCGTCGCTGCTGGTCTGGGGGCGGCACGACCGCCTCGTCCCCGTTGCACACGCAGCGGCGCTGCACCGCATCGTGCCCTCGTCGCAGCTCTACGTCATGGACGAGGCGGGCCACTGCCCGCAGCTGGAGCGGCCCGCCGAGTTCAGCAGTGCGGTGGAGCGCTTCCTGCGCGGCCGCAGCGCCGGGACCGGCGCGCGCATCGAGTTCCTGCCGGCGCGCTGAGCGACGCTGCGCGGACTGGGCCGAAGACCTCGACCCGCAGCGCAGTCATGGCTACACTCGGCGGGCGACATCCCACATGCGTCCAGGAGGTGTGCCCTCATGCCCCAGCGCGGCGTCCGCTTCGGTCCCGGCATCGTCGTCAGCCCGGGCGAGTACCGCAACACCGAGACCGGGTACATCCGCTACTTCGACGGCAACACGCCCATCCCCGGCGGCGTCAACTCGCCCTCCTGGGAGCAGGTCTCCGACCACTACCACGCCCAGCTCCCCGATTCCGGCGCGCTCGGCGGTGCGACGCGCTCCAACCCCGAGCACCCGACGCGGCCGGTGCTGTTCGCGCCCGGCACGGTGGTGAGCTCCGGCGAGTACCGCAACGTCGAGACGGGAGCGATCCGCTTCTTCGACGGCAACACCGCGCTGCCGGGGAGCGTGAACTCGGGGTCATGGCAGCAGGTGAGCGACCACTACCACGCCCAGGACGCGAGCGGAGAGCATCGCACCGAGCCGGACCGGCCGAGCCGGCCGGTGACTTTCCCGCCCGGCTCGGTGGTGAGCCCGGGCGAGTACCGCAACGTCGACACCGGCGCGGTGCGCTACTTCGACGGGAACACGCCGCTGCCCGGCGGGGTGAACGCGTCGTCGTGGGTGCAGATCAGCGACCACTACCATGCCTCCGAGGAGGAGATGCACCCGGCGCGCTAGCGCCATGAGGCGCGCGGCGCGGTACCCCGCGAGGCGCGCGACGCTCAGGTCAGAAGGGCGCGCTCGGCAACGGCAGCGGCGGCGACGCGCTAGGCGGGGGCGCGGGCACCGTCGCCGACGAGCTGCTCGAGCTGCTGCTGCTCGACGACGAGCCTGACGACGACGTCGACCTCGATGACGACGAGGACGCGCTGGAACTGCTCGACGACGTGCTCGTGCTCGACGACGCCGTCGCCGCGGCGGGCGCCTTCGCGCTCGGCGACGGCGTGGCAGCCGCACCGCTCACCTTCAACGGCGCGGCATGCCCCAGCAGCGCCGCCATCATCGCCGGGTCGTTCCCGTCCATCCCCAGCGCCCAGATCCCCAACCCCCGCAACCGGTAGCGATTCACCAGCTGCGCCTTGAGCGCAAGCGACTGTGGGTTGTCGTAGTACGTCTCGTGCCACGACCCGTCCCCCGCCTGGTACGCGGTGAACGGCACCGACCCCTGCCCGTCCCACTGCACCGGGTGCGCCGCCGAGCGGATCTGCGCATAGGTCAGCGGCGTGGGATCGCCCACCGCGTCGGCATTGGGCCTGTTGTCGCTGACCTGCCAGTCGTACCCGTAGAACGGCGTCCCCAGCAGCACCTTTCCCGCCGGCACCACCGAGGTGTACGCCGCCATCGCCGCGTTGTCGTTGAACTGGTAGTTGTCGAGCGGCGCGTTGGGCTGGGCGTGGTGGCCGTCGCCGTACATGTCGTAGGCCATCACGAAGAAGGCGTCCACCGACGGGGCCAGCCCGGCGACGTCGAAGAAGCTCGACGGGTCGGCCGCGGAGCCGGCGTAGGTGTCGACGGTCACCTGCCAGTGCGGGTCGGCGGCGTGCAGCGTTCGGGCCAGCTTCGACACAAACGCGACGTACGCGGCGCGGTCGCCGCCCCCGGTCGCCTCGACGTCGAGGTTGGCTCCGTCCATGTTCTTGGCCCGGATCGCCTCCACCAGCTGCGACCCCAGGCGGTCGGCCGCCGCGGGATCGGAGAGGAGCTGGTGGATCTGCCCGTCGTCGAAGGCGGTCACCGTCAGCACCACGCGGGCACCGGAGGCGTGGGCGCGGGTGATCAGCGCGGCGAGCAGGGCGCTGTCGTAGCCGTCGCGGCCGTCGCCCGACTGCTGCAGGGTGCCGTCGGGCTGGATGCCGAGGCCGAAGTAGGCCAGCGTGGTGAGGTCGTGGAGGTCGAACCCCGGCGAGCTGTCGAGCGTCCAGTAGGGCGCGAAGCCGAACAGCTCGTGCTTGCGCAGCGGGGGAGCGGCGGCGACGTCAGGGGGCGCGGCAGCCGGCGGCGCGGCGGCGGGCGGCAGCGCGAGCGGCTGCTGGGCGGCGCCGAGGAACCCGACCAGCGGCCGGTGCGCGGCGGACGGGTCGGTGGGATGGGGGCGCGGTCCGGCAGGGGCGCCGTGCCGGGCGAGCAACGCGGCGACAGCGGCCACGGTGGCGCAGGCGACCAGCAGCCCGGCGGCCACGCTGCCGTGCCCG
>CAZCJX010000058.1:0-18380 GCA_964499205.1 uncultured Actinomycetes bacterium | reverse complement strand
CTGCGTCGCCGCGCGGTTGCGCCAGTAGCCGGCGAAGACGCTGGGACCGCGCACCAGGATCTCGCCCCGCTCACCGTCGCTGAGGCGCACCTCGACGCCGGGCAGCGGCAGTCCCACCGTGCCGGGACGCCGCTCACCGTCGTGCGGGTTGGACACCGTCATCAGCGTCTCGGTCATGCCGTAGCGTTCCAGCACGCGCTGGCCGGACAGCTCGGCGATGCGGGCGAACAGCGCCGGCGAGAGCGGCGCGGAGCCGGAGACGCACAGGCGCAGCCGCGACAGCTCAGCGGCGCGCGGCTCGGCGGCGAGGCGCGCGTACATCGTGGGCACGCCGAAGAACATCGTCGCCCGGTGCGCCGCCGCGGCGTCGAGCACCTCGGTGGCCTGGAATCGCGGCAGCAGCACCGCCGACGCGCCGGTGAGCAGGGTGCCGTTGAGCCCCACGCCGAGTCCGTGGGCGTGGAACAGCGGCAGCGCCAGCAGCAGCCGGTCGCGCTCCGTCCACCGCCAGGCCAGTGCCACCGACGCCGCGCTGGCCAGCAGGTTGCCGTGGCTGAGCAGCGCGCCCTTGGGAGTTCCCGTCGTTCCTGACGTATACATGAGCAACGCGGGGTCGGTGGCAATCGCCGCGTCGAGCGGCGGCACGCGGTCACCGTCCGGCGGTGCATCGGCGGTGAAGACGTGGCGCAGCGCGGGCGCGCCCCGCGCGATCCACGTCCCGCGCTGCGGGTCGTCGACCACCGCGGCGGCGGGGTCGGAGTCGGCGGCGACGTGCAGCGCCTCGCGCTCGCTGCACGACGGGTTGAGCAGCACCACCACCGCGCCGAGTCGCAGCGCCCCGGCGTAGACGTCGACGAAGCGGCACGACGATGCGGCGCAGAGCACCAGCCGGTCGCCGGCGCGGAGGCCCGCGGCATGCAGCCCCGCCGCCACCCGCGCGGTGTCGCGGTCGAGGTCGGCGGCGCTGCGCCAGCCGTGGTCGGGACAGTGCAGCAGCGGCGCGTCGGGCGAGGCGCGCCAGCGCCGTGCTGCTGCGCGCGGCAGGCTGCCCTCGGCGAGCAGGTCGACGTCGGCCGCGGCCATGCCTGCAGGCAGGTGCGCCGACCAGGGCGGAACGGTCATCGGCCCCTACTTACCATGGCCCCTTGGCCGCCGGAGCGGCGCAGCCGGCACGGCGCGCGGCGCCCACATCCCGGCCACGGGGTGGACCCTACAGCTAGGCTATCATCAATTCTGTAGGCCCTCATGCAGGCGAAGCTGCGCGCGCACGGAGGTCCGTCGATGTCCCGCAGGCTGGTCCGGGAGGACGGCGCTCACTGGCTGGCATGGCTGGCGCTCGGGTTCGGCTTCTACATGCTGCTCTCCGACACCTACAGCATCCCGGAGTTCGTCGTCGGACTCGGCGCAGCGGCGATGGGCGCCACCGCCGCGACGGTGCTGCGCCACACCCGCGAGGTGCGTGTCCGCGCCGACACGCGGCTCTGGTACGAGCTGCGGCGCGTGCCGGCGCGCGCGGTCACCGACTCTCTGCGCGTCCTCGCCGTGCTGCTCAGCAGTCTCGCCCGCGGCCGCCACGTCGCCGGGCGCGTGCGCGCCGTCGAGATCAACCTCGGCGGTGACACGCCATGGTGGTCGGCGCGCCGCGCCGCCCAGGACTACGCCGTCTGCGCCACGCCGATGACACTGAGCTTCGGCTTCGACCACGAGCACAACGTCCTGCTCATCCACGAGCTGCAGCTGGGTGAGGGCCCATCGCCCGGTCCGGTGGTGCGGCTGTGAACGAATGGCTGGTCGGCGCCGCGGTGCTGCTGGCGGCGATGATCCCGCTGCTCTGGGTCTGCTACCGGCGCACCGTGCGCGATGCGCTGGTCGCGCTGACCACCGCGCAGATGGTGGCGGTGGTCGTCGTGGTGCTGCTCTGCCAGGGTTTTGGCCGTCCTGCGTTCTATACCCTGGCCGAGGTGCTGGCGCTGCTCGCCACCGGCGGGGCGATGGCCTTCGCGCGCTTCCTGGAGCGCTGGGTGTGAGCGCCTCGCTGATCGCCGAGCGCGTCCTGCTCGCCGCCGGCTGCGCGGTGATCGTGCTGTCGTGCATCGGCGTCGCAGCTGGCTCCACCGCGTACGACCGCCTCCACTTCCAGGGCCCCATCGCCGTCCTCGGCATGCCGCTGGTCGCGGTGTCGGTGGTGGTGTCGCGCGGCTTCGACGTCGCCGGGGTGTCGGCCTGCCTGGTCGCGGTGACCCTGCTGCTGCTGGCGCCCTTCGCCACCCACGTGCAGGCCCGCGGCATGCGCATCAACGAGCACGGCGGTTGGGCGATCGCGCCCCACGAGCTGCCCGAGGCGCACCCCGAGCAGGAGGCTGGACGATGAGTCCGTTGCAGGTCATCGTCTTCCTGCTGGTGGCGCTCAGCTCGCTCGCGGTGGTGGCCACGCGCGACCCGCTCAAGCAGGTGATGAACGCGGGCATCTTCGGGATGCTGCTGGTGGCCGCGTTCTTCGTCCTGCAGGCGCCCGACGTGGCGCTGTCGATGATCACCGTGGAGGCGGTGGTGCTGCCGCTGATGGTGCTGCTGGCGCTGGCCAGGGTTCGCGACCGCCGGGCATGACCGGCCGCCGCGGCACCGCTCTCCTCGCCGCCGGCCTGGCCGCGACGGCGGGGCTGATGCTCTGGGGCGCCTGGGGCATGCCGCCCTTCGGCAACTACCCCGGGCCGTACGGCGACTACGTGGCCTCGCACGTGATGGACCAGCGCCGCTCCACCGAGGCGGTGACCGCGACCGCCTTCGACTACCGCGGCTTCGACACCATCGGCGAGGAGTTCATCCTCTTCGTCGCCGCCGTCGGCGTGTCCGTCCTCCTGCGCCGGCTGCGCGAGGAGCAGCGGGCCCGGCGCGACCAGGGTGATCAGGCCAATGATGGCAGCAACTCGGGCGCCGCGTCCGACCCACCCGCCACCACCGAGCTGGTCCAGCTGGTGGGACGGTTTCTCGTCGCACCGGTGATCGTGCTGGGCGTCTACGTGGTCAGCCACGGCCACCTCACGCCCGGCGGCGGCTTCCAGGGCGGAGTCGTCATCGCCACCGCCGCCTTCGTCGCGCTGCTGGCCGGTCGCCGGCTGCAGGTTTCCCGGCTCTTCGGCAAGGAGCTGACCGAGGTCACCCACAGCATCGGCGCGGGCGGTTTCGTCGCCGTCGGTACGGCGACGCTGGGACTGGGTGCCGCCTTCCTCCAGAACATCCTGCCGCTGGGCACCACCGGACAGCTGACCTCGGCGGGGTTCATCCCCATCGTCAACGCGCTGGTCGGGCTCGAGGTCGCCTCGGCGTTCGTGCTCATCGTGTCGGAGTTCCTCATCGAGGCGGAGGGAGCACCCGAGAAGGAGGAGCAGACGCAGTCATGACCGCGTTTCCCGGTTTCCTGCCGTACGCACTGGCGGTGTGGCTGGTGATCGTCGGCCTGTGGGGTGTGGTACGCAGCCGCAATCTGATCCACATGATCGTCTGCCTGCAGGTGATCCAGGCGGCGACGTACATCGTCATCCTCGCCGCGGGATACCGCACCGGCGCGGCGGCGCCGATCTTCTACGACATCCCCAGGAACACGCCCACCGTCGACCCCGTGGTCGGCGCGCTGACGTTGACCGACGTGGTCGTCGAGTCGACGCTGACCGCGGTGCTGCTCACCATGGCGGTGGTGGCCAAGCAGCGCTTCGGCACGCTCGACCCCCGCGAGCTCGCTGCGTTGAAGGGATAGCCCGGGTGGAGGTGCTCGCGCCGCTGGCGGTCGCCGTGCCCCTGCTGGGCGCGGCGGTCGCGGCGGCGTGCGACAACTTCACGCCACGCCCCGTCTACGAGCTGCTGAGCGGCGCCGTCGCCCTGGCCACGCTGGGCATCTGCCTCGCCCTGCTGGTGGGCTCCGCCAACGCGCCCATCGTCTACTGGTTCGGCGGCTGGACGCCGGTGGGCCACCTCGCCCTCGGCATCGACTTCGCCATCGACCCCTTCGGCGCCGGCATGGCGGTGCTGGCCGCCGCGCTGACCTGCGCCGCGCTTCTCTTCTCCTGGCGCTACTTCGACTCAGTCGGCAGCCGCTACCACGCGCTGATGCTCGCCTTCGACGCCGCCATCGTCGGCTACACGCTGACCGGTGACCTCTTCGACCTCTTCGTCTTCTTCGAGCTGGCCAGCGTCACCGCCATCGTCCTCGCCGGCTACAAGACCGAGGAGCGCAGCGGCGTGCAGGGCGGCATCAACTTCGGCGTCACCAACACCATCGCCGCCTTCATCGTCCTGCTCGGCACCGGCCTGGTCTACGGCCGCACCGGCGCGCTCAACTTCGCCCAGATCGGCGCCACGCTCAATGCGCATCCCGCGGGACAGCTGGCCGTCGCCGCCTTCGTGCTGCTGATGTGCGGCTACCTGGTCAAGGCGGCGATCGTGCCCTTCCACTTCTGGCTGGCCGACGCGCACGCGGTGGCGCCGACGCCGGTGTGCATCCTCTTCTCCGGCGTCATGGTCGAGATGGGCCTCTACGGCGTGTGGCGCATCTACTGGACCGTATTCGGCGGCACCCTGGCCACCCACGCCGAGCCGGTGCGCGCCATCCTCGTCGTCGCCGGGGTGGTCACCGCGCTGCTCGGCGGGCTGATGTGCTTCATGCAGCACCATCTCAAGCGACTGCTCGCCTATTCCACGGTGTCGCACGTGGGGCTGTTCCTCGTCGGCATGGCGCTGCAGAGCGGCGACGCGCTGGCCGGCACCGCGGTGTACGTGCTGGGGCACGCGGGGGTGAAGTCGTCGCTGTTCCTCTGCGCCGGCGTCCTCGCCCACCGCCACAACGAGTTCGACGAGGTGCGGCTCAAGGGGTTGGGTCGCGGGCTCGGCTGGCTGGCCGTCGTCTACGTCGTCGGCGGGCTGGCGCTGGCCGGGCTGCCGCCCTTCGGCACCTACCTCGGCGGCGAGCTGATCGAGGGCGCCGCAGGCAGCAGCGGCTACCTGTGGGTCGACGCGGTGTTCATCGCCGCCGGCATCCTCACCGGCGGCGCCGTGCTGCGCACCGCGATGACGGTGTTCGCCGGCATCGGCGAGCCGGCGCTGGGCTTCTATTCGCCGGAGGAAGGTGAGCAGAAGGAACCCGAGACCGGCGTTGGCTACTCGACGCCGTGGACCATGGCCGCGCCCACCGTGCTGCTGCTGCTCGGCGGGTTGCTGGTCGGCGTGCTGCCCGCCGTGGCGGGTGCGGCCCAGCGCTACGCCGAGAACTTCATGGACCAGGGGCACTACATCGGCTCGGTGCTGCAGCGCGCCGCGGCCTTCACCCCGCTGTCGCACCCGGTCACCACGCCGGGCGCCACCGACGTCGGCCACGCTCTCGGCGCCGTCTGCGGTGCCGCGCTGCTGGCCCTGCTGGCACTCTTCCGCCACCAGCTGCCGTCGGCGGTGCAGGCGGCGGGTCAGGTGCTGGTGCGCCGGCCTCTCGACGCGCTGCGCCGCACGCACACCGGGGTGGTCACCGACTACGTGGCGTGGCTGACCGTGGGCATCGGCGCCTTCGGCATCTGCTTCGCCACCACGCTGCGCTGAGCCAGGTCGACGCGACTAGGTCAGCCAGGGAAGGGCTTCGGCCATCGGGGCGAGCAGCACGCGCGCGTTGTCGACGTCGAGGCCGGGCCGCGCCACCAGCGCCAGCGCCGCGCCGAGCAGCGCCTCCTCGGCGTGATGACCGACCTCGCCGTGCTCGGCCCGCCAGGCGACCATCGCCTGCCGGCTCTCGGTCAGACCGAGGATGCGGCGGCGCAGCTCCTCCCACTCGGTGGTCCGCCCATGCGCCTCCAGGGAATGGAGCGCGGCGCGCTGCGCCTCGTGCCACCTGTCGTGAGTGCCGGACCCGGCGTGCGTCACCCAGCCCTGCGCCGCCCGCTCCACGCCCAGCGGCGAGAGCGTCCGGGCGTCCTCGAGCAGCCGGTCGACGTCGCCCTGGTCGGGGCGTGGGCCATAGCCGTCGCTGTCGAGTGCCATCGTGATTCCAAGCTCCCTGAATGCAGCGGTGCTGTGCGGACGTGGCGAAGTCTGACCACCGCGGAGTCGGCGCGCAACCCGTCCAGCACCCCGCACGGGGGGTGATGCCGCGAGGTACGCATCCGTAGACTGGGCCGGCAGGGGCAGCATCTCAGTGGGGCATGGCGATGCGGGACAGCCGTCGTGCGTGGCGCCTTGCGGCAGCAGCAGCCGCTGCCGTGGTCGCCTCGCTCATCTGGGGAATCCCCGTGCGCGCCGCGGTGCCGACCTTCGTCGTCAACAGCACCGCCGACACGGGCGGCAGTTGCACCACCGGCAGCTGCACGCTGCGCGCCGCCATTGGCGCCGCCAACAGCGCCGGCGGCGGGCTGATCCAGTTCGACATCCCGCCCGGCGGCGCGCAGACCATCGAGATCGGCTCGGGCAGCGGCGTCGGGCTGCCCGAGATCACCGCCGCCAACGTCAGCATCGACGCCACCACCCAGCCGGGCGCGACGCCGCCGAGCATCCGCATCGACGATCCCACCAGCTCGTCGAACATGAGCGGCATCGTCCTCCAGGGGCAGAACGACAGCGTGCGCGGCCTGGTGATCACCCGCTTCCACGCCTGGGGCGTGCTGATCCGCAACGGCGGCGGCAGCGACACGGTCGCCGGCAACTGGATCGGCACCGCCGACGGGGTGACCGCCGCCGGCGTCGGCAACGACGACGTGGGCATCCAGGGCGGACCCGGCGGCAACACCATCGGCGGCACCACCGCGGCCGACCGCAACGTGCTCTCCGGCGCGCTCGGCGGCGACGGCGTGCAGATCACCCAGAGCGCCGGCAACGTGATCATCGGCAACTACGTGGGCATGACCGCCGACGGCCTCAACCGCCTGCCCAACGCGGGCGGCGGCGTGCAGGTGGCCAACGGCTCCACCGGCAACCGCATCGGCGGCACCACCGCGGGCGAGCGCAACATCATCTCCGGCAACAACGGCATCGCCGTGCAGTTCCTCGGCACGCTGAACAGCGACGGCACCTGCAGCGCCGCGTCGAACAACGTGGTCGAGGGAAACTGGCTCGGGCTCAACGCCAAAGGCGTCAAGCCGAGCCCGTACGGCAACACCGGCGAGGGGGTGCAGATGGAGGTCTGCGCCGACCACAACACGGTGGGCGGCACCGTGTCGGGCAGTGGCAACGTCATCGCCGGCAACCACGACGACGGCATCCAGATCGACGGCATCGGCGCACCGGCGCGGGCGGTGTGCAACAACACCGTGCAGGGCAACTACATCGGCACCAATCCCAGCGGCACGGTCAACGTGCCCAACCTCGACGCCGGGGTCAAGGTGCAGAACGGCGCCTGCAACACCACCGTCGGCGGCACTGTCGCGGGATCGGGCAACCTGATCTCCGGCAACAACAGCGACGGCGTGTACGTCGACCGCGGCGGCACCACCGGCACGGTGGTGCAGGGCAACGTCATCGGGCTCAAGGTCGACGGCAGCACCCCGCTGGGCAACCAGGCCAACGGCGTGCACGCCTTCAACGGCACCCCGGGCCCGCAGGTGCTGGGCAACACCATCAGCGCCAACACCGGCAGCGGGGTGCTCATCGCCGACACCGGCACCAACGGCACCGTGGTCAACGGCAACCGCATCGGCACCAACACCGCCAACACTGCGACGGCGGGCAACAAGAGCTACGGCGTGCTCATCTACAACGGGCCGCACAACAGCGTGGTGCAGTCCAACGTGATCCGCGGCAACGCCAGCGCGGGAGTGTCGGTGCAGTACGTGTCGGGGACGGCGACCACGCTGTTCAACCGCATCACCGCCAACTCCATCCAGGGCAACGGCGGGATGGGCATCGACCTGGTGCCGGTGACCGGGGTCAATGCCAACGACGGCAACAACACCAACACCGCGGTGGGCAACGACGGCATCGACTTCCCGGTGATCGCCGGGGTGTCGTCGACGGCGGCGAGCGGGACGGCTCCCGCGGGAAGCACCGTCGAGGTCTTCGCCGCGGTTGCGGACTCGGGTGGCAGCAACGGCGAGGGGGCGACCTACCTGGGCAGCACGGCGGCGAGCAGCACCGGGTCGTGGTGCTTGGGTGGGGTGAGCATCGGCGGGCCGGTGACGGCGACGGCGACGGACGCCTCGGGCAACACCTCCGAGTTCAGCGTCAACGTCTCCCCGGGCACGGGCAGCCCGTCCTGCAGCTCGTCGACACCCACACCCACGCCGACGCCGACGCCAACGGCAACGGCGACGCCGACGCCCACACCGACCGCCTCATCCACGCCCACGCCAACGCCGACATCGACGCCGACGCCCACACCGACGCCCACGCCGACGCCGTCGCCGTCGCCGTCTCCCTCCCCCACCGTGCTCTTCAGCGACAGCTTCACCGGCGCTGACGGCTCCGCGCCGGACAGCAACTTCGTGACCCAGCGCTCCGCCTCGGGCACCGGCGCCGGCGCCACCATCCAGTCCAACCAGCTGCAGCTCGCCGTGGTGCTGAGCTCCACGCAGTCGGGCACCTGGCAGTACGTGCAGGTGCGCGAGGTCACCGTGCAGCCGTCCTGGTCGAGCGGCACCGTCGCCTTCCACTGGCAGATGACCACCGCGGCCAGCAGCGCCCAGACCGAGAACTTCGTCATCGCGCCCACCGCGGCGACGGGCAACGTCTTCAGCCAATCCGACTACCTCCGCGTGCGCGTCACCAACGGCGCGATCGCCCTCGTGCGCTGTGTCGCGGGGACGCAGACGACGCTGTGGTCGGGCACCGTTGCGGTGACCACCTCGCTCAACGACTTCGTGCTCGACATCGACGCCACCAACATCTCCCTGTCCGAGGGTCCCGTCGGCGCGGCCAAGCTGCTGGTCGGCCCGCTGGCGCACGGGCTGTCGTGGACGACCGCGTATCCCTACTTCAGCGCCACCACCAACGCGCTGACGGCGTGGGACGCCCTGTTCGACACCTTCGAGATCGACAAGCAGTGACGGCGTCGCGTCTCGCTCCCCGACTCGCGCTGCTGCTGGCCACCGCCGGTGGATGCGTCGGCTGCGCGACGGCGAGCGGCGCGCCGGCGGCGAGCCAGGCACCACCCTCGGCGTTGCCCACCGACATCGCCGTGGCCGTCCAGCCCTTCGCCGCCGCGGCCGGTGGCGCGGCGAGCGCCATCGCATCCGCGCAGGCGCAGGAGCGGGCCGCCACCGACGTCACCGCCCTGCGCGCCGCCGCCGCCGCCGAGCTGGGCGCGGTGAACGGGTTGGACACCGCGCTGCAGCACGTGCCGTTTCCCCCCGATCTGCGCGCCGACGAGGTGACCCACCTGCAGCTCGCCCTGCAGCAGGCCGAGACCTGGCTCCAGGCCGCGGCGGGCGCCAGCTCGGTGGGAGCAGCCCAGAGCGACCTCGCCGTGGCGCGGCAGGCGGAGGCGCGCGCGCAGCTGAGTGAGACGCTGATCGCGCGCTTCATGGGCATCAACCCGCCGCCGACGCCCTAGCCGCCCGCCGGGCGCCCCCTAGCCGAGGGGCAGGTCTCCCTGAACCGAGGGGCACTTCTCCCCCATCTGTTGTATAGACTGCGCGCGCCTCTGCGGAGACACCTGCAGCCCCCCTGCCTCCGCAGCCCACGGAACACGGGAGAACGTGCATGACACGTATCCACGCGCGTATCCGACGTGGCGGCCTGCCCGCCGCCGGTATCGTGGTCGTCGCGGCGACACTCGCCGCGGGAACCACGATAAAAGTCGGTACCGTGCCAGCCTCGGCGAAACTGCTCAGCGTGACGGTGACCTCACCCGCACCGGGCCAGGTGGTCAGCGGCACGATCACGTTGAGCGCCCTCGCGTCGAGCGCCAAGCAGGTCAGCTGGTACGTCGACGGCGCACGCATTGCCAGCCAAACCAGCCCCTCCGCGCTGCATACCGCGCCGTGGAACTCCAAGACGGTCCGCGACGGCGCCCACACCGTCACGGCAACCGCCACCGACAGCGCCGGCCGCACGGGAACCTCGCCGAAGGTCGCCTTCACGGTGAACAACTCGGGCACCACCCCGTCGCCGACGCCCACGCCCACGCCGACGGCGACTCCCACGCCGACCGCGACGCCCACCGCCACCCCGACGGCAACGCCCACGGCGACACCGACACCGACGCCGACGTCGACGCCCAGCCCGACGGCAAAGCCGACGCCGACGCCCTCGAATCCCTGCGGCGTGGTGGCGACGCCGCCCGCGGCATGGCATCACGTCATCTGGATCGTGATGGAGAATAAGGCGTATTCCGAGGTGATCGGCTCGTCCGGCGCGCCGTACATCAACTCGCTGGCGCAGCGCTGCGGCCTGGCCACCAACTACTCGGGCGTGAGCCATCCCAGCCTGCCCAACTACATCGCCATGACCTCGGGCTCGACGCAGGGCATCACCGACGACAACCCCCCGTCGGCGCACCGGCTGTCGGTGCCGAGCATCTTCTCCCAGCTGGGCAGCAACTGGCGCTCGCTGGAGGAGTCGATGGGCACCAACTGCCAGCAGAGTGACGGCGGTGGCTACGCGGTCCGGCACAACCCCGCGGCGTACTACGTCAACATCGCCAGCCAGTGCGCCACCCAGGACGTGCCGCTGGGCAGCCCCCCGAACGTGTCGGCGGCGTTCACCTTCATCACCCCCAACCTCTGCGACGACATGCACGACTGCTCGGTCTCGACCGGCGACAGCTGGCTGTCCAACGAGGTCCCCAAGATCCTCAACAGCCCGCAGTACCAGGCCGGTGACACGGCTCTCTTCATCACCTGGGATGAGGACGACCTCAGCGCCAGCAACCACGTGCCGACCCTGGTGATCTCGCCGTCGACCCGCCCCGGCAGCCAGTCGGGCACCGCCTTCAACCACTACTCGCTGCTGCGCAGCACCGAGGAGATGCTCGGCCTCTCCCTGCTCGGCAACGCCGGCAGCGCCTCGGACATGCGCTCCGCCTTCAACCTGGGATGACCGCTGCCGCCATGCGGCGGCGATGAATCCCCCGTCCGTCCGGTGTCTTACTGGGTGGCCTCGAATCCGCGAGGCCACCCAGGAGACTGGACATGCGCCTGATCATCAGCGACTTCGTCAGCCTCGACGGCGTGGCCCAGGCCCCCGGAGGTGCGCAGGAGGACACCGACGGGGGCTTCGCGCACGGCGGCTGGTCGATGCCCTACTTCGACGTCGAGACCATGGGCCCGGCGGTCAGCGAGGTGATGTCGAACACCGACGCACTGCTCTTCGGCCGTCGCACCTGGCAGGTGATGGCCGCGGCCTGGCCGGAGCGCGCCGGCGACCCCTTCGCCGACCGCATGAACTCCATCGACAAGTACGTCGTCTCGCGCACCCTGACCCCGGACCAGGTGACCTGGACCAACTCCACGCTGCTGCCCGCGGACGACGTCGCCGGCGCGGTGCGGCGGCTGAAGGAAAAGGACGGCCGCGACATCCAGGTGATGGGCAGCCTCAGCCTGGCCCGCACCCTGATCGGCCTCGACCTCGTCGACGAGTACCGCCTGATGGTGGAGCCGATCATCCTCGGCGGCGGCAAGCGCCTCTACCCCGACGACGGCAGCGCACGACCGCTGCAGCTGGTGTCGTCGACGACCAGCAGCACCGGCGTGCTGATCTGCACCTACCGTCCCGTCCGGTCCTGACCGAGCGGTCAGTCCACATCGGCGTGTAACAGTGCAGCGGCGGGGGCGGCCGATCCGCCCACGCTGCCGCCATCTCGGACAGCAAGCGACATGTCACGGGGCTGTACCGGAGAGCCCGTCGAATCCGCGGTCGCTGGTGCCGAACGGCGGTGCGCACGGGTCCTTCGACACTGGTCAGACCGGGTGTTGCACCAGACCATCCGCCCATGCGCACTCACTTGAAACCCGCTGCCGCTGCGGTTCTCGCGGCCGCCATCTCACTGGCCATGCTGGCCTGGATCGCCGGCACATGGGGCGGTGAGCACCTCAGCCTGGTGATGGACGACGTCATGCAGGTGGTTGCCCCGATGGTTGCCGGCGCCGGCTGCGTGGTGGCGGCGCGGCGAGCCTCGGGCCGCGAGCGCTTCGCCTGGTCGATGCTGGCGGCCTCCTGCGCGGCATGGGGATCGGGCAGCGTCGTCTGGGCGTACTACGAGCTGCTGCGCGGCAGCGATCCCTTCCCGTCCCTCGCCGACGCCGGGTACCTGCTGGCCGTTCCCCTCTCCGCCGCGGCCCTGGTAGCGCTGCTCGGCACCACGCGGCGCACCGTGGCGCGCATCCTTCTCGACGGCGGCATCGTCGCCGCCGCCCTTCTCTGCGTCAGCTGGGCCTTCGTCCTCGGCCCGTTGTTCCGCGCCCACGACGTCGGCTTGACGGAGAAGGCGATCGGTCTCGCCTACCCCATCAGCGACGTGGTCCTGTTCACGTTGGCGCTGTCCCTGCTGGGACGTGCCCTGGGCAGCCGGCGGCTCAGCGTCGCGCTGCTGGTCGGCGGCATCGTCCAGCTCACCGTGGCGGACAGCGTCTTCACCTACATGAGCTCCACCGGAAGCTACGGCGCCGTCAACCTCATCGACGTGCTCTGGGTCTCCGGGTACCTGACCATCGGCCTGGCGGCGATCGTGCCGCCGTCGGCGCCCAGGGTGCGCGTCGACGAACGCACCGGCAGGGCCGTCGCCTTCCTCCCCTACGCCGTCGTCGTGCTCTGCGCCGCGATCATCGCCATCGCCGAGCTGCGCCACCGCGGCAGCGGCGTCGATTCCTTCGTGAGCTGGGTTGGCCGCGCTGGCGTGGTCCTGCTGCTGGCCCGGCAGGCAATGGTGCTGTGGGAGAACCTCGGTCTCACCTCGCGACTCGAGCAGCGCGTGCGCGAGAGGACCGAGGAGCTCGCCGCCAGCCGGCGCACCTTCGAGGCCCTGGTCCTGCATTCCGCCGAGTCGATCAGCGTCATCGACGCCACCGCCTCGGTGGTGTACCAGAGCCGCGCCGTCAATGCCGTGCTCGGCTACACGCGCGCCGCCATCGTCGAGCGTCACCTCGACGACCTCGTCCACCCCGGCGACCGCACCCGGCTCGACGCGGTGGTCGGCGACCTGCTGGCACGGCCGGGCGACACCATCGACTGTGAGCTGCGGCTGCGCCACGCCGACGGCTCGTGGCGGACCTGCGAGGCGCGGCTGACCAACCTGCTCGACGACGCCGACGTGCGCGGCGTTGTGGTCAACCTGCGCGACATCACCGCCCGCCGGCAGCTGGAACAGCGGCTGCAGCACGACGCGCTGCACGACCGTCTCACCGGGCTGGCCAACCGCGCCCTCTTCCGCGATCGCCTGGAGCAGGCGCTGGCGCGCCACCGCCGCTGGGAGTCGCAGGCCGCGGTGCTCTTCGTCGACGTCGACGGCTTCAAGGCGGTCAACGACGCGCTCGGCCACCAGGGTGGCGACGCGGTGCTGGTCCACCTCGCCCGGCGGCTCGCCGAGTGCACCAGGACGGCGGACACGGTGGCCCGCCTCGGCGGCGACGAGTTCGCCATCATCGTCGAGACGAGTGGCGACGACACCGAGGACAGCGTCCTCGACGTCGCCAACCGCGTCCTCCACGCGCTCGACGGTCAACCGGTCACCTTCGGCGGCCGCGACGTCTACATCGGCGCGAGCATCGGCGTCGCCTTCGCCAGCAGCGCGGACGCCGACCCGGACCGGCTGGTGCGCAACGCCGACGTGGCCATGTACGTCGCCAAGTCCAAGGGTCGCAACCGGGTGGAGGTGTACGACGACGCGCTCCACGCCGAGGTGCTCTCGACCATCGAGCTGGAGACCGACCTGCGCCACTGTGTGCAGCGCGGTGAGCTGCGTCTCGAGTTCCAGCCATTGGTGGCATTGACCGACGGCCACCCGGTGGGCTTCGAGGCCCTGGTCCGCTGGCACCATCCCCGCCGCGGCCTGGTCCGGCCCGACGTGTTCATCCCCATCGCCGAGCGCACCGGGGTGATCATCGACATCGGCCGTTGGGTGCTCGGCGAGGCGTGCAGCGCAGCGCAGGAGTGGCGCGACGCCGGCGGCGCCGACCTGTGGATCAGCGTCAACGTGTCGGCGCTGCAGGTGCACGAGCCGGGCTTCGTCGACGACGTCGCCATGGCCCTCGACGCCGCGCGGCTGCCCGCCGGTGCGCTGATCGTCGAGCTCACCGAGAGTGTGCTCGCCGGCGACTCGCGTGCCGTGGTCGAGACCCTGCAGTCACTGCGCGGGCTCGGCGTCCGGGTCGCGGTGGACGACTTCGGCACCGGTTACTCGTCGCTCAGCTACCTGCAGAGCTTCCCCTTCGACCTGCTCAAGGTCGATCGCGCCTTCGTCGACCGACCGAGCGAGAACGGCTCGCTGTCGCTCCTCGCCCGCACCATCCTCGACCTCTGCCACAACATGCAGGTCGCCGCCATCGCCGAGGGAATCGAGCGCCCCGACCAGGCGGCCAGCCTCGCCGCCGCGCAGTGCGAATACGGGCAGGGCTACTACTTCGCCCGTCCCATGCCCCAGGACCGCGCCCTCGCCTACCTGCGCGAGTGGCTGGAGAGCGCGCAGGCCGCTACGGCGTGACGGCGCAGAGGTCGCCGACCACGCCGCACACCGTGTCGACGGCGGCGGGAACGGCCGCGCGCACCGGCTCGCTGAGGCCCATGCGGCCGCCGTCAGCGTCGCCGAACGACTCCGGCTCGCAACCGACGACCACAGTCCGCGGCGGGCGCTGGCCCATGGTGCGCACCAGGTCGAGGACGGCGTCGGGCGTCATCGAGTGCCCCTGGTAGGGACCGGAGACGGTTGCCGGGGCCGCCTCGACGTCGGCTTCGACGACCGACACCGTGCCCGGCACCTCGCCGTGCGGCAGGGCGTCGATCAACACCACGGCGTCGTAGCCGCGCAGGATCTCGTAGGCGAGGTCGAAGCCGCGGATGCCGTACTCGCGCACCGTCACCCGGGGGTCGAGGTCGTCGCGCCGGAGCAACTCCTGGGCGACCTCGACGCCGAAACCGTCGTCGCCGAGGAACACGTTGCCGATGCCCGCCACCAGCACGCGCGCAGCGCTCACCCGCGCGGCTCCGCGTCGGGCGGTTCCAGCTCGTCGGGGGCGAAGAAGAAGCGGTGTCCCGGCTGGCGCAGCAGGCCGAGGTCGCGGCCGGGGTCGTCCTCCACGGTGACGGCGACGTGGATCTGGTCGTCGAAGTCCATCTCGATCGATTCGACCACGGCGGTGCGGCCGCGCAGGGTGAGATCCATGATGTCGGCGCCGCGGCGCGGGTGCAGGCGCACCCGGTCACCGACGCGCAGCCGACCGTCGCGCCAGCGCACGCTCTCGCGCACCGGTCCCCCGCTCATCGTCACATCATCTCGATCTTCATCTCGCGGACCAGCGAGGGGATCTCGTACATCACCAGGGTGGCCAGGCCCACGGCGCCGGCAACCATGAGCACCTGCTTGGCAACGCCCCCGGCGCTGCGGCGCCGGCGCACGGGCAGCTGGACGACTCGGGACCTGGTTGCGATTCGCATCGCTGCTCCTCCAGACGTGTGCTGCGCCGCGACTCAGCCCGGCGGCAGGTTGGGCATGATCCCCAGGATCGGGTCGTGCTTCTTCGGTGCGATCCCGGTGGAGCGCCGCGCGTCGGCGGTGCCGTCGCGATGGTGGCCGCGGCTGTGCTTGTAGGCACCGCTGCGGTTGCCCTCGCGGATGCCGAAGACGTGTGCCGGGCTGTCGGGCTTGACGTCGGGCTTACCGACCCTGATGCGACCCATCGTGCCTCCTCAGCGCTTCGAAGAAACTGTTGATCTCGGCCCAAACCCGCTCGCCGCCGTAGAGGCCGCGCCAGTGCTGCCGGACCACGGCGACCAGGCGGTAGCAGTCGTCGAGCGGCACCACCCACGCCTCGCTGCGTCCCTTCGAGGTGTTGACCAGCAGCGCCTCCACCTCGGCGGCGATGCCGTCGAGCTCGGGACAGCGGCGCACCGCCTCGCGCCAGGCGCCCCCGTCCACCTCCCAGCGCGTCGCTCCCGCGGGGCTGGGGTAGTGGGCGCGCACCTCGCCGTCCTCGGCGCGGACGAAGTAGGCCAGTCCGACCGGGACACCGAGCTGCGCCGGTGCGACACCGCTGACGCGGCGCCGCTGCTCGGGAATCAGGCGGTAGTGGCGGTCGCCGGCGCCGTCGCGGTCGAAGAGCACCGCGCAGGCGCGGCACACGCAGAGCACCGCGTGGTTCTCCATGTCGACCATGTGGCGGTGCCGCTCCGGCACCACCAGGTTGCAGAGGTCGCAGCGCTCCTCCGCCGCCGCAGCGCGGCCGCGCTGCTCCGTTCGGCGGACGATCCGCTCCAGCGCGCCGGCGCTCATCGCCGTGCCGCCCGGCGCAGGTCGGCCAGCGGCACGAAGGCGACCTGCGGCGCCGGCTCCGGCGCCACCGGCTCGACGCGCTCGATCTCCGGCGCCACCGCCAGCACCGCCTCGCTGACCACCTGCTCCAGCGTCCCCGACGACGACGCGCAGCCGTTGCAGGTTCCGCTGAGGCGGACGCGGACCACGCCCTCGGCGATGCCGACCAGCTCGATGTCGCCGCCGTGCGAGCGGATCGCCGGACGCACCTCGTCGATGGCCCGGGCGACGCGTTCCCCGACGGGCAGCGGATGCACGCCGTGCAGGGCGAAGAGATGGGAGAGCAGCTCGTCGTCGCTGAGCGAGGCGACCGCCTCGGGAATCGACTGCACCCGCGCCATGACCCGCTGCAGCGCCGCGCCGTACATCTCGGTCAGCCCCGCCACCGCGTCGACGGCCAGCTCCCCCATCGCTCCCGGCAGCTGCTCGACGCGCGCCAGCAGCTCGTCGAGCCGGGCCAGCCGCTCCTCGAACGTGGGCGGCGACAGTGCCTCGCCGCCGCCGCCCGCTGCCGGAGGCTCAGGCATGGGAGGGTCCGAACATCGGCGAGTGCACCTTCTTGATCACGTTGCCGCCGCCGAGGTACATGTGCACGCCGCAGGGCAGGCAGGGATCGAAGCTGCGCACCGCCCGCATGATGTCGACGCCCTTGAAGTCGTCGGGCCCGTTCTCCTCGAAGATCGGCATGTCCTGCACCGCGTCCTCGTAGGGGCCGGGCGTGCCGTAGGAGTCGCGCGGGCTGCCGTTCCACGGCGTCGGCGGGTAGGGATGGTAGTTGGCGATCTTCTTGTCGCGGATCACCAGGTGATGCGAGAGCACGCCGCGCACCGCCTCGTGGAAGCCGCAGCCGATCGACTCGTCGGGCACCGCGAAGTCCTCGAAGACCTTGGTCTGCCCGGCGCGGACCATCTCCATCGCCTGCTCCAAGAAGTGGAGCGACATCGCCGCCGCGTAGGCGATGAAGTAGGCCCGGGCGCGATCACGCTCGATGGCGTTGGACCACTTGGGGATCTTCCACTCCAGCGTCGCCTCGGGCAGCCGGACGCCGCGCGGCAGCGAGATGCGCACGCCGTCGCCGGTGGACTGCACGTACGGCGTGTCGACCAGCCTGGCCAGCGCGGTGACGTAGAGGCGCGCGAACGGCCCGCCGCCGGTGTCGAGGGCGAGGTGCTCGCCGCTGCGCCGGTCCAGCCAGCGCGGACTCATCACCCACGAGTAGTTGCCGTCGAAGTTGCGCTTCTGCGGCGCCGGCAGCGTGGTCTGGTTCCAGGGATGGCGGATGTCGATGGGATTGCCGAGCGGGTCCTTGGTGACGAAGGGCCGCTCGTTGACCCAGTCCTCGTAGAAGGAGTGGCCGAGCAGGATGCGCAGCCCCAGGTTGATGTCGACCAGGTCGGTGGTGAGCAGCTGCCCGTCGACCACGATGCCGGGGGTGACCTTCATCGCCCGGCCCCACTTGCTCATCGTCTGGTAGCGGTAGTCGACGACGTTGGGATCCTGGAAGGCGCCCCAGCAGCCGAGCAGCACGCGCCGCCGTCCCACCTCCTCGTAGCCGGGCAGCGCCTCGTAGAAGAAGTCGAAGACGTCGTCGTTCATGGCCACGGCCTGCTTGACGAAGTCGACGATCGAGATCAGCCGGGTCAGGTAGTCGGTGAACAGCGTCGGCTCGGGCATGGTGCCGACGCCGCCGGGATAGATGGTGGAGGGATGGACGTGCCGCCCCTCCATGAGGCAGAACATCTCGCGGGTGGTGCGGCTGACCTGCAGCGCCTGCTTGTAGACCTCGCCCTCGAAGGGGTTGTAGGCGCGCATGATGTCGCCGATGGTGCGGTAGCCGTGCACGGCGGCGTGGCGCGCCTCGGTGCTGTTCGCCTTCTGCAGGACCGACGGGTTGGTCTCCTTGACCATCGCCTCGCAGAAGTCGACGAAGACCAGGTTGTCCTGGAAGATGGTG
>CAZCJX010000057.1:16261-18726 GCA_964499205.1 uncultured Actinomycetes bacterium | reverse complement strand
GGGATCGGCTGGTGCGCACCTACTCGGGCGGCATGCGCCGCCGCCTCGACCTCGGTGCCAGCCTGGTCGGCGCCCCGCGGCTGCTGCTCCTCGACGAGCCCACCACCGGGCTCGACCCGCGCAGCCGCATCGAGCTGTGGGACGCCATCCGCGGCCTGGTTGCGGCCGGGACCGACGTGCTGCTCACCACCCAGTACCTCGACGAGGCCGACCACCTGGCCTCGCGGGTGGTCATCGTCGACCACGGCCGGGTCGTCGCCGACGGCACGCCGCGGGAGCTCAAGCAGCGCACCGGGCGCAGCGTCATCGAGGTGCACGTGCGCAGCGCCGAGGAGCTGCCGCGGGTGGCCGCCGCGCTGGCCCGGCTCGACCGCGGCGAGCCCACCGTCGAGGCGGCCACCCGGCGGGTCAGCGTCGCCGTCGAGGCCGGCGTCGGCCGGCTGCGCGACGCCCTCGCCTCGCTGGAGGGGGTGGGCGCCGAGGTGGAGGACGTGGCGCTGCGGCCGCCGACCCTCGACGAGGTCTTTCTCGCCCTCACCGGCCACCCGGCCGATTCCACCCACCCGGCCGCCGACGCGGCCTGAGCGGAGGCACCGAGATCATGGCAATCGCGACCACAACTCGCACCTCCACCGGTGCGTCGCCGCTGGCCAGCACGCTGGTGGTCACCCGCCGCAGCCTGGTGCGTTTCCTGCGCACCCCGCAGCTGATCGTGCTCGGCACCATCCAGGGCGCGCTGTTCCTGCTGATCTACCGCTACGTCTTCGGCGGGGCGATGAACACCGGCGGCGGCGTGCCCTATGTCGACTACCTGGTCCCCGGGTTCCTGTGCACGCTGGTGCTCTACACCGGCATGGGCGCCGCCGCCGGGCTCGCCGAGGACCTCGCCCAGGGCTTCGTCGACCGGCTGCGCTCGCTGCCGATCCCGCGGGCCTCCGTGCTCGCCGGCCGCGCTCTCGCCGACATGGTGATGATGCTGTGGAGCCTGGTGGTCACCACCGCGGTCGGCTTCGCGTTCGGCTTTCGCTTCCACGGCTCCGCCGCCGAGGCACTGGCGGCCTTCGGCCTCTGCGTCGTCTTCGGCTTCGCCTTCGAGTGGCTGTTCATCGCCGCCGGCACGGTGGCCGGCAACGCCCAGGCGGCGCAGGGCATCGGGTTCCTGGTGTTCCCGCTCACCTTCGTGTCCAGCGCCTACGTGCCGGTGGCCTCGATGCCGGTCTGGCTGCGGGTGATCGCCGACCACCAGCCGATCACCATGATGGTCGACGCGGTGCGCTCGCTGGCCCTCGGCCCCCAGGCGCACGCGCTGCTCCAGCACAGCACCGGCTGGTACGTGGTCGGCTCGCTACTGTGGGCGGCCGGGATCGTGGCGGTGTTCGCGCCGCTCGCGGCGTGGCGGTTCGGCCGGAGCTGAGGCGACCCGGGCAGGGCTGGCTTCCCGCCGCGGCCGCCGCCCTGCACTTGCATGCAAGAATCTGCATATGGCAATATGTCGATGTCATGGCTGAGCCCGCCACCGCCGCCGCCGTCCCCACGCCCGCCGACCAGGTGGTGCATGGCGCGGTCGAGCTGCTCAAGGCGCTGGCCTCGGCGGCGCGGCTCACCATCGTGCTCGAGCTGGCGCGCGGCGAGCGCTGCGTCCACGAGCTGGTCGAGGCCACCGGCATGACCCAGCCGCTGGTGTCCCAGCACCTCCGCGTCCTCCGCGGCGCCGCCGTCGTCACCACCCGACGGCGCGGCCGCGAGATCGCCTATTCGCTCACCGACGACCACCTGGCACACATCGCCGCCGACGCAGTGCGGCACTCTGAGGAGATCCATCGATGACCACCGCCGAGCATCCCGTCCACACCGACCATCCGCACAAGCACGGCGCCGGCTGCGGCCACGCCGCCGTCGAGCACCAGGGCCACACCGACTACATCCACGAGGGCCACGCCCACGCCGAGCACGAGGGCCACTGGGACGAGTGCCAGCTGCCCCACGCCGAGCATGCCGGCCACGAGCACCAGCACGGCGAGGGCTGCGGGCACGAGGCCGTGCAGCACGAGGGGCATGTCGACTACGTCCACGACGGCCACCGCCATGCCGCCCACGCGGGGCACTGGGACGAGCACTGAGGCGAAGGGCGGCCGCCGCCGCCCTGACCGCACGGCGGCCGCCGCCGATTCGGCGGCCGACGCGCTCCACGCCGCGGTCGACGGGGCGCTGGCGCGTCACGGTGTGCGCTACACCGCGATCCGCCGCGCCCTGGTCACCGCGCTCAGCGAGGCCGGGCAGCCGCTCACCATTCCCGAATTGGTCAGCGCGGCGAGCACCGTGCCGCAGAGCTCGGTGTACCGCAACCTGGCCATCTTCGACGAGGCGGGCATCGTCCACCGCATGCCCGGCACCGGCGACTTCGCGCGATACGAGCTCGCCGAGCACCTCGTCGGGCACCATCACCACATGGTGTGCTCCACCTG
>CAZCJX010000057.1:0-16161 GCA_964499205.1 uncultured Actinomycetes bacterium | reverse complement strand
GGTGCGGGCGCGGGGCTGGGCGCGATCGCCTTCCGCGAGCTGATCCTGTGGTTCACCCACATCTTCTCGGGACACGGCGACGACAGCGCCGCCGGCCACGCCGCCAATCCAAACCTGCCCGCCCTGGGCATGTGGTTCGTCCTGCTCGCACCCGTGGTCGGCGGGGCGATCTACGGACCGCTGGTCGACCGCTTCGCGCGTGAGGCGCGCGGGCATGGCGTGCCCGAGGTGATGTTCGCGGTCGCCGAGCGGGGCGGACGGATCCGGCCCCAGGTGGCGGTGGTCAAGTCGCTGGCGTCGGCGCTGTGCATCGGCTCGGGCGGTTCGGTGGGGCGCGAGGGTCCGATCGTGCAGATCGGGTCGGCGCTGGGCTCGACGTTGGGCCAGGTGGTGCGCGCGCCGGAGTCGCGGATGCGCATCCTGGTGGCCTGCGGCGCGGCGGGCGGCATCTCGGCGACGTTCAACGCGCCGATCGCCGGCGTCTTCTTCGCTCTCGAACTGATCCTGCAGGACTTCGCCACCGAGTCCTTCGGCGTGGTGGTGCTCGCCTCGGTGGCGGCGGCGGTGATCGGCAGGGCGGCCTTCGGCACCCAGGCCTTCCTCACCCTGCCCGCCTTCCACCTCGCCTCCAACTGGGAGTACCTGCTCTACGCCATGCTGGGGGTCGTCGCCGCCGGCGCCGGCGTCGCCTTCATCCGCGTGCTCTACGGCGCCGAGGACCTCGCCGACCGCATCTGGAGGGGGCCGGAGTGGCTGCGTCCCGCGGTGGGCGGCATCTTGCTCGGCCTGCTCCTGCTCGCCCTCCCCGAGATGTACGGCGTCGGCTACCCCGTGCTGGAAAGTGCCATTCGTGGCCATTACGTGCTGTGGTTCCTGGCCGCGCTGCTGGCGGGCAAGATCGTCGCCACCAGCCTGACCATCGCCGTCGGCGGCTCGGGCGGCGTCTTCGCGCCGTCGCTGTTCATGGGAGCCATGCTCGGTGCCGGGTTCGGCGACGTCGCCGGGCACCTCTTTCCCAGCGTCGCCGCGTCGGCCGGCGCCTACGGGCTGGTCGGCATGGGCGCGGTGTTCGCCGCCGCGGCGCGCGCACCGATCACCGCGGTGCTGATCATCTTCGAGCTCACCGGCGACTACTCGATCATCCTGCCCCTGATGGCGGCGATCGTGCTCAGCACCAGCGTCAGCAGCCTGCTCAGCCGGGACACCATCTACACCCTGAAGCTGCGCCGCCGCGGCATCGACCTGCTGCGCGGCCGCACCCCCAACCTGATGGCGGTGCTCAGCGTGGCCGACGCGATGCGTCCCGTCCCCGCCGGGTTGAGGCCGGACACCCCGCTCGACGAGCTGACCGCGCGCCTGGTCGACGAGCACCGCGACGCGCTGCCGGTGGTCGACGGCGACGGCAGCTACCGCGGCACGGTCACCGCGCAGCGCGTCGAGGAGACGATGCGCGACGGCGTCCTCGACGCGGTCGCCGCCGACCTGGCCGAGGAGACGGCGGTGTTGACCGCCACCGAGTCACTGGAGCGCGCCCTCAGCGTCGTGGTGCATCTCGACCGAGGCGGCGTCCCCGTCCTCGACCACGCGGGTGGCCGCATCACCGGCTGGCTGGAGCAGCGCGACGTGCTGCTCGCCTACCACCAACGCCTGCAGCACCTCGGGGATCATTCAGTCGCGAGCGCAACGCGGTCGGCGCGTCGACGGTTCGGTCCCTCACCGTGGTGGGCACCTCGAGGTGGTACGCGCCGCTCGGCATGACCCCGCACCCGCCGTAGCGCGCCATGACCCGCAGCTCGGCGAACACCTCCGGTGATGCCGCGCCCACTGCGCTGCGCCGGGCGCGATGCGCTCGGGTTGCACCCGGCCGCGCCACAGCTCGACTCACGCGCGCAGCGCGGCGGCAGCCGAGCGCAGGCGCCGCCGCGGCGTGCCGTTCAACGTGCGCACACCGTCCGCGCCGCCGCGATCGGCGGCCTCGCCGACGCACTGCAGCAACTCCTGCGCGGTGCACACGCTGGTGCCGTCGCGCGACACCACCACGCCGGCGGCGGCCGCGCCGATCCGCGCTGCGGTGCGCTCGTCGGCGCCGGCGGCCATGGCCAGCGACAGCGCGGCGACGAAGGTGTCGCCGGCGCCGGTGGTGTGGCCGGCGGCGTGCGTCGGGCGCGCCGCGACGTGCTCGACGGCGCCGTCGCGCGCGGCGACCAGCACACCGTCGCGGTCCATGGTCACCACCGCGACCTCGGCGTCGAGCACCGCGCGCAGTGACAGCGCGTGCACCCGCATGGCGGCGACGTCGCCGGCGCCGCGGGGGAGACCGAGGATCTGCTCCGCCTCGCGGCGATTCACCTTGACCACCGTTGGCACGCCGGGCGTCCCGCGCATGCCTCGCGAGTCGAGGATCACCGGCAGCCACGGCGCGTCGCGGCGCACCGCGGCGAGCGCCTGCAGCACCGCGGTGCAGGCGATGCCGTGCCCGTATTCGGAGACGACGATGACGTCGCACCGCTTCCCCAGCCGGCGCACCGCGGTGCAGATGCGGCCGATGGTGGCGAAATCGACCGGTTGGTCAGGATCCTCGTCGAAGCGCATCAACAGGTGCGAGCCGCAGACCAGCCGGTTCTTCACCGGGGTGCGCCAGCCCGGCTGCACCACCATGGCTGCGCACTCCACTCCGATGTCAGCCAGCGCATCGCGAAGCCGCATCCCGGCGTCGTCGTCGCCCACCGCGCTGACCAGGTCGACGTGCGCCCCCAGCGCCGCCGCGTTGGCCGCGGCATTGGCCGCGCCGCCGGGCGAATCGACACGCCGTTCCACCGACAGCAGCGGCACCGGTGCCTCGCGGCAGATGCGCTCCACCCGGCCGCAGTGATAGGTGTCGAGCAGCGCGCCGCCGACAGCGAGCACGCGCAGACCGCGGAAGCGCTCGACCAGCTCTGTCGCGCTCGGCGTGCTCATCGCCACGACGCTGCCGGCGACGCCTCCGGCGCGGCGAACGACCACGCCGGCGGGCCCGCCTGCTCCTCGCCGTCGAGGAGGTCGAACGCCGCTGCCAGCACCTCCTCGACCGCGACGTCGTCGACGAAGGTCTGGTCATGGCTGCAGCGGCGCAGGAGTGTGTTGACGCCGCACACCGGACACTCCAGCCGCCACGAGAGGATGGGCCGATGTCGCGCCCGGCGCAGCGGGCCGCCGGTGACCAGGTTGCCGCACCAGAACACGCCGACTGTCGACGTGCCCACCGCGACGGCGAGGTGCAGCGGACCCGAGTCGTTGCCGACGTGGAGCACGGCGCGCGACAACAGGCCGACCAGCGCAGGCAGGGAGAGCGCGCCGCCGAGCATTGCGCAGGGCCGGCGCATCGCCGACTGCACGTCGCGGGCCAGCGCCGCGTCCTGTGCGGCGCCGACCACCGCCACGCGGCACCCCGCCGAGACCAGCGCGTCGCCGACGGCGGCGAAGCGCTGCACCGGCCAGCGGCGCCGCGGGTCGGTGGCGCCGGGATGGATCACCACCAGCGGCGCCGTGTCGTCGGGCAGCACACGCAGCGACGCGACGAGGTCGTCGCGGGTGACGGCGAGCTGCGGCTCCACCGACGCCGCGGTGGCGCCGACCAGCCCGGCCAGCTCGAGGCAGCGGAAGTACTCGTGCTGCCAGTAGACGAAGGGCACGCAGCGGTCGAGCGGCTCGGCCTCGGCGGAGCGGGTTCCCGCGGTGACCCGCGCGCCGATGCGGCGCACCAGGGTGTTGGAGTGGCCGCCGCCGCCGTGCATCTGCAGCAGGATGTCGAAGCGCTGCTCGCGCATCTCGGCGACGAAGGCGTCGACGCGCGAGGTGTCGCAGGGGGTGCCGGGCTCGACGCCGACGCCGGGGATCGGTGGCACCACCACGACGCGGTCGACCGGACCGGGACGGCCGGCGAACAGCTCGGCGTGCATGGCTCGGCCGAGCAGCACCAGCTCCGCGTCGGGATACGCCGCGTCCAGCGCGGTGAGCGCGGGCAGGCTGAAGACGAGGTCCCCGATCTGGGTGGCCCGCACCACGCCGACGCGCCGCACCTCGGGAACGACGCGGTGCTGCATCACGACGCTCATCAGGTGCCCTCCTGGGACACGTCAGGGTGCGCGTCCAGCCTATCGCCGCCGCACCGGCGGCGTGCGCTACTTCGGCTCGGCGAGCGGCAGGCTGAACCAGAAGGTCGAGCCCGCGCCGGGCTGGCTGCGCACCCCGACGTGGCCGCCCTGGTCGGTGACCAGCGAGCGGGCGATGTACAGCCCGAGCCCGGTGCCCTCCGGCGAGGGCGACCCGCCCTGCTCGCCGACCCGGCTGAAGGGCTTGAAGACGTCGCGCGCCTGCTCCTCGGTGAGGCCGATGCCGTGGTCGCTGACCGACACCGTGGCCATCTCGCCGTCGCTCTCCACGGACACCTCGACGACCTGGTCCAGCGCCGAGAACTTCAGCGCGTTGCTCATCAGGTTGGTGGCCACCTGCCAGGTCCGCCGCTCGTCGGCGCGGACCAGGACCGCGACGGCGGGCAGGGACAGCCGGATGCGCTGCGCGTCGCGGTCGACGTCGGCGGCGGCGCGGCGGATGACGGTGCCCAGGTCGATGGTGCCGATGTCGTAGTGCAGCGTGCCGGCTTCGATGCTGCTCATGTCGAGCACGTCGTCGACCAGCGCCCGCAGCCGCGCGCTGCTCGACAGCATCAACTGCAGGCTGCGCAGCCGGCGCTCGTCGTCGAGGCGGTCCCAGTTGCCGACCAGCGTGTCGGCGGTGCCGTGCAGCACGCCGATGGGGGCGCGCAGGTCGTGGGCGACGATGGCCACCAGGTTGCGGCGGCGGCGGTTGGCCTCGCGCAGCTGCACCGCGGCGGCGTGCTCCCGTTCCGCCACCTCGCGGAGCTGCTCCTCGGCGCGGCGGCGCTCGGTGAGGTCGCGGGTCACCTTGGCGAAGCCGCGCAGCTTGCCGCCGCTGTCGTGCAGCGCGGTGATCACCACGTCGGCCCAGAAGCGCGAGCCGTCCTTGCGCACCCGCCAGCCCGTGTCCGCGACCGAGCCGTTGTTGCGCGCCTGCTCGAGCAGCCGCTCCGGCTTGCCGGCGGCGCGGTCCTCGGCGGGGTAGAACATCGAGAAGTGCAGGCCGATGATCTCCTCGGCCTCGTACTGCTTGAGCCGCCGCGCGCCCTCGTTCCAGGTGGTCACCGTGCCCTCGGGGTCGAGCATGAAGATGGCGTAGTCGCTGACGCCCTCCACCATCAGGCGGAAGCGCTCCTCGCTCTGGCGCAGCGCCTCGTCGGCGAGCTTGCGCTCGGTGAGGTCGCGGGTCACCTTGGCGAAGCCGCGCAGCTCCCCGTCGGCGCCGCGCAGCGCGGTGATCACCACGTTGGCCCAGAAGCGCGAGCCGTCCTTGCGCACCCGCCACCCCTCGTCCTCGACGCGCCCGTTGCGTGCCGCTTCGTCGAGCAGGCGCTGCGGCTTGCCGGCCTCGCGATCGGCCAGCGGGTAGAAGACGGAGAAGTGGCGGCCAGCGATCTCCTCGGCCTCGTACTGCTTGAGGCAGCGCGCCCCCTCGTTCCAGGTGGCCACGCGGCCCTCGGGGTCGAGGGCGAAGATGGCGTAGTCGACGACGCTGCCGACCATCAGGCGCAGCGTCTCGGCACTGTGGTCGATGGCGGCCGCAACCGCCACGTCCCCGCCGGGCACGGGGCGCAGGGCGGCGACGAACCCCTGCAGCGCGCCGCCGGCCCCGCGCAAAGCGCTCAGGCTCAGCTCAGCGCGCACCGCCGAGGCGTCGCGCCCCAGCAGGGTCACCTCGCGCCGGGCGCGGCCGGTGGCCGCGGCGGTGGCCAGGTCGGCGGCGACCAGGCCGTCCGCGTCGTCCGCCGCCGGGAGCAGCGCCGCCAGCGGCATGCCGATCGCCTCGTCGACGAGGTAGCCGGCCAGGGCCTGGGCCTCCTCGTTCCAGGTGGCGATGCATCCGGCGGCGTCGAGCGAGAAGAGCGCCTGGCCGGCGGCAGGGCGTGCCGCCTGCCCTCCAGGACCCTCCGTGGCGGGGTCCTGTCGAGTGGCGGCGGGGACGTCGTCCCCCACGACCTGCGGCTGCTGGTCCGGCCCGCTCGCCGCCACCCCTCCGATCGAAGCCATGCCCCGGATCATACAGTGCGCTGGGCGTTTTCATGATATTTACGGTTCCGGTGTCCGGCCGCCCGTCCGATGAGTTTCCCGGTGCCCCGCCGTCAGCACTGGCGAGGTCCACACGCAAAGGAGAGAACGCGATGCCCCGGATCAGCCCGATGCTCTGGTTCGACACCCAGGCGCTCGACGCCGCCCAGTTCTACTGCTCGGTCTTCCCCAACTCGGAGATCCGCAGCGTCACCCACTACGGCGAGGCCGGCCCGCGCGAGGCCGGCATGGTTCAGACCGTCGACTTCGTCCTCGACGGGCAGCAGGTGACCGCGCTCAACGGCGGCCCCGACTTCACCATCGACGAGGCGATCTCCTTCGTCATCCACTGCGCCGACCAGGCCGAGGTCGACCACTACTGGTCGGCGCTCACCGACGGGGGACAGGAGGGCCCCTGCGGCTGGTGCAAGGATCGCTTCGGCCTGTCCTGGCAGGTGATCCCGGCCGGGTTCGAGGAGATCCTCAGCGGCCCCGACGAAGCCCGCCGGGACCGCGCCATCAAGGCGATGCTCGGCATGAAGAAGCTCGACCTCGCCGCCCTGCGCGCCGCCGCCGACGGGGCCGCCGTGCAGTAGGCGCGACAGCGGTTTCCCGTGGGCCAGGGACATCGACCAGGGAATCTCCCGGGCGCGACCCGTCAGCCTGAGCCTCGATCCTGCAAAGCCGAGAAGCCGCTCCATGGGAGGCCCGTGATGCCAGCCAGCACCACCACCGGCGCGCGCCGGATGTCCGGCCCGTCGATCCGGCGTGCCAACGAGGCGGCGGAGCGCATGCGCGACGTGGACGAGCGGCGCAGGGTGGTGGCGCTGGCGCAGCGGGCCGCGGTCGTCGCCGTGGACGGCATGCTCGGCGAGATCGAGGAGATCAACCTCGCCGGGCCGCACGAGCGGTCCGACGAGCCGATCCCCGAGCGGGTGCGCCGCCTCGCCGAGCAGATGCGCCGCGACCCGCCGCCACCGGTATGGGAGGCGCCGACGCCGAGCATGCTGCACGAGGCCCTGCTCGACTGGCAGGAGCACCTGCTCCGCGACGTGCGCGCGCGGGCCTAGCCCATCACCTGGAGCAGGTTGAGCATGTCGTCGGCATGCTCCTCCTCGACGGCGAGGATGCCCTTCATCATCTGCTGCGTCGTGGGATCGCCGTCACCCAGCCAGCGCACGATCTCCTGGTACGACGAGATGGCGATGCGCTCGGCGATGAGGTCCTCCTTGACCATGTCGAGGAGGCTGGTGCCCTCCTTGTACTCGGCGTGGGCGCGCGTCGCCAATCCTTCGGGATTGAAATTCGGTTCGCCCTGCAGCTGCACGATGCGCGCCGCCACCTCGTCGGCGTGTCCCATCTCCTCGTCGGCGTGCTCCTTGAACTCCGCCGCCACCGCGCCGCTGTCGAGCCCGCTGGCGGTGTAGTAGTGGCGCCGGTAGCGCAGCACGCAGACCAGCTCCGTGGCGAGCACCTCGTTGAGCACGGCGATGACGCGCTCGCGGTCGGCGCCGTAGGACTCGGTGATCGGACCCAGCTCGATGTGCTCGCGTGCCCGGCGGCGCAGTGTCTCGACGTCGGATATGAACTGACCAACCATGTGTCGAACCTCCATCGTGGTGAGCGACGTCACTCCGGCACGCTACACCAGCGGGCCGCCGTCCACCGGATATTGGGTGTGCCGGTGCGACGCAGATGCGCGGCTTGCAGGGATGAAGAGCCGCGACGATACTGGTCATCCCTGCGCGGTGCCTCCATCCATCGCGCCCCTCGTGTCACGAGGTGACGGTGCAGAGCTCGCTCCCTCTGTTGGGCAGGATCGGTGAGCGGGAGATCCTCGAACAGCTGGTCGCCGACGTTCGCGGTGGCCGCAGCGCCGCGCTGATCATTCGCGGCGAAACCGGCATCGGCAAGACCGCGCTGCTGCGCCATCTCGTCGCTGCGGCAACGGGATTTCGCGTGCTGCGCGCCGCCGGTGTCGAGTCCGAGAAGGAGCTTCCCTTCGCCGGCCTGCACGAGCTGTGCGCGCCGCTGCTCGGCCGGCTCGAGCGTCTCGCCGAACCGCAGCGTCGCGCCATCGGCGTTGCCTTCGGCCTCACCTCGGGGGAGACTCCCGACCGTTTCCTGCTCGCCGTCGCCACGCTGAGCCTGCTGGCGGACACCGCCGAGCAGCGACCGCTGCTCTGCGTCGTCGACGACGCGCAGTGGCTCGACGACGCGTCGGCGCAGGTGCTCGGCTTCGTGGGGCGCCGGCTGCCGGCGGAGCCGATCGCGCTGGTGCTGGCGGCGCGGACGCCCGTCGCTGAACCCGACCATCTCGCCGGGCTTCCCGAGCTGCTGCTCGACGGCCTCGACGCAGAACCGGCCGCTGCGGTGCTGGCCACCGTCGCCGCCGGTCCGCTCGACGCCAGCGTGCGCGCGCGCATCATCGAGGAGACGCACGGCAATCCCCTGGCGCTGCTCGAGCTCGGTCGCGGCGCCGCCGCGGAGCTCGCCGGCGGCTTCGCGCTTCCCGATGCACGCGACGTGCCACACCGCATCGAGGAGCAGTACGTGGAGCGCATCAGCTCGCTGTCCGCCGATGCGCAGCGACTCGTGCTGCTCGCCGCGGCCGATCCCGTCGGCGAGTCGCCGCTGGTCCTGCGCGCCGCGCACGTGCTCGGCCTCGACATGCACGCGGTCGACCTCGCTGCGTCCGCGGGCCTGCTCGACGTCGGCGCCAACGTGCGCTTCCGCCACGCCGAGGTGCGCTCTGCCGCATATCGCGCCGCGCCGCTCGAGGATCGGCTCGCGGTGCACGGCGCGCTCGCCGCCGCCAGCGACGCCGCCGCCGATCCCGACCGTCGCGCCTGGCATCGCGCCCATGCCACCACCGCACCCGACGAGTCGGTGGCCAGCGAGCTGGTCGACGCGGCCGAGCGGGCGCGGCGGCGGGGCGCGATGGCCGCCGCGGCCGCGTTCCAGCAGCGCGCGGTCGCGCTCACGCCCGATCTCGCGGAGCGGGCCCGGCGCGCCGTCGCGGCGGCCGAGGCGAAGTACGCGGCGGGCGATCTCACCGCTGCGCAGGCGCTGCTGGCGCTGGCGGAGATCGGGCCGCTGAACGACATCGGCGCGGCCCACGTGGAGCACATGCGCGCCCAGGTGGAGCTGGCGCTGAAACGCGGCCGCGATGCGCCACGGCTGCTGCTTCGCGCGGCGCAACGGCTGCAGCCGCTCGACGTCGACCTCGCTCGGCTCAGCTACGTCGAAGCGCTGGTGGCGGCGATCTACGCCGGCCGTCTCGCCGACGGGCATGGCGCCGTCGACATCGCGCGCGCAGCGATGTCGGCGCCGCTGCGGTCAGATTCCGCGGACCACGCGCACCTGCTGCTGCACGGCCTGGCGCTGCGCGTCGTCGACGGACACGCTGCCGCGGCGGCGACGCTGAAGCAGGCGCTGCGGCGCTACCGCGCGCAGCCGCGCGAGCTCGACTGGCTCTCCGTGGCCTACGACCTGGTGGCCATGGATTTGTGCGACGACGCCGCCTGGCTCGATCTCGCCGCCGGACAGGCCCGGGTCGCCCGTGGCGGCGGCAATGCCATCTGGCTGCGGTTCGCGCTCGACCATCTCGCCGAGGGCCACCTCCACGCCGGCGAGCTGGACCAGGCGGATGCGTTGCTGGTGGAGGCGGAGCGCATCGATCCCGGCATCCGGACGGCCATGCTGCCCTACGTCCCGCTGCTGCTCGCCGCCTGGCGTGGCGACGCGCGCACCGCGACGCGCCTCGTCGCGGAGATGAGTCGCGGCGCCCTGGCCCACGGCGAGGGCGCGGCGATCACCTGTGCCGACTACGCGACGGCGGTGCTCTGCAACGGGCTCGGCCAGTACGAGCGCGCCGCTGAGGCGGCCCAGGACGCCGCCGCGTCCGGCGAGTTGGTGTTCTCGACGTGGGCGCTCGCCGAGCTGGTGGAGGCGGCGGCACGCAGCGATCGCCGCGAGACGGCATGGGATGCCGCCGATCGCCTGTTCGAGATCGCCCGCGCCAGTGAGTCCGACTGGGCATGTGGTGCCGCGGCCCGGGCGCGCGCCCTGCTCAGCGACGGAGACGCCGCCGAGGACCTCCACCGCGAAGCCGTCGACCTGCTGGCCAGAACCCGCATGGCGGCGCACCTGGCCCGCGCCCGGCTCAGCTACGGCGAGTGGCTGCGGCGCGAGAATCGCCGCGTGGAGGCGCGCACCCAGCTGCGGCCCGCCTTCGAGGCGTTCACCGCCATGGGCATCCACGAGTTCGGGGAGCGGGCCCGGCGCGAGCTGCAGGCGACCGGTGAGAAGGCGCGCAAGCGCAACGAGGAGACGCGCGACGCGCTCACCGCTCAGGAGGAGGAGATCGCCCGCCTCGCCCGCGAGGGACGCACCAACCCCGAGATCGGCGCCCGGCTGTTCATCAGCGCGCGCACCGTGGAGTGGCACCTCCGCAAGGTTTTTGCCAAGCTCGACATCAGCTCGCGCCGCGACCTCGATCGCGCGCTGGGCTCGCGGTCGCGGCAGGGCAGCGCGTCGCTCGGCGGCCAGCCCCGCGCCACCGGGTGACCGGTCAGTCAGTCCGTCCGGCCGCTGCGGCTGCTGAAGAAGGGACGTGCGTCCATCGCGGTGCCGTAGGTCCGTCGCGCCGCCGGCGGGGTGGGCGGTGCCGCCGCGGTGCCGTCGCGGAGGCGCCGGGCGACGCCGGCGGTGCGCTGCCCGAGGTAGCGGGCGGCGCGCAGCTCGACGCCGCTGGGGGTGAGCTGCCCGTTGTTGCTGGTCGACGACGCACCGTAGGGATTGCCCGCATCCCACTGCACCGGCGCGGTGTAGCCGGGCGCGACCACGATCGCGCCCCAGTGATACATGCTGGTGTACAGCGCCAGCAGGGTGCTCTCCTGCCCGCCGTGGAACGTCCCGGTGCTGACGAAGCCGGACACCACCTTGTCGGCGAGATGCCCGTCGCGCCAGAGCGGCCCGGTGGTGTCGATGAACTGCTTGAGCTGCGCCGAGACGTTGCCGAACCGCGTCGGCGTGCCGAAGATCAGCGCGTCCGCCCAGAGCAGGTCGTCGAGCGACGCCTCGGCCACGTCCTCGGTGGCGGCGCGGTGGCTCGACCATCCCTCGTTGGAGGCGATCTCCTCGTCGCTGGCCAGCTCGCGCACACGGTGCAGGCGGACTTCCGCGCCGGTGCTCTCGGCGCCCTCGACGACGGCGAGGGCGAGCGCGTGGGTGATGCCCGTCGCGCTGTAGTAGACGACCGCCACCTTGATGGGCATGGCACCAGGGTACCGACCAGGGATCGCCACGGGTGCCAGCGGGTGACGGCAGCGACGACCCTGTGCCGGTCGGTCATGGTTCGACCGGGACGGAGGACTTCGCAGTGATCCAGACAAGCCAGCACACGGCGTTCGAGCCCGATGCGCTGACCAGGCAGGAGCGCGAGGTGGCCGAGCTCGCCGCCACCGGCCTGACCAACCGGCAGATCGCGGCGCGGTTGGTCCTCTCCCACCGCACCGTCGGCAGCCACCTCTATCGCATCTTCCCCAAGTTGGGCATCAGCTCACGGGCCGCACTCCGTGATGCGCTCGCCGCGCGAACACCCCACATATCGGGGTGAAAACGGGCGGCTCTCTCAGGCCTGGAGGAAGCCCAGCAGCGCCGGGTTGACCTCCTCGGGGAAGGTCCAGCCGATGTTGTGCGGGCCGTTCTCGACGGGGATCAGCTGCAGGTTCTTGACCAGGCCGGGGAGCCGCGCGGCGGTGGCCGGGAAGGGCAGGATGCGATCGGCGGTGCCGTGCATCACCAACATGGGGACGTCGATCGCCTTGAGGTCGCTGCGGAAGTCGGTCAACCAGGTGTCGACGCAGTCGTAGGTGGCCTGCGGAGATGCGCCGGCGGCGACGGCGAAGCTGGCCATCCAGGCCTGGTCGCTGATGCGGGTTCCGCCCAGCACGTCGACGTTGTAGAAGTCGTCGAGGAAGGCCTTGAAGTAGGCGTAGCGGTCACGGCTGACGGCCGCCTTGATGCCGTCGAAGACCTGCCGGTCGACGCCCTCCGGGTTGTCCGGCGTCTTGAGCAGGAACGGCGGGATGGCGCCGAGCAGCGCCGCCCTGCGGATGCGCCGCGAGCCGTAGCGGGCCAGGTAGTGGACCACCTCACCGGTGCCCATGGAGAAGCCCACCAGCGACACGTCGTCGAGCCGTAGATGCTCCAGCAGCGCGTTGAGGTCGGCGGTGAAGGTGTCGTAGTCGTAGCCGACGCTGGGATGGCTGGAGAGGCCGAAGCCGCGGCGGTCGTAGGTGATCACCCGGAAGCCGGCCGCCAGCAGCACGGTCTCCTGCCGCTCCCACGATTCACCGTTGAGCGGGTAGCCGTGGATCAGCACCACCGGGCGCCCGGTGCCGTGGTCGCGGTAGTGGATCTCGATGGGGGTGCTGTTCTCGCGACCCACGGTGATGCGCGAGCCCGCCTGGGGGAGAGTCGTCGCTGCTGCGGTGGTCACCATGCTTCCTCCGAGGGATGGCGCAGGTGACCGAGTCTGGACGCGCCGCCACCGCCGCCGCGTCCGTCAAATGACCCAAATTCGGGGTGCGCTCAGAACTCTGCGACGACCGGGATCACCTCGGTGCCGATGGCCTCGATGGTGCTGATCCGCGAGACGTTGCGCAGCGATCCGTGCGCCTCGGCGAAGCCGAGCCGGGCCAGCTCGCGGAGCGGTTCGACCAGCTCGGCGGCGCGCTCGCCGCGCTCGCCGGCGTCGAAGTTGAAGAGCACCGTCTTCTCGATGTCGTCGTAGTTGCGGCCCTCGCGTTCGCAGTGCTCGCGCAGGACGTCGAGCTTGCGGGCCAGGTCAGGCACGTTGAAGAGGTTGCAGGAATCGGCGTACCTGGCCACCAGCCGCAGCGTCTTCTTCTCGCCGCTGCCGCCGATGAGGATGGGCGGATGGGGGCGCTGCAGCGGCTGCGGCGAGTTGAGGGTGCGCTCCAGGTGGTAGTGGCGACCGTGGTACGGGCCGTCGTCGTCGCTCCACATCTGCAGAACGATCTGCAGCGCCTCCTCGAGTCGCTCGAACCGCTCGGCGATGGGTGGGTAGGGGAAGCCGAGCGCGCGCGCCTCCTCCTCGTTCCAGGCGGCGCCGACGCCGAGCATGGCGCGGCCACCGGAGAGGACGTCGAGGGTGGTGACGATCTTGGCGAGCAGGCCCGGCTCGCGGTAGATCACCCCAGTGACCATGGTGAGCAGCCGGATGCGCGAGGTGCAGCCGGCCAGGAAGCCCAGCGTGGTGTAGGCCTCGAGCATCTCGCGCTCGGGGGGACCGATGAAGCGGATCTGGAAGAAGTGGTCCATGACGCTGAGGCGGTCGAAGCCGGCCGCCTCGGCGGCCTGCGCGATGGTGGCGAGGTCGTCGCGCAGGGTGGACGGGCCGCCCGGCCAGGTGAAGTCACTGATGTGCAGACCGAGCTTCACCGAAACGTTCCTCCGGGATGAGGCGATGGACGCCGGCGGCGTTGTGCGCAGCCGGCGTCCAGTATCCCGGTTGGGGGATGCGGGCCGGTGTTGATCGGTCCGGTACAGCGATCTATCGTGAGGACCGAGATCATTGCGCGGTTGGAGGCAGGTGGCAGTGGCGAGTTTGCAGCCGGCGCTCGCCGTCGCCGACGCAGTCCTCTACGAGGGCTACATCCTCTATCCGTACCGGCGCTCGTCCGAGAAGAACCGGGTGCGCTGGCAGTTCGGTGTGGTGGCGCCGCGGCCGTGGATCGAGGCCCGCGGCGAGACGCCGTCGCCCGGTGCGTCGGGGGCGGTGGAGGCCTGGTACCAGCAGGCGGAGTGCCTGCTCCAGGCGCCCCCCGAGGCGACTCTGCAGGTGCGGCTTCGCTTTCTCCAGGTGCAGGACAAGGCGGTGCAGGTGCTGCACGCGCCGTCCGCTGCGTTCGAGCCGGTCGCGCGGCTGGAGGTCGACGGCCGGGTGCACCTGCCCTTCGAGGAGGCGGTCGCCCACCAGCTCGACGTGGTTGCCGCCGTCGCCGAGCTGGAGCACGGCGTTGCCCGGGAGATCGGCGTCGCCGGCGGCGTCGACGTCGAGGTTGTTGCCGACTCCGGCGGAAACATGTGCGGGCGGGTGGTGCGCCGCCGCTGGCCGCTGTCCGCGCTGGTGCGGGTGAGCGCGGAACGCGTCGACGGCGCGCCGGACCTGCTCCGCCTGCGGGTGCGCACCGAGAACGGCGCCAGCGACGTCGCGCTGGCCGGCGCCACCCGGCCGGAGATCCTGCGCCACTCGCTGGTCGCGGCGCACCAGCTGCTGGCGATCGACGGCGGCCGCTTCCTCTCGCTGCTCGACCCACCCGACCACGCCGCCGCCGCGGCGCGCGCATGCGCCAACCATCACGTGTTTCCCGTCCTCGCCGGCGAGCCCGGCGACGACGCGGTGGTGCTGGCCGCGCCGATCATCCTCTACGACCATCCCACCGTGGCGCCGGAGAGTCCCGGGGACCTCTTCGACGCCACCGAGATCGACGAGATCCTCTCGTTGCGCACCCTGACGCTGACCGACGAGGAGAAGCGCGAGGCGCGCGCCACCGACGCGCGTGCCGCCGCGCTGGTGGATCGCGTCGAGGCCATGTCCGACCAGGCGATGGCGCGCCTGCACGGCACCATCCGCCCGCCCGGAGGGGGGTGAGACACGGTGCACGAGCTGGGTCTCTGCGACGCGGTGGTCGACGCGGTGCTGCGACAGGCGGCGGGACGGCGGGTGACCGCGCTGCGGCTGCGCATCGGCGGCCATCCCGTCGACCCGGAGGTGATCCGGCAGGGGATCGCCGTGGCCGCCGCGGGCACGGTTGCCGAGGACGTGGAGGTGGACCTGGTGATGCAGCCGATGCGTGTGCTGTGCGCGCGGTGCGGGAACGACTCGCCGGTGGAGGACCACGTCGCCATGGTGGCGTGTCCCCGCTGCGGCGGTGTCGACGTGGAGGTGGTCGGCGACGAGCAGGTGCTCCTCGAGTCGATCGTGGTGGAGCCAGCAGGAGGTGACAGAGCCGCATGGACACCATCGAGCTGTTGACGCAGGGGCGGCGCACATGACCGAGCAGAACGTGATGGGCCGCGTGGCCCAGATGCCGTCGACGCGGCAGAGCCGCAAGGGCTTCGACCACATCGACATCCTCTGGATCTCCGAGGGCATGAGCTGCGACGGCGACACCGTGTCGGTGACCGCCGCCTCGCAGCCGGCCATCGAGGACGTCGTCCTCGGCCTCATCCCCGGCTTGCCCAGGGTGACGCTGCACAACAAGGTGCTCTCGCCCACGCTGGGCGGCGAGTCGTTCCTCAAGCCGTTCCGCGAGGCGGCCGAGGGCAGGCTGGCACCCTTCATCCTGGTCATCGAGGGCTCCATCCCCAACCAGAACATCATCGAGGGCGAGGGCTACTGGACCTCGTTCGGCAACGACGTCGCCACCGGTGAGCCGCTCACGCTCAACCACTGGATCGACGTGCTCGCCCCCAAGGCCTGGGCGGTGGTGGCGGTGGGCACCTGCGCGGCGTACGGCGGCATCCACGCCATGGCCGGCAATCCCACCGGCAGCATGGGCCTGGCGGACTACCTCGGCCACGGCTTCATGTCGCAGGGCGGGCTGCCCATCGTCAACATTCCCGGCTGCCCGGTGCAGCCCGACAACTTCATGGAGACGCTGGCCTGGGTGCTCTACCACGCCGCCGGCTCGGCGCCGCCGCCGCCGCTGGACGACATGCTGCGCCCGCAGTGGATCTTCGGCAAGACGGTGCACGAGGGATGCGACCGCGGCTCGTACTACGAGCAGTCGGACTTCGCCCACGACTACAACTCGCCGAAATGCATGGTGAAGGTTGGGTGCTGGGGCCCGGTGGTCAACTGCAACGTGCCCAAGCGCGGCTGGATGGGCGGCGTCGGCGGCTGCCCCAACGTCGGCGGCATCTGCATCGGCTGCACCATGCCGGGCTTCCCCGACAAGTTCATGCC
>CAZCJX010000056.1:0-18757 GCA_964499205.1 uncultured Actinomycetes bacterium | reverse complement strand
CGATGGCCTTGATGCCCGTCTGCAGCGGCGTGTCGACGCCCTTGCGGGTGATGACGCCCGAGGCGACGCGCTCGACGGGCAGGGTCTCGGTGGTTTCGATGGCGCCCTTGTCGTCGATGGGCTGGCCCAGCGCGTTGACCACGCGGCCGACCAGCGCCTCACCGACGGGGACCTCGGCGACGCGGCCGGTGGTGCGCACCCGGTCGCCTTCCTGGAGATGCTCGAACGGCCCCATGACCGCCGCGCCGACTCCGTCCTCGCGGAGGTCGAGGGCGAGGCCGTAGACGTTGCCGGGGAACTCCAGCAGCTCGCCGGCGATGGCCTTCTCCAGGCCGTAGATGCGCACGATGCCGTCCGTGACCGAGGTGATCACGCCCTCATGGGCGTCGACCACGGGGGCCTCGAACGAGCTGATCCGCGCCTTGAGGATCTGCCCGATCTCGTCGCTTCTGATTGCCATGCGTTTCCTTTAGCGGCGCGAAATCGGCAATTTCGCGCCGTGTTCTAGCGGATGGCCGCTCCGGCGGAGTGAATCCGCCTGCGCAGCCGGATTTGTCAGGTTCATGCCAATGCCGCCCCGAGCTGCTCGAGCCGGGTGCGCACGCTGCCGTCGATGACCCGGTCGCCGATGCGGATGACCAGGCCGCCGAGGATCGCCGGGTCCTGGCGCACCGTGGTCTGCACCTCGCCGCCCAGCTTCTCCGACAGAGTGCGCGCGATGGTCGCCTCCAGCGCCGGGTTCACCGGCACCGCGGTGACCACCTCGGCGCGCAGCACTCCCGACTCGCGGTCGGCGAGAGCGTCGTACTCCTCGAGCACCAGCGGCAGCACCGCGGCACGGTCCCGCTCGACCAGCAGGCGGGCGAGGTTGCGGGCAGGCTTGGCCGCATCGCGAAGCAGCTCGTCGAGCAGCTTCACGCGGTCGACCGGCGTGAGACGGGGATCCCGCAGCGCAGCGCTGACCTCGGGTTGCACCAGCGTCTCGGTGACCCGGGCGAACGCGTCGCGCCAGCCGGGGATGTCGCGCGCCTGCTTGGCCAGGTCGAAATAGGCCTGGGCGTAGCGCCGCGCGATCTGCAGCTCGCCTGCCATCAGCCGATCACCCCGCGCTCACCTTCTCCAGCGACTCCTCGATGAGCCGCTGGTGGGTGCGCTCGTCGATGGCCTCGCCGAGCACCTGGGCCGACGCCTGCACCACCAGCGCGGCGACCTGCGCGCGCAGCTCCTGCAGGGCCCGGTCGCGCTCCGCCTCGATGTCGGTCAGCGCCTTCTGGAGCTGCGCGTCGGCGTCGCGACGGGCGCGGTTGCGCACCTCGTCGGCGTCGGCGGTGGCCTCCTGGTGGGCCCGCGCGATGATGTCGCGGGCCTGCGTCCTGGAATCGTCGAGCATGCGCTGCACCTCGGTTCTCACCTCGGCGAGCCGCTTCTCCGACTCCTCGGCCGCGCGCAGTCCTGCCTCGATCCTCTCCTCACGCTTCTCGAGCACGCGGACCAGCGGTCCCCAGGCGAAGCGCCAGAGGAACCAGGCCATGAGCACGAAGATGACCACCTGCACCAGCAGGGTCACGTTGAAGGTGATCAGGCCGGCTTCGGCGATCACTGCGGAGACCACGTCGTTCTGCCTCGGATTACAGCTTGTACAGCGGGTTGGCGAAGAGCAGGAGCAGGGCGATGCCCAGGGCGATGATCGGCAGCGCCTCGATGAGGCCGACGCCGATGAACATCAGGGTGAGCAGGCTGCCTCGGGCCTCCGGCTGGCGGGCCGTGCCCTCGACGGTGCGGCTCGACACCAGGCCGTCGCCGATGCCCGCGCCCAGTGCCCCGAGTCCCAGCATCAGGCCCGCTGCGACGGCGGACATGGCCAGGATCAGTCCCTTATCGGTCAACGAAGGTTCCTCCTACGGTGGGCGCGCAGCTGAGGCGCCCGTGGCTGGATGTGTGGATGGCCGGTTGTTGCTATGCGTGCGCCGGTTGCGGCTGCGGACTCTCGCCGCGCGCCGGACGTGGCTCGTGGCCCTCGCCGTGTTCCTCGGCGTGCGCCACCTCGGTGCCCATGGCGATGTAGGCGATGGTCAGCATGGTGAAGATGAACGCCTGGACCGCGCTGACGAAGACCGAGAAGAGCAGCCAGATGACCCCCGGGAAGGGCGCGATGAACGCCGGGAACAGGGAGATGATCAGAGCCACCATCAGCTCGCCGACGAAGATGTTGAAATAGAGACGGAAGGAGAGCGTGACGGGCCGGGAGAGCTCCTGGATCACCTCCAGGAAGGCGAAGACGACGCGTGTCCAACCCCATGGTCCCGTCCACCTCGGGCTGACCACGCTGAAGTAGTGCTTGATGTACCCCTTCGGGGTGCGGAACTTGATCGAGTAGTAGTGCAGCAGCCCGATGCTGAACAGCGCGAGCCCGATGGTGGTGTTGACGTCGTTGGTGGGCGACTTGAACACCGGCAGCAGGCCCAGCAGGTTGCTGATCAGAAGGAACATGAACATGCTGATGGCGATGGGCGCGATGTTGATCGGCCTGGTGCCCAGGGTGTCCTTGATCAGCCCCTGCAGGAACTCGATGATCGCCTCGACGGCATTCTGCAGCCGCGTCGGCCTGTCCTGGCGAAGGTTGCGGCGCAGCACCAGCGCGAGGGCGACGAGGATGGCGCACACCACCAGGGTGTTGATGATGGTGTCGTAGTTGATGGCGAGGAAGCCGCTGCCGACGGTGGGATGGGTGACGTCGATCTGACCCGAGCTGGCCAGCAGTCTCATGCCGAGGCTCCCCTGTGGTGATGGTTCTCGCGGCGCAGCGACACGCCGGCGACCAGCACGGCTGCCAGCGGGAAGAGCATGAAGCCGACGATCACCCCGACCTTGTCGAGGCCGCGGGCGATCAGGGCGATCCCGATCAACAGCGAAATCATGAGAAAACGGCCCATCAGCAGGCCGGTGAGCGCACCGGGGCGCACCTGTCCCCGGGCCACGTCGACGCGGCGCAGCGAGCGCAGCAGCAGCACCACGTCGGCCACCGCCACGGCAGCGCCGACGGCGACTCCCGGGGCCGCGGAGGCGCGCCCGGCAACGGCGAGGAGACCTCCGAGGAGAAGCGCCAGGGACACGATGGTCAGGATGGTGGCCCGGGCGAACTGCCCGTAGTCCGACAGCCTGGTGGTCATGGTCCGGGTCTCCGGCTGCTCACGCGCGCCGGGACCGTGTTCCTCCAGCAATCAGCACCCAATTGACACGAATGCCCGCGCCCCGGGACGGCATCGTCCCCTGCGGCTGCCGATCGCGGTCCCAGCCTCGGAGCTAGCTCTCGTGACCACCCCGCGGCGAAACCAGATCGCCGTTGGACCGTCAGGAGCCACAGCGCTGAGGCTGCTCTCGCTCTCGCTTCCGCCGGTGATTTCGCCGACCTGGCCGAGGACGGCGGAAGCATAGCAAAGTGCGCAGTTTCCACGCCGAGGGACCCCTTGCTACGGTGGATGGCCGCATGGCCACCACCCAACCCCGTCCCCGCGCCGCATCCGTCGCACCGATCGAACCGGCGACGGTCCCCGCCCTCCCCGAGGGGGAGCGCCGCCGCCTGCCCCGCACCTCCACCGGGGCGGTGGCCCACGGACCCGGGCTGCTCTCCATCAACCACGGCTCGACCTTCATGGTCGCCGGGCCGGACGCCTCGATGGACGCCGCCGCCGGCACCGCGCTGGGGCTGTTCGCCGACGACACGCGCTTCCTCTGCACCCACCAGGTGCGCGTCAACGGCCATCCCCTGCGCCTGGTCAGCTCCAGCAAGCTCTCCTTCCGCCAGGCGCGCTGGACGCTGATGGCGCCGGAGCTATCCACCGAGGCGCGCACCCTGAGCGGGGTGCGCGTCAGCGTCACCGTCGACCGCCGGATCAGCGACCGCCGCATGCACGAGGACCTCACCGTGGCGGTCTACGGGCGGGAGGCGGTCAGCCTGCTGCTCGAGGTGGAGCTGGGCAGCGACTTCGCCGACATCTTCGAGGTGCGCACCGCGCGCTGGCAGCGTCGCAGCGACGTGTCGACGACGTGGACCGGCCACCGGCTGGAGACGGGCTACCGCCGCGACGACTTCGTGCGCCGCTGCGTGGTGCAGCCCGGCGCCGGCGCACCCGCCGAGTACGCCAACGGCGCACTGCGCTTCCCCATCGACGCGCGGCCCGGCGAGCCGGTGCGCATCTGCCTGCAGTTCGACCTGCTCACCTCGCCGCGCTCCCGGCCGCCGCTGGCGCCCTGTCCCTCGCAGACCCGCGTCGCCGACCGCGCCGAGCGCATGCGGCGGCGCTGGATGCGCACCGTGGCCCGCGTCCTGCCCGCCGACATCCGTGTGCTGCGCGCCTACGAGCAGTCGGTGGAGGACTTCGCCGCGCTGCGCCTCTACGACCACGACTTCTCCCAGGACGTCTGGCTGCCCGCCGCGGGCATCCCCTGGTTCGTCGCCGTGTTCGGGCGCGACTCGATCCTCGCCTCGCTGCAGGCGCTGCCGGTGCACCCGCTCTTCGCCATCGGCACGCTGCAGAAGCTGGCCGCCTGGCAGGCCGACAGCGACGACCCGGTGCGCGACGCCGAGCCCGGCAAGATCTGCCACGAGATGCGGGTCGGCGAGTGGGCCCAGTTCCAGACCGTGCCGCATTCGCCCTACTACGGCACCGCCGACGCCACCCCGCTGTATCTGATGCTCCTGGCTGAAACTCATCGCTGGATGGGCGACGCCGTGCCGCTGCGCCGCTTCCGCGACACCGCGCTGCGCTGCCTGGACTGGATCGACGTCTACGGCGATCGCGACGGCGACGGCTTCCAGGAGTACGCGCCGCGCTCTCCCAGCGGCTACCGCAACCAGTGCTGGCGCGACGCCGAGGACGGAGTTCTGGACGAAGACGGCAACTTCCCGCCGCACCCCATCGGCACCTGCGAGATGCAGGCCTACGTGCACGACGCCAAGCTGGGCATGGCCGACCTGCTCGACGCCTGGGGCGACGCCGACCGCGCCGCCCAGCTGCGGGACCAGGCCGTGGAGCTGCGCCGCCGCTTCGTCGACGCCTACTGGGTGGAGGCGGACGGCACCCTGGCCTTCGCCCTCGACGGCGCCAAGCGCAAGGTGCGCACCGCCACCGCCAACTCCGGCCAGTGCCTCTGGCTGGGCATGCTCGACCAGGACCGCGGCCGCCGCGCCGCCGCCCGCCTGATGCAGGGCGACCTGCACAGCGGATGGGGCCTGCGCACCCTGGGCACCGGGCACCCCGCCTACGACCCGCACTCCTACCAGCGCGGCTCGGTGTGGCCGCACGACACCATGCTGGCCGCCGCCGGGATGCGCCGCTACGGTTGCACCGAGTGGTTCTGGCAGCTCCTCGACGGGCTGTTCGCGGCGGTCAACGCCTTCGAGCCGCCGCAGATGCCCGAGCTGTTCTGCGGCCTGCAGCGCGGCCAGCGCGACGTGCCCGTCCCCTACGAGCAGGCCAACGTGCCGCAGGCCTGGGCGGCGGGGGCGGTCTTCCAGGCGGTCCGGCTGATGCTGGGGCTGGAGGCCGACGTGCCCAACGGGCGCATCTACGTCGACCCGCTGCTGCCCCCGTGGTGCCCTGAGCTGACCCTCGACAACGTCCGGGTCGGCCGCGAGCGGATCACCGTGCACGCCCGCCGCCGCTCCGACGGGCGCTCCCAGGCGAGGGTGGAGAGCCACGGCCGCGGCCTGCAGGTGGTGCATGGCCGGGCCCCCTGGCTGGCCGTGCCGCCCCGCACCTAGCCAGCCACCTCGGGGCGCGTCCCTGGCGCTCAGCCGGCGGCGCGGCCGGGGACCACGCCGGCCATCGCCCGGCGGTAGACCTCGAGGTACCCGTCGGCCAGCGCCTCGGGCCCGAAGCGCTCCCGCGCCGCGTCGGCACAGCGCCGGTGGTCGATCTCGCCCACCCGCTGCACCGCCGCCACCATCTCGGCCGTGTCGTCGACGAGGAAGCCGGTGACCCCCTCCTCGATCAGCTCGGGCGCCGCGCCGCGGCGGAAGCTGATCGCCGGGGTCCCGCCCGCCATGGCCTCGACCACCGAGAGCCCGAACGGCTCCTCCCACTGGATCGGCGCCAGCAGCGCGGTGGCCCCGGCCACCAGGCGGGCCTTCTCCTCCCCCTCCACGTTCTCGATGTGCACCACGTTCTTTCCGTCGACGCGCGGCTCGACCACGTCCTGCCAGTAGGCCCGCCCCTCGACGGTGGCGTCGACCTTGCCGGCCAGCACCAGCGGCATGCCCACCCGGCGGGCGACCTCGATGGCGACGTGCTGGCCCTTCTCCTCGGTGATCCGGGCCAGGCAGAGCAGGTAGGGGTGCTCGCGGTCGGGCGCGGCGGGGGGCAGGCGGTCGACGTCGACGGCGTTGTGCACCCGGCCGATCCAGGGCAGGTCGGGCGCCGAGCCGCGCTGGCTGTCGCTGATCGCCACCAGGCCGGCCCGGCCGCACAGCGCCGCGTAGTACCCGTGGAGGCGCTCCTCGACGGGGCCGTGCACGGTGTGCACCAGCGGCGCGCAGCCCTGGGTGCAGGCCGCCGCCAGGGTGGCGTAGCCGCAGTGGTCGTGGATCACGTCGACGGGCCCCAGCGCCGCCAGCGTGGCGGTGACCCGAGCGGCGTACTCCAGCTCGCGCAGCCGCTCACCCGGCCCGCCGAGCTCGGCGCTCCAGTCGCCCGGGGCACTGGACACCGCGTCCTCCGACCCCTCGGCGGCGAACAGGGTCACCCGGTGGCCGCGGCGGCGCAGCTCCCCGGCCAGCAGGGCGACGACCAGCTCGATGCCGCCGTAGCCGCGCGGCGGCACGGGGTACCACGGGGGCGCGAGCAGGGCGACATGCATTGGGAAGACCACAAGGAGAGCTGGCAGGACCGGCGGCGGCATCTGGCGAACCGGTGCACCGGAGGCTGCTGCCGGCGCGTCCACGCCAATTGCAGCAGGGGCGTACCGCCGCGGTCCAGCTTCGTGGAGAGCAGGCGGGCCTCAGTCGACCTCGCCGCCATGGCGCACCCGGGAGGGCGTCGCCGGGCGGCCGGGGAGGGTGACGTAGGGCTCGCCCTCGGCCATGGCCGGCTCGCGGCGCAGGTTGCGCCAGATCAGCCCGATCAGGGTGACGGCGAGCAGGGCGACGGCCACCAGCAGGATGCGCCGGTGGCCGAACAGGGCCAGCCCGACGCAGCCGAGGATGGCGGTGGCCAGGTAGAAGGTGAGCGCCGTCTCCCGCGGGGTGAAGCCCATGTCGAGCAGGCGGTGGTGCAGGTGGCCGGTGTCGGCGTAGGCGATGCCCCGCCCGGCGCGGCGGCGGCGGACGATGGCGAAGGCGGTGTCGCCGATCGGCAGACCCAGCGCCACCAGGGGAACCAGCAGGGAGAGGGCCACGGCCACCTTGGCCACGCCGAGGATGGTCAGCATGCCCAGGGCGACGCCGAGGAAGTGGCTGCCGGAATCGCCCATGAAGGTGCGCGCCGGCGCGAAGTTGAAGACCAGGAAGCCGACGCAGCAGCCCATCAGGGCGCCGCTCATCACGATGACGTCGCTCTGCACGTGGGTGGTCGGGCCCAGGCGGTTGATGGCTGCGAGCAGCAGCACCCCGGCGACCAGCGCCACCACGCCCGCGGCGACGCCGTCGACGCCGTCGAGCAGGTTGATCGAGGTCTGCATGCCGACGAACCACACCAGGGTGACGGGAAGCGCGGCGGCGCCCAGCTCGAGCACGCTGGTGCCGTGGCCGCCGGGCAGGGCGACGAAGGTGATGGCCACGCCCACCGCCCAGGCGAGCAGGCCGCCGCCGGTCTCGACGCTCAGCTTGGCGTACCAGGGCAGGCCGAGGATGTCGTCGACCGCCATCAGGATGGTGATCACCCCGGTGATGGCGACGATCTGCCAGCGGGTGTGGATGGCGCCGCCGAACGCGGCCAGGGCGACCGCGAAGCCGGCGTACATGGCCAGCCCGCCGAGCCGCGGCGTGGGGTGGCGGTGGATGCGGCGCTCGTCCTGCTCCGGGTTGTCGACCGCGCCGCGGCCGATGCGCCGCGCCAGCAGCATGCTGAGCGGCACGCCGAGGATGCAGACCGTGCTGGCCAGCAGGAACGGTGGCAGCGCGGGCAGCCAGGGCGCGGAGGCGGCGGCGATCATGGCGTCAGAGTCGGCTCAGCCGCGGTACGCCAGCGGGAAGCGGCGACAGAGGGCGAGCGAGCGCTCCTTGACGGTGGCGTGCACCTGCGGGTCGTCGAAGCCGTCGAGCATGGTCGCGATCAGCGCGGCGATCTCGTCCATCTCCGGCTCCTTCATCCCCCGCGTGGTCACCGACGGCGAGCCGAGGCGAATCCCGTTGGGGTTGAAGGCGGTGCCGCCGTGATAGGGGAAGGTGTTGCGGTTGACGGTGATGCCGACCTCGTCGAAGCCCGACTGCACCTGCTTGCCCTTGAGGCCGAGCGGGCGCAGGTCGATGAGCATCAGGTGGTTGTCGGTGCCGCCGCTCACCAGGGTGATGCCGCGCTCCATCAGGCCCTGGGCCATCGCCTTGGCGTTGCTCACCACCTGCCGCGCGTAGTCCTTGAACTCCGGCTGCAGGCACTGGTGCAGCATCACCGCCTTGCCGGCGATGGCGTGGTTGTGGGGACCGCCCTGGGCGCCGGGGAACACGGCTTTGTCAACGGCCTCGCCGTACTCGTCCTTGCACAGGATCATGCCGCCCCAGGGACCGCGCATCGTCTTGTGGGTGGTCAGGGTGACGAAGTCGGCGTGCGGCACCGGGCTGGGATGGGCGCCGCCGGCGACCAGGCCCGCGAAGTGGGCCATGTCGACCATCAGGTAGGCGCCGACCTCCCTGGCGATGTCGGCGAAGGCCTCGAAGTCGAGGATGCGCGGGTAGGCGCTGTAGCCGGCCACGATCATCTTCGGCCTGGTCTCGCGCGCCCGCGCCCGCACCGTGTCCATGTCGAGGCGCTGCGTCGCCTCGTCCACGGTGTAGCTCTCGAAGTGGTAGAGCTTGCCGGAGAAGTTGACCGGCGACCCGTGGGTGAGGTGGCCGCCGTGGTCGAGGCCCATGCCCAGCACGGTGTCGCCGGGCTGCAGCATCGCCATGTACACCGCCATGTTGGCGCTCGACCCACAGTGCGGCTGCACGTTGACGTGCTCGGCGCCGAAGACCGCGCGGGCGCGCTCGATGGCCAGCGTCTCGATCTGGTCGACGACCTCGCAGCCGCCGTAGTAGCGCTTGCCGGGATAGCCCTCGGCGTACTTGTTGTTGAGCCACGACCCCAGCGCCTCGAGGACGGCCGGAGGAGCCAGGTTCTCCGAGGGGATCAGCTCCAGCGTCTCCTCCTGGCGGCGGAGCTCCGCCTCCAGGAGATCGGCGACCTCGGGGTCGAGGGCCCGCAGGGCCGGCTTGAGGGGGGTCTGGATCAAGGGCACGAGCTCCACGGGGCCGAGGGGACCCGCCCGCAGCACGCGGGGAGGTATGGCTGTGCAGTCGATGATAGTGGAGGCACGTCCGGCGGCGGGGCCACCGTCGAGGACGGCGTCCACCTCGCCGCCGAGCGCCTGCTCGACCTCTCCCGCCGTCGCGGCGGCCGGCTCGCCGTGGCGGTTGGCGCTGGTGGAGGCCAGCGGGCCGGTGCGGCGGAGCAGCTCGAGCAGCAGGTCGTGGGCGGGGACGCGAACCATGATGGTGTCGCCGTGGCGGGGGATGGCGGGGTGGCGCGGCGCCCTCGCGGGGACGATGAGGCTGAGCGCGCCGGGCCAGTGGGCGCGCGCCAGGCGGCGGGCGGCGGGGGCGCTGTCGAGGTCGCCGAAGCGGGCGGCGTCGTCCTCGGCGGCGGCGAGGAGGCTGAGCTCGAGATGGGGCGGGCGGCGCTTGACGGCGAAGATGCGCTCCGCGGCCTCCTCGCTGTCGGGATGGCAGGCCAGGCCGTACACGGTGTCGGTGGGGATGGCGATGACGCCGCCGCCGGCGAGGATGCGCGCGGCGCGGTCGAGGTCGTGGGCGGTGAGGATCACGGGAGCACCGCCTCGACGACGCGGTCGCGGCCGGTGAGGTCGGGCAGCCGGCGCACGTTCGCTGCCGGGAGGGCTTCGCTGAGGAGCGCCTCGACCTGCGCCGCGCGCCGCGGGTCGACCTCGAAGGCGACGTAGGCACGGGGCGCCAGCAGCGATGCCACGTCGCGCAGCAGCGCGCGGTATGCGGCCATGCCACCGTCGCCGGCGACCAGCGCCGCATGGGGCTCGTAGTTGCGGACATCCTCGGCCAATTCAGGCAGCTCCGCTTCGGTGACATAGGGCGGATTGCTGAGCAGCATGTCGAAGGGTGCGTGGTCGCGCAGCGGCTGCAGCCACTCGCCCTGCAGGAAGGTCACCCGGTCGGCGACGCCGAGTCGCTGCGCGTTGTCGCGCGCCACCTCCAGCGCGTCCGCCGATGTGTCGGTGGCGACCACCTCCGCCTCCGGCAACTCGCAGGCCATGGTGACGGCGATGCACCCACTCCCCGTGCCGGCGTCGGCGATGCGCCGCCCGCCGCGCTTCACCGCCGCTTCGACGAGGGTCTCGGTATCCGGCCGCGGGATCAGCACCGCGGGGGTGACCCGGAAGGGGCGCCCGTAGAACTCGCGCTCCCCCACCAGGTACGCCACCGGCTCGCCCGCGGCGCGCCGCCGCAACAGCGCGCGGATCGGCTCCAGCTCCTCCTCGCGCAGCGGGCGGTCGTACTGCAGGTAGAGGTCGAGCCGGCGCAGCCCCAGTGAATGCGCGGTGAGCAGCTCGGCGTCGAGCCGCGCGCTCTCACTGCCGCGCTGGGCGAGGAACGTCGTGCTCAGCCGCAGCACCTCGATCAGGGTCGGCATCGGGCAATCCTGCCAGAGGCGCGGACGTTCACGGGCGCCGGGGCGATGCTATGGTTCTGGCCACTTTCGACTGCAGTCCACGAGGGGGAGACCATGTCCGACGCCGTCCTGCGCTGCCGCCTGTGCAGCGCGTCACCCGCGCTGCAGGTGACCGTCCACGAGCACCACGGCATGGTCGTGCTGATGCAGCACGTGCGCTACCGCGGGCCCTTCTGCCGCACCTGCGGCGAGCGCGTGGTGGCCCGCGCCACCAAGCGCACCCTGATGATGGGGTGGTGGGGCATGATCAGCGTCTTCGTCACGCCGATCACCCTGCTGCTCGACATGCGGGTGCGCAGCAAGCTGCGCGGGCTGCCCGAGCCGGCGGCGGCGACCCAGCCGGCCGCGCCGGCCGCAGCCGCAGCCGCGACGCCGCCACCTCCCCCGCCGTCCGCAGCCGCAGCCGCGACGCCGCCACCTCCCCCGCCGTCCGCAGCCGAGGCGGCGGAGCCGGAGCGCAGCGAGGCCGCCTCCTAGCCCGAGCCGCGCGCATCAGCGCTGCGCCGCCACCTCCGGCTCCTCCTCCAGCAGGCGGCGAGCCTGCTCCTCCTGCATCAGCGGCTCGACGATCATGTCGAGGTCACCGGCGAGCACCTTGTCGAGCTGGTGCACGGTGAGGCCGATGCGGTGGTCGGTGACGCGCGACTGGGGGAAGTTGTAGGTGCGGATCTTCTCGCTGCGGTCGCCGCTGCCCACCGAGGCGCGGCGCGTCGCCGAGAGCTCGGCATCGCGTTCCGCCTCGGCGATGTCGAGCAGGCGGGCGCGCAGCACGCGCATCGCCTTGGCCTTGTTCTTGTGCTGCGACTTCTCGTCCTGGCAGGTGACCACCAGGCCGGTGGGCAGGTGGGTGATGCGCACCGCGGAGTCGGTGGTGTTGACGCTCTGGCCGCCGGGACCGGTGGAGCGGTACACGTCGATCTTGAGGTCCTTCTCGTCGACCTCGACCTCGACCTCGTCGGCCTCGGGGAGCACCACCACGCTGGCCGCGCTGGTGTGGATGCGGCCCTGCGACTCCGTCTCGGGCACGCGCTGCACGCGGTGCACACCGGACTCGAACTTGAGGCGCGAGTACGCGCCGTGCCCGTGCACCTCGAAGACGACTTCCTTGAAGCCGTGCCCCGCCGTCTCGTTGCTGTCGAGAACCTCGACGCGCCACTGCCGCCGCTCCGCGTAGCGCGCGTACATGCGGAAGAGATCGCCGGCGAACAGCGCCGCCTCGTCACCGCCGGTGCCGGCGCGGATCTCGACGACGACGTCGCGGTCGTCGTTGGGATCGCTGGGCAGCAGCAGCACGCGCAAGCGCTCGAAGGCCGCCTCCTCGGCGGCGCGCTGGGCGCGCTCCTCCTCCTCGACGAGCGCGCGCATCTCCTCGTCGCTCTCGCCGCGCGCCATCTCCTCGGTCTCGCGGAGCGCCGTCTGCGCCGCCCGCCAGGCGCGCCCCACCTCGACCACCTCGCGCAGCTTGGCCTGCTCCTGCGACAGCCGCTGCACGCGCTCCAGGTCCTGGTACACGTCCGGCGCGCTCAGCTGCTCGGACAGCTCCTGGTAGCGATCCTCCAGCGCACGCAGACGCGTTTCGATGCCGGCCACGTTCTCTCCTCGCGGTTACGACGCCAGCGGGAGCGGCGTGTTGTCGTCGATCTCACCGGCGCGCGCCGCGTTGAGGGCGGCGATGGCCACTTCCATCTGGGCGTCGTCGGGCTCACGGGTGGTGAGCAGCTGGGTGGCCAGGATCGGGGCCAGCAGCGCGTGGCCGACCGCGGTGTCGCGGATGCGGGCCAGGCCGCGGATGCCCTCGTAGGCGATCGCCGCCACCAGCGGCACCAGCAGGATGCGCGAGAGCACCAGCAGCACCGGGGTCAGCCCGCCCAGCGGCGCGAACACCACGATGCTGACAAGAGCGACCACAACCAGGAAGCCGGTGCCGCAGCGCGGGTGCAGGCGCGAGGCGCGGCGCACGTGCTCGACGTCCAGCGGGTCGCCGGCCTCGAAGCAGTTGATGGTCTTGTGCTCGGCGCCGTGGTACTCGAAGACGCGCTTCACCGACGGCGTCATGCCGATGAGGATGAGGTAGCCGAGCAGGATCACCGCGCGGGCGATGCCCTCGATGACCACGAAGCCGACGCTGCGCGGCCCGCGGTGGATCAGCCCGGCGGCGAGCAGGGGCAGCCCGATGAAGAGCAGCAGCCCGAAGGCGACCGACACGCCCATGGTGGCACGCATCGCGCCCTTGCTGAGTTGGATGTCCTCGGCCTCCATCTGCACGTTGGCCGACCAGGTCAGCGCGCGCATGCCGAGGTGGAGCATCTCCACCAGCCCGGCGACGCCGCGGAACAGCGGCTGCTTCCAGACCGGGCTGGTGTAGACGCGCGAGGTGAGCGGCTCCTGCTGGACGGCGATGCTGCCGTCCTTGCGCCGCGCGGCCACCGCGTAGTGGCCCTTGCCGCGCATCAGCACCCCCTCGATCACGGCCTGGCCGCCGTAGAAGAAGGGTTGCTGGCGAACGGCTGCGGCGGCGCCCATGGCTGAGGCCGGGCCGGTCAGGCCTTGGCCGACGCCTTCTGGGCGCGGCGGCGGAAGCGCTCCACCTGGCCGCCGGTGTCGACGATGCGCTGCGTGCCGGTGAAGAAGGGGTGGCAGACGCTGCACACCTCGGTCTTCAGCTCGGGCAGGGTCGAGCCGGTGGTGAAGGTGTTGCCGCAGAGGCAGTGCACCACGGCGTCGTGGTGGTAGGTCGGGTGGATGTCGGTCTTCATGCTGAACAGATCCGTGGGGTTGGCGAGCCAGCATAACACGGGGCCGGTCGAGCTCCCGTGGTGGCGTGGGCTACTGAATCGAGTAGGCGGCGACCAGGGCCGAGTGGGTCTCGGCCATGCCGATGGCGGTGACGGCGAGCATCACCGCGTAGGCGACGCCGATCCAGGCTCGCGTCGAGCCGGGGATGTCCCGATAGCGTGCCCAGCGGCCGGGGTTGCGAAACCGCTGCCAGGTGCTGATCCCGCCGACGACCAGGATAAGCAGGAGCACGGGGTTGAAGCCGTGCCCGGCGAGGAGCGGCCCGGCGATCAGGGCCAGCACGATGACCAGGCCCACCACGTTGGCCCAGGGGCTCAGCGCGCTGGCCACGCGGCCGCCGTCGAGGGGGGTGAAGGGGATCAGGTTGAAGAGGTTGACCAGGAAGCCGAAATAGGCCAGGGCGAGGAGCAGCCCGTGGGCATAGCTGCCGGCGGGGGCGGCCGACGACCAGAGCAGGACCAGGATGGCGCCGATGGTGCCCACCACCGGGCCGCCGATGGCGATCACCGCCTCCTGGCGGGCGTCTTTGAGCGGCTGCTTGAGGCCGATCACCGCGCCGAAGGGGCCGAGGAAGATGGGCATGCCCGCCTTCACGCCTTCGTAGCGGGCGAAGAGCATGTGGCCGAACTCGTGCACCGCGATCAGTGCGACCACGCCGACGCCGTAGGCCCAGCCGAAGCGCCAGGCCATCAGGCCCACGGTCAGCGCCATGGAGATCAGCGTCGGGCCGAACTTGCCCAGCTTGAGCAGGAGCAGCCCGTACTTGCCGAAGGCCGCCGCGGCGACGGCGAGCGGGCCGGCGGCGCGGCGCACCCCGCCGTACGGGTCGGGACGGCGCTGCGAGGGCGGCGCGTAGACCACCTCACCGGTGACGGGGGTGGGCTGGGGGGCGGCGCTGGGCTGGGTCTCCACGGTGCTCCATGGTGATACCCGGCGGTGACCTCTCCGTAAACGGCGCGGTCAGTCCACGGTGCGGCGGTGGATGGTCAGGTGCCGCTCGGTGCGGAACCCCAGCGAGTGGTAGGTGGCGCACCCCGCGGAGCCGGAATCGCAGGACACCTGGGCGCCGTGGGCACCCGCCGCACGCAGGGCGCGGAGCGCGTCGAGACAGGCGGCGCGGGCGAGGCCACGCCGCCGGTGCTCGGGACGGGTGCCCACCGGTTCCAGCACGCCCCAGCCGGTCGCCTCGTCGATCCACGCCAAGCAGGAGGCCAGCACCGTCCCCTGGCTGTCGACGACCACGCGGTCGAGCTCCGGCCGGTAGGGCCAGGTGCGGCGCACCCGCAGGAAGCCGCGCAGGGTGAGCGTCGAGGGCGCGAAGGCGGCGCGGTGGCACTCGACCCGCGCCACCGCCATGGCCTCGTCCTCGACGGCGGCCAGGTGCAGCCCGTCTGGCAGGGTCGGCTCGGCCAGGCCGTCGAGGCTGCGCCGGGTGACCTCGATCCCCGCGTCGATCGGGGCAAAGCCGCGGGCGGCCAAGCTGGCCACCAGCTCGATGTCCGCGTCGTCGCACAGCACGCTGAGCCGGCTGAGATCGTCGCCGGCGGCACGGCAGCGGTCGGCCGCAGCCATCGCCGCCTCGACCAGCGCCTCGGCCAGGGCCCTGTCCGGGTCGAAGGCGGGAACCGCGTCGAACCAGCCGCTGGGGTGAAACCATGTCCAGCCGAGCAGCTCCCCGCCCGCCGACTCGACCAGGGTGACCAGCGGGCCGAGCTCGACGTGCGCGTAGTCGCGCATCGACCAGGCGATCTCCCCGGCGTGGTACGTGCCGCGCCCGAAGCGCGCGGACATGGCGTCCTGGATGCGGCGGAGGTCGGCGGCACCCCGGTAGGGCCGCGGGCAGAGGGCGGTGAGCGAGGTGCTCACGCGCGCGGCGCGCCGGCGGCGGTGGCGGGCGGGAAGGGGCGGGTGAAGTTGCCGTGCTGCACGTCGGGCAGCTCGCGGTGGAAGCGGTCGAGGGCGGCGCGCATGCCCAGGCCGGGCTGCATCGGGGGAAGCAGGCGCACCAGCCAGTCGTGGTCGACGTTGAGCGAGCGCCACTGCACCTGCATCACGCCCATGGCGCGGCAGGCCTCGAGGGTGCGGTCGAGCTCGTCCGGAGCGTCGGTGACGCCGGGGAAGGTGAGCAGGTTGAGGCACACCTGGCCGCCGGCGTCGCGCACCACGCGGCCGCAGTCAACCACGTCGTCGAGGGTGTAGCCGATGGGGCGGTAATAGGCGCGGAAGACCGCATCGGTGAAGGAGATGGCGCTGATGCGCACCGAGTTCAGGCCAGCCTTGACCAATCGCTCCAGGGCGCGCGGGTTGCTGCCGTTGGTGTTGACGTGGATGGTCGCGGTGGGATGCTGGCGGCGGATGCGCGCCGTGGCCTCCTCCAGCGCGTCGGCGCGTGTCAGCGGCTCGCCCTCGCAGCCCTGGCCGAAGCTGACGATGTGGGCGTCACCACCGGTGAGGTGGTAATTGGCAAGGTCGGCCAATTCTTCCGGCGTCGGCGCGTAGCGCATGCGCGGCTGCGGCGTGGGCACCTCGTCGGGCTGCAGCGAGATGCAGCCGAGACAGTCGGCATTGCAGGCGGGCGAAGCCGGCAGCGCTGCCTCGTAGCGGCGATAGAAGGTGTTCTGCGCGGTGTAGCAGTTGTGCTCCAGGGCACACACCGAGAGCTGCTCGACGATGCGGTTGCCGGGCAGGGCGCGCCGTGCCGCTTCCACCGCGGCGGGCAGGTCGGGACGGCGGAAGCGCTTCGGCTCCCACCAGTCGAGCGCGTCGGTGCGCAGCGCCGCCACCACCAGCTCGCCGCGGTGCTCGGCCAGCGCGGTGTACCCGAAGAGCGGCAGCCGGGGCGCGCCGGGCGCCGGCTGCGACGCCGGCAGCAGCGTGCGCAGATGCCCCACCGGGAGCACCGCCGCCACCGGCAGGCAGTCCTCGCCCAGCGTGGTGACCTCGCCGCCCCGGGTCAGCGCCAGCGCCCGCCGCCCCGGCAGGTGCGCGAGCGTGGCGCTTTCGGGCAGCGGGATGACGTCGGCAGTCGTCAGCGGCACCAACCGCCCACCAGAGCGCGCCGCCGGGCGCACCCCGGGGAGGACGTCGAGACTGCCGTCGGGACGGGCGACACAGCACTGCATGGCCGCCCGATCATAGGGGCGATCCGCCCCGCCGGAGGCTCAGGCCCCCGAGCCGCGCCACTCCTTGCGGCGCCAGGGCTGGCCGCTGAAGGCGGCGCGGACCTGCTCGCGGATCTCGGCGTCGGCGACGACGTCGGCGCCGGTCAGGGCCAGGGCCTCGGCGCCCTGGATGAGGGCGCGGTAGCCGCGGTCGGAGTCGGCGGCCTCGCGGAACTCGTGGGTGTGGCAGGAGACGCCCTCGTCGATGATGGCGACCTCGGGGTGCAGGGTGGGCACCGCGTAGCTGAGGTCGCCGACGTCGGTGGAGCCGACCCGGTCCCAGGGGATGCTGGGCTGGGGGTCGAGGCCGACGGCGTCGAGGTGCCGGTCCATCCGCGCGGCGAGCACGGGGTTGGAGCGGAGGTCGAGGTAGGTCTCGTTCTCGGTGAGCTCGAGGGTGCAGCCGGTGGCCAGGGCGGCGGCCTCCATGATCGCCCGGAAGCGCTCGTTCATCTCGCGCAGGTAGGCGCCGTCGCGGGCGCGGGTCAGGTATTCGCCGCTGGTGCGCTCGGGGATGATGTTCGGCGCCGTGCCGCCCTCGCGGACGAAGCCGTGCACCCGCGCGTCGTCGCGCAGCTGCTGGCGCCACAGCGAGATGCCGTTCCACGAGTGGACAAAGGCGTCGAGGGCGTTGATGCCCTGGTTGGGGTCGGCGGCGGCGTGCGCGGCGCGACCGGTGAAGACCCACTCCCAGTGGGTGCAGGCCAGCGCGTACATCACGCTCATGGTGCGGTCGCTGGGGTGAAAGATCAGCGCCGCGTCGTACTCGTCGAAGACGCCGTCGTGGCAGAGCGGGATCTTGCCCCCTCCCCCCTCCTCCGCCGGGCTGCCGACCACGCGCACCCGCCCCGGCAGTCCCATCTCCTGCAGCGCCATGGCCAGGGCGATGCCGGCGCCCGCGCTGCCGGTGCCGATCAGGTTGTGGCCGCAGGCGTGGCCGAGGCCGCGCAGCGCGTCGTACTCGCAGACGAAGGCGATGCCCGGCCCCTCGCGACCGCTGTCGGCGATGAACGCCGTGTCCATGCCCGAGGCGCCGCGCTGCACGGTGAAACCGTGCCGCTCCAGCAGGTCGCAGAGCGCCGCGCTCGACCTGGTCTCCTGGTAGCCGATCTCGGCCAGCCCGTGGATCTCGTGGGCGACGCCCTGGATGTCGGGGGCGATCTCCTCGAGATGGCGGTGGATCGACGACGCCAGATTGTCGGTGGCGACGGACACGGCGGTCTCCTCCTGGAGCGTGATGGACGGCGGGGCGTCAGCGGACGCGCGGGGCCTGCTCCGGCCCCAGCGCGACGTGGTGCTTGGTGCTGATCTCGCGCACCGTGCCGGTGCGCGCGCGCATGACCATCGACTGCGTCTCCGCCCACCACGAGTGGTAGAGCACGCCGCGCAGCAGCCCGCCGCCGGTGATGCCGGTGGCGGCGACGCTGACGTCGGTGCCGGGGACCAGCTGGTCCATGCGCATCGGCTTGTCCGGGTCGAACCCTGCGGCGACGATGGCCGCCGCCTCCTCCTCGTGCCGCACCCAGGGCCGGCACTGCAACTCCCCGCCGAGGCAGCGCAGCGCGCAGGCGGCGAGCACCGCCTCGCTGGTGCCGCCGGCGCCGAGCATCACGTCGACGCCGCTGCCCTCGACCGCGGCCATGATCGCCGCGCCGACGTCGCCGTCGCTGATCAGCGCGACGCGCGCGCCCATCTCGCGGACGCGCTCCAGCAGCGCCTGGTGGCGGGGGCGGTCGAGCATCACCACGGTGAGGTCGTTGACCCGCACGTCCATGGCGAAGGCGATGCGGCGCAGGTTGTTCTCCGGCGTGTCGGTGATGTCCACCGAGCCGCGGGCGCGGGGGCCGACGGCGATCTTGTGCATGTAGGCGACCGGCGGCGGCTGCAGGATGCCGCCCGGCTCGG
>CAZCJX010000055.1:0-18991 GCA_964499205.1 uncultured Actinomycetes bacterium | reverse complement strand
ACGTCGGGCACCACCTGGTGCCAGCCCAGCACGTCGCGGTAGAAGGCGACGGAGCGCTCCAGGTTGCGCACGTAGAGCACGATGTGGCCCAACTCCTTGACCTGCATCAGGGTTCCTCGCTCGGCATGTCGGGAACCTCGGCCGGCTCGGGCTTGATCTCCGGCGACTCCGGGTCGGGGTTCTCGATCGGCTGCTCGGGCGGCTGCGGCAGCGTGGCCGGCTGCGGCTGCTCGACCGGCGTCTGCGGCATGGGAACCTCGGAGGGACCGGGTTGCGGCGTGTGGGCGGTGGCCAGGCTCATGGGCGTCACTCTACCGGTGCGCCGCTGCCGCCGCCCTCCTGCTGCGCGGAGTCCGGCAGCCAGATGCTCTGCACGTTGACGAACTCGCGGATGCCGAAGCTCGACAGCTCGCGCCCGTAGCCGCTGCGCTTCACGCCGCCGAAGGGCATGCGCGGGTCGGAGTGGGTCATGCCGTTGACGAAGACGCCGCCGGTGTCGATGCGCCGCGCCAGGGCGATGCCGCGCTCGACGTCGCCGGTCCAGAGGTTGCCGCCGAGACCGAACTGCGAGCTGTTGGCGACCTCGACGGCCTGCTCGGCGTCGCGCACCCGCATCACCGCGGCGAGCGGCCCGAACGTCTCCTCGCGGAAGGCGACCGTTGTGGTGTCGCAGCCGGTGATCACGGTGGGCTCGAAGTACCAGCCGCGCTGGTCGAGGCGATGCCCGCCGGTGACCACCCGTGCACCCTGCTCGACGCTGCGCCGCAGCTGGTCCTCCAGCGACTCGCGCAGGTCCTCGCGGGCCATGGGTCCCATGGTGGTCCTGTCGTCGCGGGGATCGCCGACGACGAGGCGCTGCGCCTCCTCCACCATGCACTCCTCGAACTGCGCCGCGACGCTCTCCACCACGATGAAGCGCTTGGCGGCGATGCAGCTCTGCCCGCAGTTCTGGAAGCGCGACTTCACGCCAACCTTGGCAGCTTCGACCACGTCGGCGTCATCGAGGACGATGAAGGCATCCGATCCGCCCAGCTCCAGCACCGTCTTCTTGATGTGCTCGCCAGCGGCGGCGGCGACCTTGCTGCCCGTCGCGTCGCTGCCGGTCAGCGTGACCGCGCGCACCCGCGGGTCGGCGATGACCCGGGCGACCTCGCCGCCGGGGATGAGCAGGGTGCGGAAGGCACCGTCGGGCAGCCCGGCGCGGCGCAGCACGTTCTCGATCTCCAGCGCGCAGCGCGAGACGTTGGCGGCGTGCTTGAGCACCGCGGTGTTGCCCGCCATCAGTCCCGGCGCGGCGAAGCGGAACACCTGCCACAGCGGGAAGTTCCAGGGCATCACCGCCAGCACCACGCCGATGGGCTCGAAGGCGACGAAGCTGCGCGGCGAGTCGCTCGGCGAGGGCATGTCGCGGAGGAACTCCTCGGCGTGCTCCGCATACCAGTCGCAGGTGAAGGCGCACTTCTCCACCTCGGCGCGCGACTCGCTGAGCGGCTTGCCCATCTCGGCGGTGATCACCCCGGCGAGGCGGTCGGCGTCACTGCGCAACAGCGTCGCGGCGCGCTTCATCAGGGTGGCGCGGTCGGCGAACGACCGGGTGCGCCAGTCGCGGAAGGCGGCGTCGGCGGCGGCGATCGCCTCGTCGACCCGCGCCGGGCTCATCGGCTCGAACTCCTCGATCACCTCGCCGGTGGAGGGGTCGATCGACTGCAGCAGACGAAGCTGGGTGGCCATCGGCTTATGATAGTCCTCGTATCATGTTTCGCCCCGCCCGAGGTGCCGCCATGCTAGACCTCCACGTGCCTGCGCCGGTCGCCGAGGCCGGCGGCATCCCGCAGAGTTCGCCACCGCGCCAGGCGGGCGAGGACCGTGGCACGCCCCGAGAGGGCGCCGAGCGGCGCGACGGCGGGCTCAGCCCCTCGCCCGAGGAGCAGGCCGCCCGCGAGCAGACCGAGGAGCGGGTCCAGGCCGACGAGGGGCGCGGCGCCGACGTGGCGGAGCAGCGCCGGGAGAGCTGAACCCGCCGCCGGCGCAAGGCGGGCCCGCCGGACAGCGTCACTCCCATGTGCCGTGCGGCGACGCGCCCGCGGCGGCCACCTCAGGGAGAATGCCCGCCATGGACGCCGACCCGGCCACCGCCGTCGAGCCCGGCGTCGAGGCGCGCCCCGCGCTGAGGGGGACCACCGGCAGCCGCCGCCCCGCCGGTGGCGGCCGTCCCGGCAGGCCCGACGACACCGTCGAGCTGAACATCCGCCGCGCCGACGTGCTCTGCCTCGGCCCGATCATCGTGCTGACGCTGTGGAACCTGGGCATGACGCCCTTCGCCCCGGGGCTGCTCTCCCACCCGGTGCTCCTCGACTTCATCCGCGGCAGCTCCTCCGCGATGCTCGCCGCCGGGGCCGCCGCCCGCACCGGCGCAGCGCCGCTCTGGCTGGTGCTGATCGCACCCATCCCCATCCTGATGGCCGCCGACCCCTTCCTCTACTGGGCGGGTCGCCGCTACGGCCGGCGCATCGTCGACTTCCTCGCCGAGAACGACCCGCGCTGGCGCCGCCGCATGGCCCGCAGCGAGCGCTGGTTCCAGCGCTTCGGCCCCTGGGCGATCGCCTTCGGCTACTACATCCCCTTCGTTCCCGCCGCCCTCTTCTACCTCGCCGCCGGCGAGTCGCGGATGCGCATCCGCACCTTCATCCTCGCCGACCTGGCCGGCACGCTGACCTGGATCGGCATCCACATCGGCGTCGGCTACGCCGCCGGCTCCACCGCCAAGCACATCGCCGACACCATCGCCAAGTACGGCCTGTGGGCGGCGATCGCAATCATCGCCGGCGCCATCGTCTGGACGGTCTACACCCAGCTGCGCAAGCCGCTACCCGAGGCTGCCGTCGAACTCGACATCGACGCCGGCATCGACGCCGAGGAGCCGACCAGCTCGTCGTAGGCTTGCGGCGGGCTACGGAGTTGGCGCCACCACCTGCGGCGCCACCCGCTTGCGCCGGCTCTCCTCCTCCCCGCGCAGCAGCGACAGCGGCGCACTGAGCAGCGAGATCGCCGCCAGCACGAACAGCGTCCCGCGCACGCCGCTGATGAACGGCGACACCTGCGCGTCGCTCAGCCCGGTGGTCACGCCGCTGAAGATCTTCAGCATCACCGACTTGGGCAGCGACGAGGTGACGATGGCGAGCACGAAGGCGATGGAGAACATGCTGCCGACGAACGCGGTCAGCATGCGCACCCCCGAGGCGACGCCGCGCTGGTCGGCGCGCACGCTGGCCATGATCGACGACGCGTTGGGCGAGGTGAACACCCCCGCGCCGGCGCCGACCAGGGCCATGCCGACGGCCAGCATCGGGTAGCTGGTGTGGGTGCCGATGGTGAGCGCCATCACCAGCAATCCCAGGCCGGTGAGCGCCAGGCCAACTGTGGCAGGAACTCGCGAGCCGACGTGGTCGCTGATCCAGCCCGACAGCGGTGAGAGCAGGAACATGAAGGCGGCGATGGGTGTCACCAGCAGTCCCGCGGTGACCGGGTCGCGCTGCTGCGGTCCCTGGAAGAAGAAGACGAGCAGGAAGAGCAGGCCCATCCGGCTGGTGGCGTTGAGCACCTGCGAGAGGTTGCCGATGGCGAAGATGCGCACCCGGAACAGGCTGAGGTCGAGCAGCGGCTCGGGCGCGCGGCGCTCGATCCAGATGAACAGCGGCAGGCAGACCACGAAGGCCACCGCGCCACCCAGCACGATCGGCTCGGTCCACCCCTCGATGCCGCCCATCGAGAGGCAGAGCAGCAGCCCGCTCAACCCGACGAGGAACACCCCGTTGCCAAGCCAGTCGATGCGCTGCCGCCGTCCCGAGCGCGCCGGCTCGTGGAGGATGGCGAAGGCCCACAGGCTGCCCACCAGCGCGACCGGCACGTTGAACCAGAACACCCACTGCCAGCCCAGCGAGGTCAGCCAGCCGCCCAGCACCGGCCCGATCGCCGAGCCGACGGCGATGACCATGGCGTTGATGCCCAGGGCCAGGCCGAGCTCCTCGCGGGGGAAGGCGTCCGTGACGATGGCGCTGGAGTTGGCCACCATCAGCGCGCCGCCGGCGCCGGCGACGGAGCGCAGGACGATCAGCTCCCAGGCGCTGCCGGCGAAGCCGCTGAGCAGCGCCATCACCGTGAAGACGGCGAAGCCGGCGACGTAGAGCCGCTTGCGGCCCCACATGTCGCCGAGGCGGCCGACGGTGAGCACCGCCGCGGTCTGGGCCAGCATGTAGCTGAGCAGCACCCAGGTGACGTCGAGCACGCCGACGTGCAGCGAGCGCATCAGGTCGGGCAGGGCGATGACCAGCGTGCTCATGTTGAGCGAGGCGAGCAGGGCGCCCAGGCTGGTGGTGCTCAGCGCCCACCAGCGGTAGGAGCTGCGCTGGTGCGCGGCGAGGCGTGGAGCGCGGGGGTGCGGGGCGGTGGCGATGGCCCGGCTCATCGGGCGGCCACCCGCTGCTGCTCCTGCTCGGCCAGCTCCTCGTCGAGCTGGGCGACGCGCTGCAGGCGCTCCTGGTACTCGGCGGCGAGCTCGTCGAGGACGCGCCGCTTGCGCTCGATCAGCGCCAGCTGCCGGGTCAGCACCGAGCGCGACTCGGCGAGCATGGCCCGCTTCTCGACCGGGTCGTCGCTGGCGCGGTAGCGGGCGCGGATGCGTTCGCGGACGGTCTCGGCCTCGAGCAGCTCGCTGATCTCGGCGAGGGAGAGGCCGGCGGAGTGCTTGAGGGCCTGGATGCGCTCCAGCCGGGTGACGTCGGCTTCGGCGAAGACCCGGAACCCCCCCTCGGAGCGGTCGCAGGCGCCGAGCAGGCCGATCTGCTCGTAGTAGCGGATGGTGCGCTTGGTCAGGCCGGTGCGCCGCGCCACGGCATCGATGTGCATCACAGGGTGACAGTTTACGTCAACGTCAAGGTTGGCCGTGCTCCTGGCCTGTGCGCAGCGCCCAAGGGCCGCCCCTCGGCGGCGCGGACCGGGTAACCTTCCGCTGGCTCCGAGCGTTTCGTGAGCACCGGTCGGCAGCGCCGATCCGCTGCGCCACGCCCTCCACGCTGGCGAGCCACCCTCCACAGAACCACATGCTCCCTGGCCGACCACGCGTGCGGCCAGCCGGACACCAAGGGGTCCCCCATCCAACGAACCGCCCCCCGGCGGCGCCGCCGCCGGGCTTCGCTCTACCGCCCCCGGCTCGGCTGGCTGACGCCGAAGCGGGCGGCCGTCCTCGCCGCCGCCCTGGTGGTCGCCGTCAGCGGCATCTACGTCGGGCGGCTGGCCTGGCAGCTCGGCTTCATCTTCCATCGCAACCCCATCGCCGCCATCGGCGACGCCATCGGCGACGGACACGGCTCCAGCGTCGGCCAGAAGGCCTCGTCGGCGCAGCGCATCAACATCGCGCTCTACGGCTACGGCGGCGACGGCCACGACGGCGCCTATCTCTCCGACTCGATCATGGTCGTGTCGATCCAGCCGCACAGCAACGCGCCGACCCAGGTGGCGGAGATCAGCGTGCCGCGCGACTGGTACGTGCCCATCGACCTCGGCAACGGCCACAACTACATGGGCCGCATCAACGAGGCCTACTCCGACGGGCAGACCGACACGTATCCCAACCGCGCCGACAGGTACAAGGGCGACTTCGGCGGCGGCATGCTGGGCAACGACACGCTGCAGAAGCTGCTCGGCATCCACATCGACCACTTCGTCGGCATCGACTTCCATGCCTTCCAGTACGCCGTCGACGCGGTGGGCGGCGTCGACGTCACCGTGCCGGACTCCTTCACCGACAACACCTATCCGCGCGGCGAGTGCGACGGCGGGCACGGCGACTGCGCGGTGATGACGGTGCACTTCAACGCCGGACCGCAGCACATGGACGGAGCGACAGCGCTCATCTACGCGCGCTCACGGCACTCGGCGCAGAACGGCGAAGGCTCCGACTTCGCGCGCAGCAAGCGCCAGCAGCTCATCCTCCAGGCGCTCAAGCAGAAGATCGTGTCGATCAACGGCCTCGCCAAGCTTCCCGACGTGCTCGGCGCGCTGGGCAACCACGTGATCACCGACATGAGCATCGGCGACGCCAAGTCGCTGTACTCCCTGGTCAAGGACGTCGACCCGGCGAGCATCGAGCGGGTCAGCATCGACGACACCAACTTCCTCTACGAGTGCGGCTCGGTGGGGTACTGCAGCGCGGCCTACCTGTTCGCGCACGACACGACGTACCAGTCGGTGCAACACTACGTGCAGGACGTCTTCCCGCCGGCCGCGGCGCTCAACGAGAAGGTGCCGGTGACCGTCGAGGACGGCAGCGGGCGCGGCGCCGGCGCGTCGGGGCGGTGGGCGACGCTGCTCAAGGAGGTGCACCTCGACGCCGCCGACGGCGGTCGCGCGCCGTACAGCGCGACGACCCACGTGATCCTCGACGGCGGCGGCCCCAAGGGGGCGCAGACGGCGGCGTACCTGGCCTCGATGTACGGCGTTGCGGTCGAGACCGCGCCGGCGGCGACGGGGACCACAGGCGCGTCTGCTGCGGCGGCGCCGGCGTCGGTCACGGTGATCCTCGGCGCCGACGAGGAGCGCGACTTCAACACCAGCACCAGCGGCTACTACGCCTCCGCCGGCGCGGGCAGCGGCGGCAGCAGCAGCGCGACGTACAGCACCCACACCACGACGACACACACCACCACGACGACCCGCAGCACGACGAGCAGCGCCTCGACCTCCTCGGCCTCCTCCACGTCGAGCGTGCCGCTGCCCACCCTGCTGCCGAGCCCGACGCCGTCGAGCAGCGGCAACGGGAACGGGAACGGGAACGGGAAACCCTCGCCCACGCCCTGACCGGCGGCTGCCCGTGACGAAGTCGTGACGGGCGGCAAACCTCTGTACAGGTGCGGCTCCACAGCGGTGGTTGCGTGCCAGGCTCGTCCAGCCGGCTGATATTTCAATGCAGCCAGTCCGTACGGAGGGAGGAACCACATGTCGTCGCGCGTTCTCGGAGGTGCGGTGGCGGCGCTCGCCGCACTCACCCTGGTGCCGCGCACCGTTCTCGCTGACCAGCCGTTCAGTGGCAGCGCCAGCACGACGACGTTGACGGTGTCCGTCTCGCCGGCGGCGATGCTCACCATCCCCAGCTCGGTGATGTCGCCGCTGCCGCAGCCGGTGCAGAACCTGCTCACCGCGGCGCTGCAGCCGATCACCGCGGAGGTCGACGGCGCCCACTCCAACGGCACGCGCAGCGGCACCGCCAACGACCTCGCCACGGGGCACTCCGACGTCACCCCGATCTCGTTGCAGCTCGCCCCGCTGGGCCAGCTGCTCGACGAGCTGCACAACTCGCTCACCGCGCTGTGGGGCGGAGTCAGCCTGCCGGCGTTGCAGTCGACGCTGGCCAACATCGCCACCATCACCGGCAACTCGACGGTGATGGGCCTGCTGCCGCCGACACTGGCCACCCAGCTGACCGCGCTCAACCAGCAGCTCTCCTCGCTGACCACCCAGCTCGCTGCCGTGCCCGACGTGCTGACGGCGGCGGTCGACCAGCTCAAGGCGACGCTGGTGTCGACGCTCACCCAGGGCCTCACCGCCGACCTCAACAGCACCCACCCGGTTGGCCAGAACACCAGCCAGGCGGCGATCACCGTGCCGCCCGCGGTGACCCTGCCGCCGCTGGTGCCCAACCTGCCCCTGATCGCCAAGCTGCAGCCCTTCGGCGCCACCGCGGTCAACGCCGCCGGTGCGCAGCAGTTCGGCGTCAGCGGCCCGGAGTCGGCGACCAACCAGGTGACCACGAGCGTCGACCTGTCGCCGGCACTGAGCCTCACCAGCCTGCAGAATGCGCTCAGCGCGGTGCAGAACGAGCTCACCCTGGTGAAGAGCAGCATCGCCACCATCGCGCCGCAGCTGAGCGGCGTGTCGGCGATCATCAACCAGGCGCTGCCCGGCGGCCTCGACCTCAGCGCTCTCGGCGCGCAGGTGGACGCGGCGCTGGCGCCGGTATCGCAGTCGCTGCATCTCGCGCAGTCGCTGCAGCTCAACGACCCGTTGCACTGCAACGACCAGGGCAGCGGCAGCTGCGCCCTGGCCTCGACCTCGGTGACACCGCAGGGCGCCGGCGTCCACGCCGTCACCGCCAGCAAGCTGATCGACCTGTCGCTGTTCACCGGCGGCACCCTGGGCACCGCGGTGGGCGGCAGCGCGACCACGCCGCTGCTCGACGTGCAGGGGTTGCAGGCGACCTCCGACTCGTTCATCGACGGCACCACCGGCAGCCAGACGACCAGCGGGAACCTGGCCAAGCTGGTGGTCGCCGGCGTGACCGTGATCGACAGCGGGCAGATCTCCAAGTCGACGCTGTCGGGACACACCTGCCAGCCCGACCTCACCACCCTGCCCGACGCCATCCCCATCGGCCAGCCGCTCACCGTCTGCATCGCCACGCCGGCGGGCGACGTCAGCGTCGTCCTCACCGTCGGCGCGCCGCAGTACACCTACACCGGCGCCAGCCACCGCTCCGCCTCGCTGGCCAAGGCGGAGATCCGTCTGCTCAACGGCGCGCCCGACGGCACCAAGCCGCTCACCACGCTGGGCGCCACCTCGGCCGGCACCATCGCCACCGTCGACGTCGGCTCGGTGTCGAGCGAGGTGCTCGGCGCCTCGCTGGTGCCCGCCAGCGAGGACGGCAGCAACGTGGTGATGCAGCAGACCGGCATGTTCGGCCCGGGCTCGCTGCTGGTCGGCTTCGGTCTGCTGATCGGCGGCGTGCTGCTGCGGCGGCGGACACGGCCCGTCGCGTAATCGGCGCTCGCCGATCCCTCCGCTGCGCGGTGCGCGCGCTATGCTGCGCCGCGCAGCGGAGGTGTTTCGGCCATGGATGTCCTCGTCCTCTCGCGTGAGGAGGTCCTCTCCCTCCTCTCCGTCGACCGCCTGATCGACGCGCTGGGCGAGGGGCTGGTTGCGCTGAGCGCCGGCGCGGTCTCGGCGCCGCCGCGCGTCGGCGCCTACGCGCCGGCCGACGGATTGCTCGCGGTGATGCCCGGCGCCGTGGCGTCGCTCGGTCTGCTGGGCACCAAGGTGGTGTCGGTCTTCCCCCACAACGAGTCGCGTGGGCTGCCGTCGCACCAGGCGGTGATCCTGATGTTCGACGTCGACACCGGCACACCGCTGGCGATGATGGACGGCACGGCGATCACCGCGATGCGCACCGCCGCCACGTCGGCGCTGGCGGCGCGCGTGCTGTCGCGTCCCGATGCGTCGGTGCTGGCGATCATCGGCGCCGGCGTGCAGGGCGGCGCACATCTCGATGCTCTGCCGCGTGTGCGGTCGATCCGTGAGATTCGCGTCGCGTCGCGGACCTTCGCGCACGCGCAGGCGCTGGCTGCGCGCGACGCGCGGTGCGTCGCTTTGCAGTCCTTCGAGGACGCGGTGCGCGGTGCTGACATCGTGTGCTGCTGCACCGATTCAGGGACGCCCGTTCTTGCGCGCTCTTGGTTGGCGGAGGGTGCGCACGTGAGCTCCGTTGGCGGCTCGCCGCTCCTCGGGCCCGAGCTCGACGCGGCCACCATCGAGGCGGGGTCGGTGTTCGTCGAGTCGCCCGTCGCCTGCTCCCCCCCGCCGGCGGGGACCCACGAGCTGAAGGGCCGCTCACCGGAGAGCGTTGTGGAGCTCGGCGAGGTGCTGAGCGGTGCCCGGCCGGGGCGCACCTCGGCCTCACAGCTCACGGTATGGAAGTCGATGGGACACGCGGTCGAGGACCTCGTCGCCGCCCGGCTGGTTCTCGACGCCGCACGCACCTCGGGAGTGGGTGTCCGCGTTTCCCTCTAGTGCTGGGCACAACGGCAGTTGACTCAGCACCACATCATTGTGTAAGTTGCGCCGGTCGTGCGAGCAGGAAGGCGGGATGCGACCTCTATGCGGCGGTTCGGGTGGCAGATCGGCGGGGTGAGCGCTGCGCTCGCACTGGTTGTTGCTTTAGGGATGCTCGCCTTCGGGTGCGGGAGCGGGAGTGCCGGCCGGGAGCGAGTGAGTGCCACTGCCCGCCCGACCCCCCGTGCGAGTGCGACGGTTGATCCGCGGGTTGCGCAGGTGCAGGCCGCGGCCAAGGCTTATGTGGAAGCGCTGAACGACGCCATGAAAACCGGGAGCCCAGCGAAGTTGGACAGCTTGTCGGTTCCAGGGTCCCAGGCTGAAGGAAACGCGGGCGTTTCTGCGCACGTTCTGCACGACACTGGGCGTGCATTCGTCGTAACGCGACTCACGATCACATCAGACGCCGTCACGATGGCCGGCTCGTCGGCTGCGATCGCCGACATCGAGTACACCGTCACGGGTTTTGACGCGGCCTACCCATCCTTGAGGCAGCTCGGCGATCCGCGAACCGTGACGGCGCAGAAGCACCTTGAGTTCACCTTGGTGAGCGGGAAATGGCTCGTCGACGTCGAGCGCTGACCGCTGGGGCGCTGATTCTCGCCCTGACGCCTGTCACCGCGCAGGCCGACGCCCCTCAAGCACCGCTTCAGGTAACGCTGACCAGCCAAGCCGTTGGCAACACAGCATTCTCCTACCTGCAAGTAACGAGCGCCACGGATACCGGCGTGAGCAACCGACCGGTCGTACCGCGTTACGTTCCCGGCTGCAGCTACTGGTCCGACTGGCACCTGGTGCGCGTCAACTCCGTATCCCATGAGAGAACCTACGGCGTCTACATCTACGACGGGTGCAACAACGACGCGCAGGTGTACCCAACGCCGACCGATATCCGGCAGGGCAGCTGCAACGACGACGACAATCTCTTCCCCTCCGGGAAGTTCTCCGTCTGCCCCATCATCGAAGAGAACCACGTCCCCGCCGGTCTTCCCTTCGACAGGCACTGCGAAGCGCTGACCGAAGCCGATACGTCGCTCTTCGCCGACGTCTCCCCGCAGACCTACGACTCCACCAAGCCCACAACCCTCACCCTTACCACGACGTTCGCGAGCGACATGACCCAGCGCCTCTCCGAGGGCACGTGCACCGACGTGCTGGACTGGCGGGCGATCGCCTGGACGGTCCACTGGCCGGACGGCACCACGGATCACCTGCCCGCATCGGGCAAGGACGGGATCACCGCGACGCACCAGATCCCACCCGAGACCGGCGGCGGGGGCGCGCAGCAGGCGAACGTCGTGGTGGTGGCGCGGCTGCACGTCATCGGGCAGGCGCTCGACTTCGACAGCAGCGGGAATCCCGTGGTACGCAACGTGGACGGGTACGTGGACGTCAGCAACAGCGACGGGGCGACGGGGACCGGGGCGGCGCCGGTGGACGAGCCGCCGATCCTCGCCGTGGGGGCGGTGCCGACGGGGCAGAGCGGCGACGGCAGGTTGCTGCCGCCCGACGACGGGGCGGCGCCGACGCAACGCGCCGTCACCATCAGGGGACGCCTGCTGGCGCTGTGGGTGCAGCCCGTCGTGGTGCGGCCGGGTGTCGAGATGGTCGACGGGGTGGAGGTGGGAATCGCCACCGAGAGAGTCCTGCGGTGGCACTACCTGGGTGGCGGGACCGACGCGCCGCCGTCGGAGGGAACCACCCCCGGCGCGCACGGCGACGTGCAGACGCCCGTGGTCGTCCAGTACGACCATGCCGAGCGCATTGACCCGCAGGGCAACCCCACAGACGAGAGGGTGCCGCTCAGCGTCACCGTGGAGAGCATCTACCCCGACGGCACGGTCACCGACACCACCCTCGACGGCGAGATCGCAGTGGCCATCTACTACGCCGGCCTCACCGGGCCGGGCTGAGCTCAGAGCGGCAGCACGTCGCGGCCGAGGAAGCGCGGCGCGTTGCGCCACATCACGCACTCCAGCAGCTCGCCCTCGACGCCGAGGGCGCGCATGCGGTCGTAGGCGGGGCGCGGCGCGGCCATGGTGTTGGGGTAGTCGCTGCCCCAGAGGATACGGTCGCGGAGGCGGTCCATTGCCTCCAGGGGCAGGGCGTCGATCATGCTGCCGGGCACCGCGGCCAGGTCGAGGAACACGCCCTCGTACTGCGCCGCCAGCGCGAAGAACGCCTCCGGTTCCGGCATGCCGAGGTGGGCGACGCAGATGCGCAGTGAGGGATGTCGCCGCAGCAGCTCAGCGAACGGAGCCGCGCCGGTGTGCGGCGTCGAGGGGTCGGGGCCGTGCCCCGCGTGCATCAGGATCGGCGTCCCCCGGCGCTCGCACGCCTCGTACACGTCAGCCATGCGGGGGTCGTCGGGACGGGTGCGCTGCACCGCGCAGTGCACCTTGAGCCCCACCGCGCCCGCCGCCAGCGCCGATTCCAGCAGACCGACCCGGTCCTCGTCGTCGGGATGCACCGTCGCCATGGTGAGGACGTCGGCATGGCGACGCGCCAGCTGCACGCCGAAGTCGTTGAGCGACGCGGCGATCCCCGGCTTGTGCGCATACGGCTGGGCGACCATCACGTCGGTGCCCGCCATGCGCAGGTCGTGCACCACCTCCTCGGGATCGGTGGGCCAGGGCGCGTGCCAGCCGTACATCTCGGCGAGCTTGGCGGAGACCGCCTGCGCCAACCGCTGCGGCGCGAGGTGGACGTGGATGTCGACCACGGGCATGCCGTCGATCACGGCGGGATGCTACCGCCCGCCGTGATCGACGCGCCCGGCCGCTACCGCTGCGGGAGCGGCCCCGGTCCCAGCGGCGAGCTGGACGTGGACAGCTCCTCGGAGGCGAGATCGCCGTCCGACGGCGCCGGCCCGGAGGACCGGGGCGGCTGGTCGAAGGGTGACACCGGAGCGGCCGGCGCCAACGGCGCCATGTCGAGCGACTCGGGCGGCGGCGCCTCCGGCGCAGAGCCGCGCCGCGTCCCTCGGCCCCTCGTCGAAGCGCCGCGCCGCGTGCTCTTCGCCGGCGCCTCCGAGGATTCGGACGCGGACCTGCGTCGCGTGGTGGTGGTGGTGCGCGTTTGTGCCGAAGACGACCGCTTCGCGGTGGACTTCCGGCGGGTCGACGTCGCACCCGCCGAGGTCGCGCGGGTGGACGCCGTGCGAGCAGACTTGGCGCCGGTGGCCTTCGCCCGGGTGGACTTCGCCGTGCCGGCCCGCCGCCGCCCCGTGGTCGATCGCGTGCCGGTGGCCCTGCGGGTGGTCGACCTGGCACGGCCGTCGGAGGGGCTGACGCGTTGCCCGGCCATCTGGGCCAACCTGCGCACCTCGCGCTCCAACCGCGAGACGGCGCCCTCCGCCGACGTCAGCCGCTGCGCCAGCTGCCGGACCGGCAGTGCGCGGACGAATTCGTTGATCGCGTCGCGGACGTTCGACCCCGAGCCCCGCGACGCCGTCGCTCTGCTGCGTGCCGCCATGTGTGCACACTCCAGTGAACTGCGGGGGTATCAGCAGCCCACGTTAGCGTGCGTGTCACACGCGGATCAACGCCCTCAGCGGAACAGTTCGAGCACCGCGCCGCCCTGCGCCACATCGCCCGCACCGTCGCCACCGCCGGCCGCATCGGCATCGCCACCGGAACCGCCTGCGGCAGCGGCGATGCCACTGCGCCCGCGATGCCGGAACGTCGCCCGCCCCAGCACCTCGGTGAACAGCGCACCGTCCATCGGCTTGGCGAACAGGTACCCCTGCCCCATGCCGCACAGCAACGGCCGCAGCTCGTCGAGCTGCTCCACGCGCTCGATGCCCTCGGCGATCATCGCCAGGCCCAGCGTCTGCCCCAGCCGCACGATGGCCGCCGCGAAGGCGCCGTCGTCACCGTCGGTGCCGAGGTCGTCGACGAACGGCTTGGCGATCTTGAGGATGTCGACGGGCAGGTCGCGCAGCGAGCTGAGCGACGAGTAGCCGGTGCCGAAGTCGTCGATGGCGAGGCGAACGCCCAGGCCCTTGAGGGCGATCAGCGCGGTGCCGATGGACGCGTCGTCCTCGACCATCACGCTCTCGGTGATCTCCAGCACCAGCTTGCGCGGGTCGAAGCCGGTTTCGGTGAGGATGGTGGCCACCTCGCCGACGAAGCCGTCCTGCTGTAGCTGCCGTCCCGAGAGGTTCACGGTGAGCACGAACTCGGGATCCATGAGGCTCCACTGCTGCGCCTCCATGCAGGAGCGGCGCAGCACGAAGCGGCCGATCGAGCTGATCAGCCCGGTCTCCTCGGCGAGCGGGATGAAGTCGGCGGGATGCACCATGCCGCGGCGGGGATGGCGCCAGCGCACCAGCGCCTCGACGCCCAGGATCTGCTGCGTCGCGAGGGCGACGATGGGCTGGTAGTGCACCACCAGCTCGCCGTTCTCCAGGGCGCGCTCGAGGTCGAGCTTCAGCGAGTGGCGCTCGCGCACCTGCTCCTGCATGCTCGGCTCGAACAGCTCCCAGGTGCCCTTGCCGCGACCCTTGGCGCGGTACATGGCGACATCGGCGTCGCGCAGCAGCTCGTCGGCGCTGGTGCGCTCCGGCGTGGCGATGACCACGCCGATCGAGGCGTGGATCAGCACGCGGGTGCCGTCGACGGTGAAGGGCGCGCGCAGCGCGGTGATCATGCGCTCGGCGACGACGCTGGCGTCGCTGACGTTGCGCACCTCGTCGAGCAGGATGGCGAACTCGTCGCCGCCCAGGCGCGCCGCGGTGTCGGCGGGACGCAGGCAGCCGCGCAGCCGCTCGGCGACCAGGGTCAGCAGGCGGTCGCCGACGACGTGGCCGAGGCCGTCGTTGACGGTCTTGAAGTCGTCGAGGTCGAGGAAGAGCACCGCGGGGCCCAACGGCGGCCGGTTGCGGCGCTGCAACGTCGCCTCCAGGCGCAGCGTCAGCAGCGCCCGGTTGGCCAGCCCGGTCAGCGAGTCGTGAAAGGCGAGCTGCTGCATCTCGGCCTCGAGCCGCCCGTTCTCGATGGAGACGCTGGCCTGGCCGGTGAACGTCTCCAGCAGGGTGAGGTCGTCGCGCTCGAAGGTGGCGACGTCGCTGTGGCGGTTGGCCACCAGCAGCACGCCGAGCACGCCGGCGTCGCCGGTGATCGGCGCCAGCAGCGCGTCGCGCAGGCCCCGCTCGGTGAGCGGTCCGGTCCAGGACTCGTGGCGGCGGCCGCGGCTCATCAGGAAGCCGCAGCGGCGCCGCGCCACCATGGTGGTCAGCTCGTCGATGGCGCGCACGCCCTCGACGATCTCGCCGTCACCCTGCAGCGAGAAGTGGGTCAGCTGGCCCTTCTCGGAGCCGGCCAGCAGCGACAGCTCGGCGATGTCCGCCTGGAACATCTCGCGCGCGCGGTTGAGGACGGTGGCTATCGTGGCGTTGACACCGCGTGAGCGCTGGAAGGCGCGCGACGAGGTGTAGAGCATCTCGATGCGCGCGTGCTTCTCGCGCTCGTCGAGGTAGCGGCGGTAGAAGACCACCAGGCCGACCACCGGCAGCATGGCCAGCACCGCGGCGAGCACGTCGTGCCAGAGCACGCGCGCCGTGGCCAGGCCCACCACCGCGTTGAGCGTGGTGATCACCAGCGCCACCGGCACCACCTCGGGGAGGCGATGCAGCTGGAGCTCGCCGCTGGAGATCGAGGCCACCAGCACCACCCACACGGCGGTGAACAGCGAGGCGGCGCCGGCGGCGGTGATCGCCGCGCCGCAGGCGCTCAGCGAGAGCGGGCTGGCGCCCTGCAGCAGGGTGCGGAAGACCAGCAGCATCAGCACCGTCTCCAGCCCGAACATGGCCAGGTTGAAGAACAGCTTGAGCGGCGGCTGGCGGCGGTGCAGGGTGAGCGCGATCAGCGAGCCGGCCAGCCGGCCCACGATCAGCGCCACCGGCGCGGCGAAGAACATCGCCAGCACCATGGGCACCTCACCGATGGCCATGGTGTGGGCGCTGCGCCGCAGGTGGATGTGCACCGCGTAGGTCTCGGCGAAGCCGAACATCGCGGCGAGCATCCACCAGGAGATCTCCACCGGTGCGTGCAGCGCCGGCATGGGCAGGACGAAACGCACGAACAGCAGCGCTCCCAGCGCTGCTGTCAGTGCGGCGAAGGCCCAGGGGCCGTAGCGGTGGACCCGGCTCACCGGCTCAGCTCCACGAGTAGTTCGACCAGGAGTTGTTGCTCCAGGAGTTGTTGCTCCACGAGTTGTTCGACCAGGAGTTGTTGCTCCAGGAGTTGTTGCTCCACGAGTTGTTGGACCAGGAGTTGTTCGACCAGGAGTTGTTGCTCCAGGAGTTGTTCGACCACGAGTTGTTCGACCAGGAGTTGTTGGCCCACGCCTGCGCCGACCAGCCGTCCGCGGTGGCCAGCGTGCCCCAGCCGGCGCCGGTCCAGACCACACCGTTGAAGCTGCCGCCGACCCAGTCACCGCCGTTGGTGAGGTTCTGGGCCAGCTGCGTGGTGTTGACCGGCGAGCCGAAGATGTCGATCTCGCCCTGCAGGGGGACGGTGCCCCAGGTCAGGTGCACCGAGCCGCGCGCGCCTTCCAGCGAGCCCGTGCCCGCCGAGGGAGCGAACGCCTGCACCGCCGCCGCCGGGACCGCGGTCAGCGCGCCGCGCAGGTTGATCTCGCCCGCGCCCTGGTACTGCGACGGGGTGTTGGCCAGCGGAGTTGCGGTCGAGGTCAGCAGGTACTTGACCTGGTCCGGCGTCAGCGTCGGGTTCTGGGAGATGAGCAGGGCGGCCGCGCCGGCGACCACCGCCGACGCCTGCGACGTGCCGCTGCCCTTGAAGAGGCGGCTGACCACGCGCGCGGTGGGGAAGTTGTCGTCGATGTACGAGCCGGGGTCGCGCAGGCCCACGATGTGGCCGCCGGGGGCGACCAGGTCGGGGTTGCGGTAGCCGTCGCCGCCGCTGGAGTACGACGCCACGGTGTCGTCGGCGGTGCTGACGGTGCCCTTGGTGTCGGCCGCGCCCACGGCGATCACGTAGGGATCGTCGGCGGGGTCGAGGACGCCGGTCTTGACCCCGGCGTTGCCGGTGGCGGCGACCACCACCACGCCCGCGTGCCACGCCGTCTCGGCGGCGAAGGTGAGCGGGTCGTAGACGTAGTTCTGGTAGCTGTCGGTGCCGAACGACATGTTGACGACGCGGATGTTGAGTCCGGGATCGGCGTGGTGCTGCACCACCCAGTCGATGGCGGCGAGCACCTCGGAGACGTCGGCGTTGCCCAGTGAGTCGCCGACCTTGATGGAGACGATCCGCGCGTCCGGCGCCATGCCGATGAAGTCGTTGGGGTCGTTGACGTAGGAGCCGGCGGTGGCGCTGTCGTCACGGCCGCCGATGATGCCCGCCATGTGGGTGCCGTGGCCGTAGCCGTCGAGGTCGTGCAGCGCGGCGTTCTGCGAGTCGAAGGAGAGGTCGGGACCGAAGACCACCTTGCCGGCGGCGCGCAGGCCGTTGACCGGCACCACGCCGGTGTCGATCAGGGCGACGTCGACACCCTGCCCGGTGTAGCCGGCGGCCCAGTAGGACTGGGCGCCGGTCATGATCGTGGTGTTGTAGAGCGAGCCGGCGTCACCGGTGGCGTTGCCGGTGGGGCTGCTGCTGCTGCTGAGCAGCGACTGCATGCGCACCCGGACGTTGGGGGTGACCTCGAGGACGCCGGGACGGCGGCCCAGCGCCGCGACGGAGTCGGCCGGGACCGTGGCCACGACGCCGTCGATGATCGAGATCTGGCGCACCACATGCCCGTCCACGTCGCTCACCGCCTGGCGGACCGCGGCGCTCTGCCCGTGGAATCCCCGCACGATGACCGAAACCTCGTCCGCCACCCAGTGGGCGGCCAGCCGCGACAGCGGCAGCAGGCTCGGCAGCATCAGCAGGACGGCGAGAGCGACGTACCAGCCCCTCGTCCGCGCGCGAACGCGCGGCAGCGTGGCGACGTGAGTGCCCATCTGTACCCCCTAGTCACGACGGCGGGTGTCCCGTCCCGGCCCCGGCGCTCTGGTCCCTGTCTCGCGCCGCTGGCTTTTCCGTCACGCGAAGGTTGCCATCCCCGTCTCACGGCGGGCTCTCTGTTCTGGTTAGCAACCGTTAAGCGGAAGTAACGACGGTGTGACGCAAGTTACGGAGCAGCAGCCTCCCGTGACGGCGATCGCCCCGTGGTCACGCCGCTTTGGTGCTCTCCAGCAGCCGCAGCACGGCGCGCTCCTCGCTGCGCAGGCTGGTCTCGTCGGCCGGCGTCCTGGCGCGCGTCGCCGGGTGCAGGCGCAGCTCGACCAGCGCCCCACTCATGTGCGCCTCGACCACGTCGGGATGCACGTAGCACTTGCGCGCCACCGCCGGGGTGTTGCCCAGCTCGCGGGCGACGCGCTCGATGGCCTCCTTGACCTGCCGCCTGCCCTCGCGCTCCGAGCTGACGGCGCCCATCTCGTGCAGGAAGCACGCGGCCGCCACCGTGCCCACCCAGGTGCGGAAGTCTTTGGCGGTGAACTCGTCGCCGGCGGTCTCGCGCAGGTACTCGTTGACGTCCTCCGATGAGACGCTGCGCCGCTGGCCATCGTCGTCGAGGTACTGGAACAGCTCGTGCCCCGGCAGCTCCTGGCACTGGCGCACGATGCGCGCCAGGCGGCGGTCCTGCACCGCGACGGCGTGCTTCTTGCCCGCCTTGCCGGTGAACTCGAACCTCACCGTCGAGCCGCCGACGCGCACATGGTGGTCGCGCATGGTGGTGAGGCCGTAGGCATGGTTCTCGCGCGCATACTCCTCGTTGCCGACGCGGATGGCGGTGGTGTCGAGCAGGCGCACCACGGTGGCCAGCACCTTCTCGCGCGGCAGGCCCGGCCGTTCCAGGTCGGCGGCGACGCGGGCGCGGATGCGCGGCAGCGCCTTGCCGAAGGCGACCATGCGCCCGTACTTGGCCTCGTCGCGCACCGCCCGCCACTGCTCGTGGTAGCGGTACTGCTTGCGGCCGCGCGCGTCGCGCCCCGTCGCCTGCAGATGGCCGTTGGCGTGGGGGCTGATCCACACGTCGGTCCACGCCGGCGGGATGGCGAGGTGGCGGATGCGCTGGATCTCCTCGGCGTCCTCGACCTCGCTCC
>CAZCJX010000054.1:0-18994 GCA_964499205.1 uncultured Actinomycetes bacterium | reverse complement strand
GCAGCGGCTCCGAGCCCGGCCACTCGCCGGTCACCTGCCCGCAGTGCAACGGCGCAGGCCAGGTGCGCCGCGCCGTGCAGTCGATCTTCGGGCAGGTGGTCAACGTCTCGACCTGCCCGCGCTGCTCGGGTGAGGGCCGCATCGTCGAGCATCCCTGCCCCCGCTGCCGCGGCGCCGGCCGCGTCGAGTCGCGCAAGACCCTGGAGGTCTCGATTCCCGCCGGCGTCGACGAGGACATGCAGGTCCGCGTCGCCGGCGAGGGCGAGGCCGGCCCCCGCGGCGGGCCACCCGGCGACCTCTACCTCGCTTTCCGCATCAAGCCCCACCCGCAGCTCGACCGCCGCGGCCTCGACATCGTCTACGAGCTGCCGGTGACGATTCCCCAGGCGGTGCTCGGCGACCGCATCACCGTGCCCACGGTCGACGGCGAGCACGTCCTCGAGGTGCCCGCCGGGACCCAGACGGGCAAGGTGCTGAAGATCAGCGGCATGGGCGTCCCCCACGTGCGCAGCGGGCGCCGTGGCGACCAGCTCTGCGTGGTCCACGTCGTCGTGCCCAGCCACCTCAGCGCCAAGGAGCGCAAGCTCTACGAGGAGCTTGCCTCGCTGGGCGGCCGCGAGGGCCGGCCCGCCGAGGTGCGCAGGGGCTTCTTCGACCACCTGCGCGACGCCCTGCGGGGCTAGTCTCAGCGGCCGTCGAGGGCGGCGAGGGCGGCCTGGGCCAGGCGGGTGTGGCCGAGCACGGTGGGGTGGAGGTCACCGTGGGCGCAGTCGATGTAGTCGCAGAGGTGGGTGTCGGTGCCGGCGGTGGCGGTGTTGACCTGGTCGTGGAAGTCGGCGACCCGGGCACCCTCGGCGGCGGCGACCTGGGCCAGCATGGCGTTGACCTGGTCGAGCTGCGTGCGGGTGGCGACCACGAGGTTGGCCAGGGGGTCGTAGAAGTTGCAGAGAATGACCGGAACTCCAGGAGCTGCGTGGCGCAGGTCGGCGACGATGCGCGTCACCGCGGGGCGGAGCGCGGCGATGGAGGCGTCGAGGGTGAGGTTGTCGCGCTCGGAGCGGAGCAGGTCGTTGCTGCCGATGTCGACGAAGATGGCGCGCAGGTCGGCGCGGTGCGCCGCGATCGCCGCCATGGCGACGTCGTGCTGCGAGGCGTTCTGCAGGAAGGGGATCTGGCTGCGGCCGGGGCAGCGCGTGTAGTAGGTGTCGGTGCGCTCGCCGGCGCAGGCGGTGTCGAACAGCGTCCATGGGCGGCCGGAGGCGGCGAGCATGCCCTGCAGCTGCAGCGCCCACGCGGAGTTGGTGCCGGCCCGGGTCGGGTCCACGGTGTAGCCGGAGGTGACCGAGTCGCCGACGGTGAGGAACCAGGGCCGCCCCGCGACCGGCGGCTGGCCGGCGACGGGGATGGTGACGGGGCCGGCCGGCGGTGCGGCGGTGGGGGAGTCCGTCGCCACCGGGGCGGGGGCCGAGGTGGCCGACCGTGTCGGCGTGGGTGCGCTGGCGGCGGGCGTGGACGAGCCGCAGGCGGCGAGCGCCAGGGCCACCGCACCGAGCAGCGGCGCGACCAGCGACCGGCCAGGGCGCGTAGCCATGGCTGGGATCGTACGGAAGCACGGGAACCGGACCGCCGCCGAGGCCGGAGGCCGCGGGCCGACAATGCTGCCCGTGCCCATCGACCCCGCCCGCATCCGCGCCGTGCTCCGCGACGCCGGCTACGACAGCGACCACATCCAGGCGCTGGTCGGCGCCGACCTCACCGCGCTGGGCCAGCGCGCCACCCCCATCCTGGTCCGCCGCACCGGCGACGGCTCGCCGCTCGCCACCCTGGTGCGCCTCTTCATGGCCGGCGTCACCGTCCCCCGCCCCGACGTCGAGCGCGCCCTCGGCCCGGCCACGACCGCCGAGCAGTGGGCCGCCGAGGGCCTGCTCACCCTCGACGCCGACACCGCCCGGGCCACGGTGCAGCTCGGCTGCCACGGCGAGCTGGTGCTGGCCACCGACTGGGGCCCGGCCACGCCCAACGTCGCCACCGCCCCCGACTACGTGATGGGCTTCAGCCCCAGCGGCCTGACCCTGGCGCGCATGACCGTGCGCACTCCCTCACGGGCCACCCTCGACCTCGGCACCGGCTGCGGCCTGCAGGCCCTGCTCGCCGCCGCCCACAGCGACACGGTGCTGGCCACCGACCTCAATCCCCGCGCCGTCGCCATGGCCCGCTTCAACGCTGCGCTCAACGGCATCGACACGGTGCGGTGCGAGCAGGGCGACATGTTCCAGCCCGCCGTCGACCGTCGCTTCGACCTCGTCGTCTCCAACCCGCCCTTCGTGGTCGGCCCTCCCGACCCGCACCTCTTCATGAGCGGCGGCCGCGACGGCGAGGGCCTCTGCGCCGACCTCGCCCGCACCGCGACGCGCCACCTCGAGCCCGGCGGGTGGTGCCAGTTTTTGGCGAACTGGGCAGCAACTCGCGGCCAGGACTGGCGCGACCACCTCGCCTCCTGGTTCGCCGGCGCCGACTGCGACACCTGGGTGATCCGCCGCGAGCGCCAGCCCGCCGACGAGTACGCCGCGCTGTGGATCGAGACCGACCGCGACGATGCCGCCGAGTACGCGCGCCGCTTCGACGAGTGGATGCGCTGGTACGACGCCCGCGGCATCGAGGCGATCGACTACGGCCTGGTCACCATGCGCCGCCGCGGCGACGGCACTGCCGGCCGCCTGCGCTGCGAGGAGATCACCGGCCCCTGGAACCAGGCCGACGGCGGCGATATCGCCGCCGCCTTCGCCCGCCACGACTGGCTCGCCGCCACCGACGACGCCGCCCTCCTCGACTCCCGCCTCCGCTGCTCCGACGCCGCCCGCCTTACCCGCGAGTTGCTGGCGGTGCGGGGCGAATGGGTGTCCATCGCCGCCCGCCTGCGCCTGGAGGGGGGCATCGACGAGCCCGGCGGCATCGATCCCCACGGCGAGCGCATCGTCGCCGCCTGCGACGGCGCCACCCCGATCCGCACGTTGCTGCAGGACCTGGCCGATACCCTGGGCACCCCCTTCGCCGAGGTGGCACCCTCCGGCATCGCCGCGGTGCGGCGCCTGGTCGACCGCGGCATCCTCCTCCCGCCCGACTGAGGACCGGCCGGCTAGACGCTGCCTCGCGGCACAACCCATGTCGCTCCCTGGCCGGTGACCCGCGCGATGGTGTCGAAGTCGGCGTCGTAGTGGAGCAGGGTGAGCCGATGGCGTTCGGCAACGGCGGCAATGAGGAGATCGGGGATGCTGACCGCGCGGTGGTGGCCACTCGCGGCGAGACGATCCATCACCGCGATGGCGCGGTCGAAGTCGACCTGTTCGGTCTCGACGAGGGGGAAGCCCGCCTCGCGCTCGGAGCGCACCTGCGCGAAGTCGCGGTGGCTGCGTGCGCTGAAGAGGATCTCCATGTCGACCACCGAGCAGCGGGCCACGTCCCCGGTCATGATCAGCGGCTCCAGCGCTTCGCGCACCTGCTGGTGCGGCAGCCGGGCGAGCGCGCTCTTGTCGGCGAGGAAGCGTGGCCTCAGCGCCACGCCCGGTTCATCACCGACGGGTCGTCGAGGTCGAGCCCCCGCATGCTGCTGAGCCGCTCGACGAAAGCGCGGCGCGCCGACGTGGCGACCACCAGGCGCATCGACTCACGGACCGTATCGGTGAGCGTCGCCGTCCCGAGCGCCTTCCCCGCCTCGGCGGCGAGGCGGTCGTCGATTGCCACGGTGGTCTTGCGCATGTGCCGAGGATAGCAGAGAGAGCGTCAGACGGATATCCCCCGCATGCCTTGCGGCGATATCGCGTCAGCGCGCGCGGCTCGGGCTCGCGGTGCGGTCGGTGCTGCGTCCCAGCACGTCGAGCGCCGCCACGTTGCGCCCCGAGAGCAGGTCGAGGAAGGCGTCGACCACGTCGGGATCGAACTGCGCGCCGCGCAGGCGCTGCAATTCGGCGACGGCGTGCTCGGCGCTGCGCGGCGGCGAGTAGGCGCGCCCTGACAACATCACGTCGTAGGCGTCGACCACGCAGACGATGCGCGCGCCCATGGGGATCGCGGCGCCGCGCAGGCGGTCGGGGTAGCCGGCGCCGTCGTAGCGCTCGTGGTGGTGGCGGACGATGCGGCGCACCTCGGCCCAGCCGTCGATGTCCTCGAGGATGGCGGCGCCGATCTCGGCGTGGCGGCGCAGCACCACCCACTCCTCCTCCTCGAGCCCGCGCGCCTTCTGCAGCAGCACGTCGGGGACGCCGATCTTGCCGATGTCGTGCAGGCAGGCGCCCAGGCGCACCGTCTCCAGCTCGGTGCCGGGCAGGCCCATGCGCAGCGCCAGGTCGCCGGCGTACTCGACCAGGCGCTCGCAGTGCAGCTGGGTGGAGAGGTCCTTGGCCTCCAGGGTATTGGCCAGGATCATCGCGAACTTCTCGAGCATCGGCCCGAGCAGGCGCATGCGCGTCGACTCGACGGCCATCTGCCGCCGCTCCAGGGCGCTGCGCACCACGGCGAGCAGGTGCTCGGGCTTGAAGGGCTTGGGCACGAAGCCGGCGGCGCCCTCCGCCATGGCGTCCATGGCGAGGTCCAGCTCGCGCACCGCGGTGACCACCACGCAGGGCAGGGTGGGGTCGAGCCGGCGCGCCGCGGCGATCACCTCGAGCCCGTTGGCGCGCGGCATGGCGTAGTCGGTGACCACCACGTCGAAGCCGCCGCGGCCCAGGTGGACGATCGCCTGGGCGCCGTCCTCGACGGCCTCGGTCTCGTAGCCGCCGGTCTCCAGGCAGCGGACCAGGAACCGCCGCACGAGGAGGTTGTCCTCGGCGACAAGGATGCGTGGCATGGGGTGTCCTCGGGTGTGGTGGAACGTGGGGGGAATGTCCGAAGGACGCGGGGGATTCACATGCTGAGGCCCGGCCGCCGTCCTGACAAGGGGGTTTAGGTTTGGCGCGCCACCGTTTTGGGTACAGGACGGGCGTCAGTCGCGCGACGTTCTTCCCCTGTCATCACCAGACTTGAGGAGGTGCTCAGACCATGGCTTCCCTGACCCGCTGGAACCCGTGGAGCGAGCTGTTCACGCTGCACGACCAGGTGGACCAGCTCTTCAACGAAGCCTTCGGCGGCCTGACCGGGACGGTGCGCAGCGGCGATGTGCCCGCCACGCTTCCCGTCGACATCCGCCAGACCGACGAGGCCTACATCGTCGAGGCGTCCGTGCCCGGCTTCGCGCCCGAGGACGTCGAGGTCACCGTCGACCAGAACATGCTGACCATCCGCGGCAACTACAAGCAGGAGCGCGAGGATCGCGGCGCCGGCTGGATCCGCCGTGAGCGCCGCCAGTCGTCCGTCCACCGCCAGATCGGCCTGCCCGCCGAGGTGCGCGAGGACGAGATCAGCGCCTCCTTCCACAACGGCGTCCTCACCGTCACCCTGCCGCGTGCGCAGAAGGCGCAGCCCAAGCGCATCCCCGTCGACGCCGGCGCGCCGAGCCAGCCGAAGATCATCAACGCCGCGGGCACGAGCAGCAGCGGCAGCACCGAGTCGCAGACGCCGCAGCGCTGACCGAAACTCGCCCGGCTGTCCTCCTGGTCCGCCGGGCTGGCCGCTTCGAGAAGGTCAGCCCGGCGGCCAGGTCATCTGCCGCCCGCCGAGCAGGTGGATGTGCAGATGGTCGACCGTCTGGCCGCCGTTGCGCCCGACGTTGACCACCAGTCGGTAGCCGTCGGCCTCGAGGTTCTCGCTCTCGGCGATGGCCTGTGCGGCGTGCAGCAGGCGGGCCCAGGTGCGGTCGTGCGCCGGGGTCAGCTCCGCCGCCGAGCCGACGTGCTCGGTGGGGATGACCAGGATGTGCGTGGGTGCCTGCGGGTTGACGTCGCGAAAGGCGACGACGTCGTCGTCGCGGCGCACCATGGTGGCCGGCACGGTCCCGGCCACGATGCCGCAGAAGAGGCAGTCGCTCATGGGTCGAGCAGGGTAGCGCGCAGGACGTCCCCCTCGACGGCGTCGAGCCGGACGCGCTGCAGCCCGCCCGGCCGCGTCGAGGCATCGGCCGCCGCCACCACGGTGTGCCAGCGCTCGCCGAGGCCGCGGGCGATCCCGTCCTCGACGCGCTCCCACACCACCTCCTCGACGCTGCCGACCGCGCGCCGCCGCGCCGCCTCGCCCGCGTGCGCCGCGGCGCGCCGCACCTCGCCGCTGCGCCGCCGTGCCGTGGCGTCGTCGACGCGTCCGTCGAGCGTCGCCGCCGGCGTGTCGGGCCGCGGCGACCAGCGGAAGACGTGGCAGTGCAGGAAGCCCGCCTCGGCGACGTAGTCGACGGTGCGGCGGTGGTCGTCCTCGCTCTCGCCGGGGAAGGCGACCATCAGGTCGGTGGTCAGCTCGGTGCGCGGATCGGCGGCGCGCAACGCGGCGATCACCCTGCGGTACTGGGCCATGCGGTGGCCGCGGTGCATGCGCTTGAGGACCGCGTCGCTGGCGCTCTGCAGCGGCAGGTGCCAGTGCGCGCACAGGCGCGGGTGGGCATTGAGCTCGGCCAGCTCGGCGGTGACGTCGTTGGCGTTGACGCTGCTCAGCCGCACCCGCGCGCCGGCCTGCTGGCAGAGGTCGAGCAGGCTGCGCAGCAGGGCGGCCAGGGTGGTGCCGTGCTCCCTGCCGTAGGAGCCGAGGTCGACGCCGGTGAGGACCAGCTCGCGGTGGCCCCGCTCCAGCGCGGCGCCGGCATGGCGGAGAACCTCGGACGGCGCCGGGCTGCGCGAGTACCCGCCACGCGCCCGCCAGACGATGCAGTAGGTGCAACGGTGGTCGCAGCCGTCCTGCACCTTGAGGAACGCCCGCGAACGCAGCGGGGCGGCGGCCGCGTTGATGACAGTTGTGGCAGCATCTCGCTGCCCCAGGGTGGTGGCGATGTAGTCGGCGATGCGCGGCTTGTCGGCGTTGGCGAAGACCGCGTCGACGCCGAGCCGGGCCCGCTGCGCCGCGCCCGCCGCGCCGACGTAAACCTCGGGATTGCCGTCGACGCTGCAGCCGGTGAGGATGACGTGCGCACGGGGATCGTCGCGACGCAGGCGGGAGAGGCGCTGCCGCGTCGTGGCGTCGGCCTGCAGCGTCACCGTGCAGGAGTTGAGCACCCGCACGTCGGCCGGCTCGTCCTCGCCGACCACGTCGAGGCCGGCGGCGCCCAGCTGTCCCGCCAGCTCGGCCATCTCGGCGAAGTTCACCTTGCAGCCCAGCGCGGTGAGCGACACGCGCAGCGGCGGGCTCACGGCGCCACCACCGGCGACGACGCCTCCGGCGGGCGCGCCGACCGCGCTGGCCATGGCATCACCGCGTCGTCCATGTCACCCGCTCGCGCCAGCAGCAGCGACAGCGCCACCGTGCCGGCGAGCCGCGCCCGCAGCACGCGCGGACCGAGGTGCACCACCGTCGCGCCGCGGCGTCGCAGCATGTCCAGCTCGTCGCCGTCGAGCCCACCCTCGGGGCCGATCACCATCGCGACCGCCTCGCCGGCGCGCGGCGGCGGATCGAGACGCGCCAGGGCGACAGCGCCGTCGAGCGCACACACCAGCACCCGGGTCAGCGGCGGCAGCGCGTCGAGCGCCGCCGGCAGCTCGGCGATGGCATGCACCACCGGAGGCACGCCGCGCCCCGCCAGTCCTGCGGCATTGCGCGCGATCGCCTGCCAGCGCTGCACGCGGTGCTCGGCACGCCGGGCGTCGGGCCGGGCCACCGTGCGCCGCGTCAGCACCGGCAGGATCGAGGCAGCGCCCACCTCGGCGAGTGCCTCGACCACCTCATCCATCCCGTCCTTGGCGATCGCCTGCAGCACGTGCACCGCGCATCGCGGCTCACCGGTGGCGGTCCGCGACCACTCCACCTCACCCTCGACCTGCTGCGGGCTCACCGCCAGCAGCCGCACGCCGTGCTCCGTGCCGGAGTCGTCGGCGACCACGATGCGCTCACCCGGCGCGGCGCGCAGCGAGCGGCTGAGGTGCGCGGCGTCGTCGCCGTCGAGGAGGACGCGGCCGCCCGCGACCTGCGCCGCGGGCACGAAGAAGCGGGGCACCGGGCAAGTCTAGAGGCAGGGCCGGGGCGCGGCCGCTCGCGTAGGATGGCTCCACGTGGTCACCGTCGAGCACATTCCCGCGCGCACCACGGACGGCATCACCCTGGCGGCCACCGCGCACGGCCAGGGCGCACCGCTGCTGATGATCCCCGGCCTCGGCTCGTCGCGCAGCGTCTACGCACCCATCGTGCCGGTGCTCGCCGAGCGCCATCGCGTCATCGTCTTCGACCCGCGCGGCATCGGCGACTCGGACGTCACCGACGGCCCGTACACCATGCGGCAGCTGGCCGACGACGCCGTCTGCGTGCTCGACGCGGCGGGCGAGGAGAGTGCCGCGGTGTTCGGCGCGTCGATGGGCGGCATGGTGGCGCAGCACGTCGGCATCGAGCATCCCCAGCGCGTGGCGGCGCTGATCCTCGGCTGCACCGGGCCGGGCACGCCGCACGCCGTCCCCGCCGAGCGCGAGGCGACGCGCGCGCTGCTGGGCAAGGGCGCCAGGTCACCCGAGGAGGCGTACCGCATCGCCTCGACGGTGCTCTACACGCCCGCCTTCCGCGCGTCGCACCCCGACTTCGTCGAGCGGCAGATCCGCGACCGCGGCCGCCGGCCGGTGCGGGCGCGCGCCTTCATGGCGCAGTACGAGGCGGTGCGCCACCACGACACCTGGGACCGCCTACCCGAGCTGGGCATGCCGGTGCTGGTGCTGCACGGCACCCTCGACGAGGTGATGCCGCCGGGCAACGGCGAGCTGCTGGCGCAGCGCATTCCCAACGCGCGGCTGGTGCTGCTCGACGGCCTCGGCCACATGTTCTTCCACGAGGATCCCGACCGCTCCGCGCGCGCGATCCTCGACTTCCTCGACGGCGACGGCGGCTCCGGCGCCGGCGCGGATCAGACGAACGGGATGGCGGTGAGGTTGTCCGAGGCCGAGTAGCCGAGCACCTGCTGCGAGCTGACGCCGCCCAGCCAGGTGTCGATGACGGTCATGTAGATCTCGCGGAAGTCGACCTGCGAGTACATGTTGCCGTCGCTGTCGAGGGTGGTCAGCGAGGGCTGGGCGCCGTAGAGGCCGCCCTTCACCGCCGGACCGACGACGAAGTGCGGCGCCGCGGTGCCGTGGTCGGTGCCGCCGCCGCCGTTCTCCGCCACCCGGCGGCCGAACTCGGAGAAGGTCATCATCAGGTACTGCGAGGGATTGGCGGTTGCGGCCACGGCTGACCGGAACCGGGCGACCGCCGCGTCCACCTGGGACAGCATGCCCTCGTGCAGCGACTTCTCGGCGGCGTGGTCGTCGAAGCTGCCCAGCTGCACGAAGACCACGTCGCAGCCGAGGCTGGAGGAGAGCAGCTGCACGCCCATGGCCACCTGGTCGGCCAGGCTGGCCGGCGCGGGCTGGCTGGAGAGCCCCAGCGCGCGCACCTGGTCCACCGCGGCGAAGGCCTGGTTGTCGGCGGCCAGCCAGGCCGAGGCCAGCGGGTCGGTGGTGGTGCCCGAGACGGAGGTGAGGTGCGCCGAGTGCACCCGCTTCGGCTCTGCCTGGGTGTCGGGACCGTCGGAGAAGTTGAAGCTGCCGAAGGAGGTCATGGCCACGCCGCTGGTGGATTCGCCGGTCAGCGCCTGGGGCAGCGTGTTGGCGATGGCCACCGCCCGCACCACGCTGCCGCCGCTGGGGGTGAGGTCGAGGTAGCGGCCCAGCCAGCCCGAGGTGTACGCGTGGGACGGGCTGCCCGTCTGCCAGACGTCCATGGAGTTGAAGTGGGAGAGGTCGTGGTTGGGGTAGCCGACGCCCAGCACGATGGCGCACTGCCCCGCGTCGTACGCCGCCTTCACCGACGGCAGTACGGGATTGAGGCCCAGGTCGGAGTTGATCGCCAGGACCTGGGAGGGCTGATAGGCGAGGTCGACGGTGCGGGCGCTGTAGTAGGCGCCGCTGCTGTAGGGCACCACGGTGTTGAGGCCGTCGTTGCCACCCGCCATCAGCAGCACCAGCAGCTTGTTGCCGGTGAAGGAGGCCTCGGCGTCGAGGACGTCGAACAGCCCGCCGGGGCGCAGCCAGATGGGCGTGGTCACCGCGCCGGCGGCGATGCCGCCGCCGATCTGCAGGAAACGCCGCCGGGTCAGTTGCTTGCTCATCCCTGCCTCCTCAGCGCAGCGCGTATTCGGGCGATGCCAGCAGCAGCGTGAGGATGCCGCGCGTCATCACCACCGCGGTGTCGCCCGCCGCGGTGGCGGCGTTGACGTACTGGTCGATTCCCTGCTGCGTCTGCGACGAGAGGGAGAGGATGCCGAGCCGGTCCATCCACGGCTGCGCGGTGTTGCGCACCACGCCGTTGGCCTTGTCGAGGGTCTGCGACACGGTGTCGGCGGAGACCGTCGCGGCGACCGTGGCGGCGAAGTTGTAGTGGTTGAGTGCGCCGGCGGTGTTGGCCCAGGTCGTGCCGCCCTTCCAGCCGCCGACGTTGGGCGGCCCGAACAGCTCCTGGCCCATCGCCGCCGAGGCGTCGGCCCAGTTGGTCTTGGTGCTGGAGGTCAGGCCCACCGTGGGATCGGTCGCCAACCCCAGCGCCGCGATGGCCCCGGCCACCAGCTCGGCGGGGCACTTGATCGAGGTCAGCGTGTCGTTCATGAACTCGTTGCGCAGGAAGAGGGTGCGCATCATCGCCTTGATGGGATACGGCTGCCCAACCGCGCCCATGAAGCTGTGCACCATGGCGTCGAGCACGGCCTGTTCGGGGTTGGGGCGGTGGAAGAACGAGGCGACGCGGTTGGCGACGTAGTAGGCCGCAACCGGTCCCTGGGGATGGTGGTCGAGGACGATGTTGGTGACGTCGGCCGGCCCCCAGTTGGCCGGGCCGTTGCCGAGGATCGTCTTCAGGCCGTTGTCATGGCGGGCGACGTTGTACGTGGACGAGTACTTGGAGACGGTGTAGCCGGTGAAGGCGCGCGAGGCCTCGGTGACGTCGGTCTGGGTGTACTGGTCACGCCCCAGCGTGAACAGCTCCATGAACTCGCGGCCGTAGTTCTCGTTGATGTGGCCGTTGTAGTTGTCGACGTTGTCGAGCCAGTGCAGCATCGCCGGGTCGGCGGTGACCAGGTTGCACATGGCGCGGAAGTCACCGGCGGCGTTCTCGCGCAGCATGCGGTTCTGGGTCATCATGTAGCCGAGCATGTAGTCCTTGTAGAAGGACGTCGCGAAGTGCCCGTGCCAGTAGAGGGTGAGCTTCTCCTCCACCGGGTACGGGGTGGTGGCCATGCGGTTGAACCACCACTGCGCGAAGAGGCGGATGTTGCGCAGGCCGATGGCCTTGGTGTCGTCCTCCTCGGCGAGTTGCTGCGCGTAGAGGACGGTCGCGGTGTCCGTCCGCGTCGGGTCGGACGCGGGGGTGAAGCCGAGCAGGCTGTCGACGGTGGCGGAGTAGCCGTTGGCCGCCGCCTGGTTGATGGTGGCGGTGTTGGCGCCGAAGCCGGCGCGCGCGTAGAGGCGCGCGACCTGCTGCTGGACGACTGGATCGACACTCAATGCGAGACTCCCTTCCTGGTCCAGGCCCCGCATGACCTGTCGACCCGTGGATCAAAACCCGGAAGCCCCGCGCGTGTCAAGCGGCGGGTTGCATCCTCCCGGCGACACGATCCATCGCCCGCTCGTAGACCGGCGACACCAGCAGGCGGTGGGGGAGCAGCGGCCGCGAGCGCCGCAGCGAGAGGCAGAGCGCGCGATGCGCCGCGGTGTGTGCCGGCGTCCAGGTGATCTCGTAGGCGCGGCGCACCGGGGCCGGCAGCAGCCCCACCGTGGTGAAGGCGACCACATCCCAGCCGGGACGCAGCCACGGCGACGGCAGTGGCGGCCGCAGCACGGTGCGCGACACCAGGCGCGAACCCGCACCCGGCAGGGCGACGCCACGCCTCACCTGCGCGTCGACGTAGACGCGCATCTCCCGGTGGCTGCGCCACAGCAGCGTGCGGGGCACGCGCAGCAGGTCGGCGACGGCGTCCCACTCGCGCACGAAGCGCGTCCGCTCGGCGTCGGTGAGGCCGCCGACCAGGGCGTCGTGGGTGACCAGCATGGTGTCGACGAACGAGGCGTGCACCCAGCGCAGCAGCTCGCCGTCGAGCGCGGTGTACCGGGTGCCGCCGCGCATGCCGCGAGTCGCGTGGTCGTGGGGCAGGTCGCCGGCGACGCGGGTGTGCAGCCGGTCGACGGCGCGCGACGCCTCCTCCGCCTCGGCGCGCGTGCCGTAGGTCACCAGGGTGACCCAGCGGATGGTGCGCATCAGCCGGCCGAAGGGATCGCTGGCGTAGGCGCTGAAGTCGATGGCGCCCTGGGCCACCAGGGGATTGGCCGCCTGCATCAGCAGGGCGCGCCCGCCGCCGAGGATCAGCAGCGGCTCGCGCATCACCCGCCAGGTGACCGATTCGGGACCGAACAAGCCGGGATCGGGAGTGGGATCGCGCAGCGGCAGCGGACGGTTGCCGCCGAAGGGCAGAGGGCGGACCAGCAGCTCCTCGATCTGCCGCCGGGTGGGGATGGCGATGCGCATGTCGACCTGCCGTACCCCGACGAAACCCTGGTCCGCTCTCGCGCTACGACGCCGTGGCGGTGGCGCTGATCTCCCGGATCACCGTCACCTTGATCATCCCGGGATAGGTCATCTCCGCCTCGATCTCGCGGGCGATCTCGGCGCACAGCTGGGGCACGCGGTCGTCGGAGACGCTCTCCGGCCTGACCGAGATGCGCACCTCGCGGCCGGCCTGCATGGGGAAGGCGCGCTCCACGCCCTGGTGCCGGGTGGCGATCTGCTGCAGCTGCTCGAGGCGCTGCAGGTAGGTGGTCAGTGTGTCGCGGCGAGCGCCGGGGCGCGACGCGGAGATGGCGTCGGCGCAGATGGTCAGCATGGCCAGGTCGGTGGCCGGCTCCTCGTCGAAGTGGTGCGCCTTGACCGCGTGGACGATGTCGCGCTCGGTGCCGAGAAGCGCCAGCAGCTCGCCGCCGATGATCGCGTGCGACCCCTCGACGTCGTGGTCGACCGCCTTGCCGATGTCGTGCAGCAGGCCGGCGTAGCGCGCCTCGGCCGGGTCCATGCGCAGCTCGGAGGCGAGCACGGCGCAGAGGTAGCCGGTCTCCTCGCAGTGGAGCAGCGCGTTCTGGCCGTAGGAGAAGCGGTAGTGCAGGGTGCCGAGCAGCTCGGCCAGCTCGGGCCGGCCGGCCAGTCCCATCTCCCACATCGCCCGCTCGCCCAGCTCGGTGATCTTGCGGGTCAGGCCGGTGCGCGTCTGCATCAGCAGCGGCGGCACCTCCTCGGCGCGCAGCCGCCGCTCCAGCACTTCGAGGCTGGCCTGCCTGGCGACCTCGCGGCCGATGGGGTCGAGGCTGCGCAGCGTGGCCTGCTGGCGCTCGGGGTCGACGCCGAGCTCGGCGGCGGTGCCCTGGGCCACCGCGCTCAGTGAGTCGAGCAGGCGCTGCCGCGACTCGTCGGAGAGGCCTTCGAGGGCGAGCGGGCCGGTGCGCGGGGCGCTGTCGATGTGGGAGCGGTCCTGGCGCTGGATGGCGTGGACGATCAGCTCCTTGGCGCTGGGGGCGAGCTCGCCGACGCGGTTCTCGACGGTGCGGGCCACCCGGCCGGGGTGGTCGGCGGCCAGCTCGGCCTCGACGCGGTCGAGCACGGTGCGGCCGGCGTCCTGGCGGGCCAGGTTGGCCACCTCCTCGAGCTTGTGCTGGGTTTCCTGGCGCAGCTCCTCGAGCCCGGCGCGCTGGGCGTCGAGGGCGGCCGACTGCTCGGCGATGGCGTCGCGCCGCTCGTCGACGGCGGTGCGCCGCTCGCGGTGGACCTTCTCGACGTGGTCGAGGCGGGCCTGGTTGGCGTCGAGCTCGGCGCGGCGGGCGTTGAGCTCCTCCAGCGCCGCCTCGCGGGCCTGCAGGGCGGCCTGCCGCGCCTGGGCGACGCGTTCCGCGGCCTCGGCCCGCGCCTGGGAGAGGGCGCTGCGGTCCCCGGCGGTGGGGGAGGAGGTGGTGCCGCCGGAGCGGCGGGCGGCCGTGGCGGCGCGCATGCCCAGCGAGAAGGTGACGGCCGCGGCGACGGCGATGGCGATGGCGATGACGGCGAGGACGATTTCCATCGTGTGGGTGAGTGTAGCCAGCGGGTGGGGCGGCGGCGCGCGGTCAGGCCCCGATCGGCGGGTCGAAGGGCTCGGCGGCGGTCTGGGTGAGGAACTTCACGAAGGAGCCGGCCGCCGGGGGCAGGGTGCGGCGGCGGTCCCAGCACAGCGCCATGGTGCGGGCGATGGCCGGCTGGCGCAGCGGGATCACCGCCACCTTGGTGCTCGGCACGGGCAGCGGCATGGGCAGCAAGGTGGTGCCCAGCCCGGCCTCGACCAGGCCCTGGATGATGGTGAAGTCGTCCCCCTCGTAGGCCACCCGCTCGGGGATGCCCTCGCGGTTGAAGGCGTCGTCGACGACCTTGCGCAGGCCGCCGCGGGAGCGGGGCAGGATGAGCGGCTCCTCGGCGAGGTCGTGCAGCGAGCAGGAGCTGCGCCCCACCAGGGCGTGGCCCGACGGGACCACCACGGCGACGCGCTCGCGGAACAGCGGCACGATCTCCAGCTCCTTCACCCCGGTGGGCGGCGGGCCGAGGATGCCGAGGTCGAAGTCGCCGTCGAGCACGCCGCTGACCACCTCGTTGGACTGGCCCTCACGCAGGGTGAAGCGGATCCCCGGCCGCTCCTGGAGGAAGCGGGCCAGCCGCTCCGGCAGCCAGCGCGCGCCCACGGTGTGGAGGAAGCGGATGCGCACCTCGCCGCTCTCCGGGGAGGCCGCCCCCGCCGCGTCGGCCACCGCCTCGCGGAGGTCGTGGAGCAGGCGCTCGGCGCGGGGGATGAAGCGCTCCCCGGCGGGAGTGAGGCGGATCGAGCGCCCCACCCGCTCGAACAGGGGCACCCCCAGCGCCTCCTCCATGCGGGCGATCTTGCGCGACACCGTGGACTGGTCCTGGTGCAGCATCTCCGAGGCGTGGCCGAGGTGGCCGAGGCGGGCGACGGTCAGGAAGACCCGCAGCCCCTCTCCATTGATGCGATCCATGCAATGATTCGATCCTAAAATCGCTATTGATGTCAATGACCAGCCGGGTCAGAATCCCAGCGAGCGGCGACCCAAAAAGCGCCGACCTTGTGTGTGGGAGATGCCAATTGCTGATCGCGAACGCGACCGACGCGGTGCACGATGCACGTCGCAGGCACCGTCGGGAGTTGGCGGAGCGGACCCGGCTGCGGCGACTGGTGGAGAGGGTGGACCAGGTGATCCTCGCCTGTGAGGAGGCTCACCTGCAGGGCTTCAAGGAAGTCCCCCCCGACCTCGCCGAGACTGCCGGGCGCGTCTTCACCAGCGCCCGCCGCTGCGTGCGCCTGACGGGCGACGAAGCGGCCTATCACCTGGTCCGGGACGTCTGCGCCCGGCCCCGTCCCAAGATCACCGACACCATGGACTGTCTCTGGACCGTCCAGGAGGTGGTCTTCGACCTCATGCTCCCGTGGCGGACCCAGCTGCCCGACGACGTGGAGCTCATCGGCGGCCCGCTGGCGCCGACGTGGCGGTTCAACTCCGCCGCGTAGCCGGCGGGGTGCCCGCGAGATCGCCAGCTCTCGCGGGGTGATGATCGGGAACTTCCCCTCCAACCGGGGAGCGGCGTCCGAAGGGACAGCCGCTCCTTGGTCGTTAAGGGGCGGTGCTCTGCGTGCTGCGGCGCGCCGCGGGCCGGATGGTCGCCCGGCGGCTACGCCTCACCGCGCATGGCCGCCTCGCGGCCCTCATCGCACACCGTCCGGTAGTCGCAGCGGCGGCACTGCCATGCGGACGGACGTGGCGGAAACTCACCGTCGCGCCAGGCGCGCGCCAGCTCGGCGGTGCTGACGCTGAGGTGGTTGGTGAATCGCTGCAGGTCCTTGGCGTCGAAGACCATACGCGTCGCCTCGCCGGTCTGCAGGTGGTGCAGCTCGACGGCGACCTCCTCGACTTCGGCGCGATGGGCCAGCGCCACCGCGTAGGCGCGCACCTGCAGGTCGCTGCGCAGTGCCTGTTCGTCTCGCGGCGGTCCCGTCTTGTAGTCGACGACCGTCGGCGGCCCCTCGTACGGCGCGTCGACGCGGTCGAAGCGGCCGGCCACCTCGGCGCTGGTGTCGAGGGAGAGCACGAAGGGCTGCTCGACGCCGCTGATCACCGCCGCCTGCCACGACGCCGTCTCCGCGTAGCGGCGCAGCTGCTCGTCGCCGTACTGGCGCAGCTCGGGATGCGCGCCCTTGGGTCCGGGCGTGCCCTCGTACACCTTGTGCCAGATGGCGGCCAGCTCGTCGCCGCCGACGCGCGCGCCGGCCTGCCGCTGCGCCCCGGCGCGCTGCAGGGTGCGGTGCACCATCTCGCCGTACCAGCCCTGCACCGAGTCGTGGGTGGGCATGCGGTACACCTCGCGGTACTGGAAGCGCCGCGGGCAGGCCTTGAAGTCGCGCAGCGCGCTGACCGACCAGCGGCGCCGCGCGGGGTCCACGGTGCCAACGGGGCGGCCGCGCCGCCGCACCGGTTGCCAGGCGTACTCCACCGCCCGCGACACCGGCTGCGCCTCGACGTCCGCGATGGCGGCGAGGAACGGCGTCAGCCGCTCGTCGGAGAAGGAGCGCGGGTAGCGGCCGCTGCGGGTGAACACCAGCCGGTCGCGGGCGCGCGTCGCCGCCACGTAGAAGAGTCGCCGCTCCTCGTCGACGCCACTCTCGCCCTCGGGCGGCTCCTCGGGAACCAGCTCGTTGGGCAGGGTGAGTCGGGTGCCGAAGCCGCCGCGTCCCGGCCAGCGAGATTCGACACACCGTGGCACGAACACCACCGGCCACTCCAGTCCCTTGGCGGCGTGGCAGGTCATCAGCAGCACGCCGTCCTCGACGGGCTCGATGGCGGCCACCTCGTCGGCGGCGCCGGAGTCGCGCAGGATCTGCAGGTAGCGGCGTGCGGTGCTGAGCCGGTGATCCTCGGTCCAGCCGGTGAAGCTCTCCAGCAGCTCGTCGAACTTGTTGATGTTGGCGCCGGCCTGCATGCGCTCGATGGCCCGCTCCAGCTCGAGCACGGCGCGGTAGTACTCGGCCGCCTCCATGGCGGCGTGGAAGATGGTGCGCGCGTCCTGGTGGGTGGTCAGCGCGTGCAGCTCGGCGACGGCGGCGGCGCAGCCGCGCAGCGCCTCGGCGTCCTCGTCGCTCAGCTCGCGCGTCGCCGCGCCGGCGTGCACCATGTCGACCAGGGGCACCTCGTTGGCCTGGCACAGCTCGACCAAGGTGCGCCGGCCGCGGCCGCTGACCCGCCAGGCGGGCAGGTGCAGGCAGCGGATCATCGCCTGGGAGTCGCGCGGGTCGTCGACCAGCGCCAGCAGGGCGAGCAGGTCCTTGACCTCGGGCTGGATGAAGTAGCCGCGGCCGCCGTGCACCTGGTACGGCACGCCCGCCTCCTGCATCGCCGCCATGGCGGCGCGCATGTCGCCGTGCTGGCGGAAGAGGATGGCGATGTCGGCGCCGCGTTGCACCTCAGCGGACTCCATCAGGCGGCGGCACTCGCCGGCGATGCCGAGCATCTCGCTGCGCTCGTCGGGCGCCTCCCACAGCTCGACGTGATGCCCGTCGCCGCGCGCCGCCACCAGCTCCTTGGTGATGCGCGACTCGGCGGTGGCGGTGCCGATCACGGCGCGGCAGGTGGTGACGATCTGCCGGGTGCTGCGGTAGTTGCGGCGCAGCACCACGGTGGTGTGTTTGGGATACATGCGGCGGAAACGGTTGAGGTTGGCCAGCGAGGCGCCGCGGAACTTGTAGATGGCCTGGTCGTCGTCGGCGACGACGAGCACGTTCTGGTGCGACTCGACCAGGGTCTCGACGAGTCGCGCCTGCGCGTAGTTGGTGTCCTGGTACTCGTCGACCATCACCTGGCCGAGCGGCTCGGCCACGGCGCGGCGCACGGCGTCGTGCTCGCGGAGCAGCTCCTCGCAGAGCTGGATGCAGTCGTCGTGGTCGAGCAGCGCGTGGGCGCGGTAGCGGTCGGCGAGGCGTGCGTACACGGCGGCACACTCCTCGTGCCGCTCCAGCAGGGCGCGCTCGGCGGGGTCGTCGCATTCGGCCAGAGCCTCCGACGCCCACAGCGCGTACTGCTGCGGGGTGACCAGCTCCTGCTTGGCGGCGCCGAAGAGGCGGAGCAGGTCGTAGATCAGGTCGTGCGGCCGCAGCGGGTTCCAGAGGGTGCGGGGGCGGAGCTCGGCGAGGACGGCGTCGAGGTGCAGCCACTGCTCGGCCTCGTCGGGGACGCGGAAGCTCGCCGGCACGCCGACCAGCCAGCCCCACTCGCGGACCACCCGGCGGGCGAAGGAGTGGAAGTTGGTCAGCGGGACGTCGCCGGGGAAGGGCCCGTGGACTCGCTCGGCGCGGTCGCGCATCTCCTGCGCCGCCTTGACGGTGTAGGTGAGCACCAGCTGCCGATCCGGTCCCAGCCCCTCGCCGACCAGGGCGAGGAAGCGCTCGACGATCACCCGGGTCTTGCCGCTGCCCGGGCCGGCGAGGACCAGGCAGGGCCCCTCGCGGTGCTCGACGGCCGCCAGCTGATCGGGGTCGAGGGGGACGGTCGGCATGTCTGCGGTACACTAGCGCGTCGCTGATCGCACGGAGCATCGTCCGTGCGCCCGTTGGCAGTTCGAATTCCCCGGCCGCTCGGCGGCCGACGAAGGAGGTGAGTTCCCGACCGTGTCGGAGGTCAAAGTCCGTGAGGGCGAGACTTTCGAGAGCGCGCTTCGCCGCTTCAACAAGAAGATCAAGCAGAACGGAGTTCTCTCGGAGGTTCGCCGCCGCGAGCACTACGAGAAGCCGTCGGTCCGCCGCAAGCGCAAGCTGGTGGCGGCCAAGAAGCGTCGCCTCAAGGCCGGGTGA
>CAZCJX010000053.1:13449-19109 GCA_964499205.1 uncultured Actinomycetes bacterium | reverse complement strand
ACCACTTCGGCCTCAAGGTCGGCGACAGCGACGACGACCTGCGCGACGCGCTGCGCCGCCTGCAGGAGAAGGGCGTCCGCCTGCGCGGCGCCAGCGACCACACCGTCACCCACAGCCTCTACATCGAGGACCCCGACGGCAACGAGATCGAGCTCTACGTCGACGTGCCCGGTGTGGACTGGAAGAACGACCCCATGGCGATCATGGCTCCGGTCCGGCCGCTGGCTCTTTAGTCCGAAGCGCCGATCAGGACAACCCCGCCTCGCTGTAGATCCAGTCGGCGATGCGCTTTCTGTGGAAGTCGGCGTCGCCGTACATCCACTCCAGGGCCTTGCCGCGCTTCAGCCAGAGGTGGAGGTCGTGCTCCCAGGTGAAGCCGATGCCGCCGTGCAGCTGCAGCGCGTTCTGGTTGGCGAAGCGCTCGGCGTCGTTGGCGGCGGCCTTGGCGACGGAGGCGGCGACGGACGCGTCGGGGAGGTCGTTGGCCAGCGCGTAGGCGGCGTAGTACACCGCGCTGCGCGATGACTCGACGAGCAGCAGCATCTCGGCGAGGCGGTGCTGCACCGCCTGGAACGAGCCGACCTTGCGCCCGAACTGCTCACGCTGCTTGACGTAGTCGACGGTCTGGTCCAGCAGCGCGCCGGCGATGCCCACCAGCTGCGCGGCGGTGGCGGCGGCGGCGTGGTCGAAGAGCCAGCGCCCGTGTTCCGCCGAGGTGCCGACCAGGGTGTCGTCGCCGGTCTCGGCGGTGACCTTGAAGAGGCGGCGCGCACCGTCGACCGACTTCAGCGGTTGCAGCGTCACGCGATCCTGGGTGACCGCGTGGATCTCGCCGTCGCGTTCCAGCAGCAGCAGGTCGGCGGTGGCGTCGGTGACGTAGGGCTGCGACTCCAGCCCGACGGTGAGCACCGCCTCACCGCTGGCCGCCCGCGGCAGCCACCGCTGCTTCAGCTCGTCGCTGCCGGCGCGCGCCAGCAACGGCGCCGCCAGCGCGGCGGATTCGAGCAGCGGTTCGGGCAGCACGGCGCGGCCGGATTCCTCCAGCGCCAGCACCATGTCGACCTCGTTCATGCCGCTGCCGCCGTACTGCTCGGGAACCATCAGTCCCAGCACGCCCATCTCGCCGAGCTTGCGCCAGCGTTCCGGTGAGCGACCGCGCTCGTCGTCCCACATGGCGCGCACCTTGGCGGGGGTGCTCTCCTTGGCGAGCAGGTCGCGCACCGTGTCGCGGAGCAGGTACTGCTCCTCGCTGAAGTCGAAGTCCACCCCCTATGCCTCCCGCGGGAGCCCCAGCACGCGCTGGGCGATGATGTTCTTCTGGATCTCGTTGGTGCCGGCGTAGATCATCGAGGCGCGCGCGTAGAGGTAGTCGCCGAAGACCTCGCCGTCGTGCTCGGCGTCGGGCGAGCCCTCGGCCAGCTCGGCGCGCGGCCCGAGCACGTCGAGCGCGGTCTCCAGCATGCGCGTCTCCATCTCCGACCAGTACAGCTTGTTGAGCGACGCCTCGCTGCCCACCTGCGCACCCTTGGCCAACTTCGACAGCGTGCGCTGGTTGTTGAGCTGGAACATGCGCGTCTCGATGTAGCTCTGGGCGACGCGGCGGCGCACGTCGGGATCGTCGTCGCGCCGCTCCCGGCGGGTCAGCTCGACCAGGTCGCCGAACATGCGGTTGAACGCGGCGGGGCTGCCCAGGCCGGTGCCGCGCTCGAAGCCGAGCGTGGTCATGGCCACCTTCCAGCCGTCGTTGAGGTTGCCGACCAGGTTCGACCGCGGCACCCGCACGTCGGTGAAGAACACCTCGGCGAAGCGCGCGCTGTTGTCGATCTGCACCAGCGGGCGCACTTCGACGCCGGGCGAGTGCATGTCGATGAGGATGAAGCTGATGCCCTTGTGCTTGGGCGCCGACGGGTCGGTGCGGCAGAGGGTGAAGATCCAGTCGCCGAAACGGCCCAGCGAGGTCCAGATCTTCTGGCCGTTGACCACGAAGTCGTCGCCGTCGATCTCGGCGCGGGTGCGCAGCGAGGCGAGGTCGCTGCCCGCGTTGGGCTCGCTGAAGCCCTGGCACCAGATCTCGTCGCAGCGGAGGATGCGCGGCAGGTGCTGCTGCTTCTGCTCCTCGGTGCCGTAGACCATCAGGGTGGGGCCGAGCAGGCCGAGGCCGAGTCGGTTGATCCGGTCCGGCGCCTTGGCCTTGACGTACTCCTCGGTGAACAGCGCCTGCTGCATCAGAGTGGCGCCGCGGCCGCCGTACTCCTTCGGCCAGGCGATCGCCGCCAGTCCCGCCTCGAAGAGGGCGCGCTCCCACTCGCGATGGCGCTCGAAGGCCTCGCCGCCCTCCTCCCAGTCGACCTCACGGGTGTGGGCGATCTGCTCGCGGCGGTCGGCCAGCCAGGCGCGCACCTCCTCCTGGAAGGCGGCATCCTCGGCGCTCAGTTGGAAGTCCATCGCAGCGCATCCTCCACCGCCCGGGGCCTCACCTCCGGGCACAGCGCACGATGATTGCACGTCGGGCTTTGTGCCCGGCAGCCATTCACGGAGGTGATCATGCGGACGGATGCGGAGCGGGAGCGGCTGCGCGCCACTTTTGACGGGGCGGCCGAGCTGTACCAGCGGGCGCGGCCGGACTACCCCGAGGAGCTGCTCGACCGCGTGGTGCGGGTGAGCGGGGTGCGGCCCGGCTCGACGGTGCTCGAGGTGGGATGCGGCACGGGCAAGGCGACGCGGCAGCTGGCGCGGCGGGGGTTGCGGGTCACCGCGGTGGAGATGGGCGCCAACCTGGCCGCGGTGGCGCGGCGGGAGCTGGCGGGGCTCGACGTCGAGGTGCGCGAAGGGCGGTTCGAGGAGTGGCGGCCGGGCGATGGGGAGAGCTACGACCTGGTGCTCGCCGCGACGGCGTGGCACTGGATCGATCCCCGGGTGAAGTACCAGCGCGCCTGGGAGGCGCTGCGACCCGGCGGCCACCTCGCCTTCTGGAACGCGGTGCACGTCTTTCCCGACGGCGGCGATCCCTTCTTCGCCGAGATCCAGCGCGTCTACGACGAGATGGGGGAGGGGCGGCCCAGCGGCGCCGACTGGCCGCGCCCCGGTGAGCTGCCCGAATTGCGCGAGGAGATCGAGGCCGGCGGGCGCTTCGACGTCGTCGACATCCACCACGTCGACTGGGAATGCGTCTACGACGTCGACAGCTACCTCGACCTGCTCAACACCTTCTCGGCGCACATCTCGATGCGCCCCGACAACCGGGCCCGCCTGGAGCGCGAGGTGCGCCAGCGCTTGGAGCAGCGGCCGGATCGCGCGGTGCGGCGGCACTGGGGCGCCGTGCTCCACGTCGCCCGCCGGCGCACCGCGCCGTCGCCGGCGTCCGACGCATGAGCCGCCACTGGCCCCTGCACGGGCTGCGCATCACCACGCCGAACCTCGAACTGCGCATCCCCGACGAGGCGCTGCTCGACGAGCTGCTCGACGTCGCCCGCGCCGGCGTGCACGACCCCGCGGTGATGCCGTTCGCCGTCCCCTGGACCGACGCGCCGCCGGAGCGCTTCGACGCGCAGTTCCTGCAGTACCACTGGCGCGTCCACGCCTCGCTGCGGCCGCAGGCGTGGGTGCTGGCCTTCGTGGTGCTGCGCGGCGGCGTGGTGGTGGGAACGCAGAGCATCGAGGCGGAGGACTTCGCCACCACGCGCTGGTTCGACACCGGCTCGTGGCTCGGCCGCGCCCACCAGGGCCAGGGCATCGGGCTGGAGATGCGCCGCGCCGTGCTCAGCTTCGGCTTCGAGCATCTCGGCGCGTCGGTGGCGCAGACCGCGGTGATCGATCGCAATCCCGCGTCGCTGGCGGTGACCCGGCGGATCGGCTACGAGTTCAACGGCTGGCACGTGGTGGCGCCGCGCGGCACGCCGCTGCGCGAGGACCGCTATGTGCTGACCCGCGAGCGCTGGGAGGCGAGCGACGCGCGCCTGCCCATCACCGTCGACGGGTTCGACGGCCGCTGCCGTGCGCTGCTCGGTATCTGAGGAAGAAGCACACAACGCTCCATTCGGCGCCGTACACTCACCCGAACGTTCGTGTCGCTCCCTCCCGCGGCAACCCGGCCGGCGTGCGCGCGCGCCTCAGGCCACCGTGGGGAGGCCGGCGCGAGCCCGGCTGGAGGTAGGACTGTGGCAGTCCTGGAGTGGCGCGGGTGAGCCTCCTCGCGGTCGAGGAGCTCACCGTGACCTACGGCGGCGCCGTGCTCGCCGTCGAGGGTGTCAGCGTCGAGGTGCCCGAGGGCGGCAGCGTCGGCCTGCTCGGCGCCAACGGCGCGGGCAAGACCACGCTGCTGCGCGCCATCACCGGGCTGCTGCGCTACCACAACGGGCAGGTGGTCAGCGGCGCCATCCGCTTCGACGGCCGCGACATCACCGGCGCCGACACCGCCAGCCTGGTCGCCGCCGGCATCGCCCAGGTGCTCGAGGGGCGGCGCGTCTTCCGCGACCTCACCGTCGCCGAGAACCTCCGCGCCGGCGCCTTCTCGGCCCGGCAGCGCGCCCGCGAGAGCGAGGTGCGCGAGCAGGTCTTCACCCTGTTTCCCGTGCTGCGCGAGCGCATCGGACAGCACGCCGGGTTCCTCAGCGGCGGAGAGCAGCAGATGCTGGCCATCGCTCGCGCCCTGATGGCGCAGCCGCGCATGCTCCTGCTCGACGAACCGTCGCTGGGCCTGGCTCCACTGGTGGTGCAGCAGATCGGCGACACGCTGCGGCAGATCAACGGCGAGGGCGTCGCCCTGCTGCTGGTCGACCAGAGCACCGCGCTGGCCCTCAAGGTCACCCGCTACGGCTACCTGCTGGAGAACGGCCGCATCCGCCACGCCGCTGACACTGCGACGCTGCTCGCCGACGAGAAGGTGCGGGCGTCGTATCTCGGCACCGGGCGCGCCGACGAGCGGCTCTTCGGCGCCCGCGCGGCGGGCGGCGGGGGCGGCGCGGCATGAACGGTGCAGCGGTGCTGGAGACGCGCGAGCTGACCCTGCAGTTCGGCGCCGTCAACGCCTTCGCCGGCGTCGACCTCGACGTCGCCGAGGGCGAACTGTTCGCCGTCATCGGTCCCAACGGCGCGGGCAAGACCTCGCTGTTCAACGTTTTGTCCCGCATCTACCGTCCCACCCAGGGCACGGTGCGCTACCGCGGCGAGGACCTGCTGCGCCATCGCCGCGCCGAGCTGCCGTCCCTGGGCATCGCGCGCACCTTCCAGAACCTCGGCCTCTTTCACAACATGAGCGTGCTCGACAACGTGCTGGTCGGCCGCCATCACCTGATGCGCTCCGGCGCGACGCTGGGCGGCCTCTACCTCGGCTTTGCGCAGCGCGAGGAGCGGAGCCACCGCCAGGCGGCGATGCAGGTGCTCGACTTCGTCGGCATCACGCCGTGGGCGGCGCATCCCGTGCAGGTGCTTCCCTACGGCGTGCAGAAGCGCGTCGAGCTGGCCCGCGCGCTGGCCATGGAGCCGCGCGTGCTGCTGCTCGACGAGCCCGTCGCCGGCATGAGCACCGCCGAGCGCGGCGAGATCACCGCGCTGGTGCGCCGTATCCACCGCGAGCGGGCCATGACCATCGTGCTCGTCGAGCACGACATGGGGATGGTGATGCAGGTGGCGCAGCGGGTGATGGTGCTCGACTTCGGCCG
>CAZCJX010000053.1:6235-13349 GCA_964499205.1 uncultured Actinomycetes bacterium | reverse complement strand
GTCGTCGGCCAGCCGATCTTCACCCTGGTGATGATCACCATCGGGCTCAACATCGTCCTGCAGGGCGGCGTTCCGGCGCTGTTCGGCGGCACCCAGCGCGGCATCGGCGACCCGTGGGGGAGCACGTCGCTCGGCCTGGGCAGCGTCACCGTCACCTGGGTGACGGTGTGGACGGTGGTCACCACCATCGTGGTGCTGGGACTCTTCTTCGCCTTCGACCGCTTCTCGCGCTACGGCCTGGCGATGCGCGCCACCGCCGCCGACGAGGAGGCGGCGCTGGCCGTCGGCGTGCCGACGCGGCGCGTCTACGCGCTGGCCTGGGGACTTGCCGGCGCGGTGGCCACCATCGGCGGGCTGTTCCTCGCCGCCTTCCCGCGCAGCCTCGATCCCAGCATCGACAGCATCGCCCTTCGCGCCTTCCCGGCGATCATCCTCGGCGGTCTCGACTCGCCGCTGGGTGCGGTGGTCGGCGGTTTGATCATCGGCCTGGTCGAGGAGCTGACCGCGGGCTACCAACCCGGCTATGCATCCTGGCTGGGCCACAACTTCTACATCGTGGCGCCGTACATCGTGATGATCCTGGTGCTGCTGGTGCGGCCCTACGGATTGTTCGGCAGCCGGCCGGCGGAGCGCGCCTGATGTCCAGGGTGACGCCGGCGCGCATCGCCTCGATCGTCTTCGTTCTCTTCCTCGCCGCCTATCCCTTCCTGCCCTTCATCGACGCCTTCTGGCTGAGCACCGCGGTGTTCATCCTGGTCTTCGCCATCGGCGCCCTGGGCCTCAACGTGCTCACCGGCTACACCGGGCAGATCTCGCTGGGCCACGCCTTCTTCCTCGGCGCCGGCGCCTACACCGCGGGCATCCTGGGGCTCGACCACCACGTCATGGCGGTGTGGTGGCTGCTCGCCGCCGGGGTGGTGGCGGCGCTCTGCGGATTGATCATCGGCCCCACCGCGCTGCGCCTGCGCGGGCTCTACCTGGCCATCGTCACCATCGGCGTGGTGTTCATCGGGCAGCACATCTTCAACAACGTCCCCTCGCTGACCGGCGGCCCGCCCGGCCGTCCCTTCCCGGCACCGCAGATCGGCTTCGCGGTGACCTGCCCGAGCAGCGGCTGCAGCGTCGACTTCTCGCAGGGCTTCACCGTCGCCGGTGTCACCTTCGACCGCAACGGCTGCTTCTATTACCTGGCGCTGATCGTGCTGGCCCTGGCCATGCTCTTCGTGCGCAACCTGCTGCGCACCCGGCCGGGTCGCGCCCTGCAGGCGGTGCGCGAGCGCGAGTTGGCGGCGTCGCTGATGGGCGTGGAGCTGGCCCGCTGGAAGGTGACCGCGTTCGTCATCTCGTCGTTCCTCGCCGGCGTCAGCGGCGCCCTGCTGGCGTCGTACCTCACCTTCGTGCAGCCGGGCTACTGGGACCTGGTGCTGTCCATCGAGTTCGTCGCCGCCATCATCGTCGGCGGCGTGGGCACGCTGTGGGGACCGCTGCTCGGCTCCATCGTCATCTTCGGACTGCAGCCGGTGATGCAGCGGTACGCCGCGTCGCTGCCGCTGTTGCAGCACGGCAGCGGCGGTGGCGTCTCGGTGAGCGACGCCGCCAGCATCTTCTACGGCGTGGCCATCGTGGTCTTCCTCATCGTCGAACCGCACGGTGTGGTCGGGCTGTCCCGGCGCATCGGGCGCGTCCTCAGCAGCCGGCGACGGCCGGTCGAACCCGCAGCACCCGCGGCGGCGGCGTAACAACGTCCACGGTCTTCACGGAGGAGTGCAACCAGTGTCCAGAGGTCATCGACAGCACACGGTGCGAGCGGTGGGGTTGGCCGGCGTGGTCGCCCTCCTCGCCGCCTGCGGCTCAGGAGGCAGTGGCGGCTCCGGCAACAGCTCGGGAACCCTGAAGGCCGGCCCCGGCATCGACACCAAGGCCAAGACCATCACCCTCGGCGTGCTCTCGCCGCTGAGCGGCCCGGTGGCGGTCATCGGCAAGCCGCTCACCAACGGGCAGCAGGCCTACTTCAACTCGCTCAACGCCAACGGCGGCATCGACGGCTACAAGGTCAACCTGCTGCAGCGCGACGACCAGTACAGCCCGCAGCTGCACGTCCAGTTCTACAACGAGATCGTCGGCCAGGTGGCGATGATCGCGCAGTCGCTGGGCAGCCCGACCACCAAGGCGATCCAGCAGCTCGCCGACCAGGGCAACGTCACCATCGGCGCGGCGACGCAGTCGTCGAGCTGGGTCACCGACAAGGTGATGGTCGTGCTGGGCACGCCGTACGCCATCGACGACGCCAACGGCGTCGACTGGATCGTCAACCAGCAGGGCAAGAAGTCGGCCAAGATCGGGATCATCTACCAGAACGACGAGTACGGCCAGGACGGCATCCGCGGCTACGACGCGGCCAAGACGGCGTACGGCTTCACCGACGTCGCCCGCTCGTCGTACGCGGCGACCGACACCGACTTCACCTCGCAGGTGCTGGCGATGAAGAACGCCGGCGCCGAGTGGGTCTTCCTGGTCGCCGTGCCCGGTGCCGCCGGCAAGATCATGGGCACCGCCGCGGCGCTGCACTACACGCCCAACTGGGTGCTGCAGGGTCCCGCCTGGACCGAGTACCTGATGACCAAGAACGGCACCATCGACGACACCGCCGACAAGACACCGCTCTACCCGGTGCTCTCCGGCGGCAACGTCTTCGTGCTCGGCTACGAGGCGCAGTGGGGCGACACCAGCGTCCCCGGCATGTCGCAGTTCCTCGCCGACACCACCAAGTACGGCGGCGGCCAGATCCCCGACTACTACTACGAGTACGGCTACGCCATGGCCAAGGTCGAGGCGGCCATCCTCAAGCAGGCCATCGACAGCGGTGACGCCACCCGCCAGGGCATCCTCAACGCCAAGCTCAACCTCGGCACCGTCGACCTCGGCGGCCTGCTGCCCGCGGTGAACTACACGCCGCAGCTGGGCCCGGTGTCGCGCAAGAGCGCCATCTCGGTGGTCGATCCCACCGTGCAGGGATTCCTCAAGCTCAAGGTTCCCTTCTTCGAGAGCACCGCTGCCAAGAACATGACGTTCACCAGCAGCTGATCGCGGCGCTCTGAGTCGGTTTGTCGAGGGGCCCGGCGGCCAGAACGGTCGCCGGGCCTCTCTGCTGCCGGCGCGAACTCAGCGTAGGACGACGCGCATCTGCGCGGGAACGCGGTGGGCGCGGTCGGTGACTCGCACGCCTGCGATCAGCTCCTCCAGGCGCGCCGCCGCCTGCTCCCACGTCCGCTGCGCCGCGTAGGCGAGGGCCGCATCCGACATCGCGCTGCGCAGCGCCCCGTCGACGGCCAGCGCGGTGACCGCCTCGGCCAGCGCCGCCGGGTCGCCCGGCGGCACCAGCAGCGCCGCCCCGCCCAGCTGGTTGCTCTCGCCCGGCGCGGTGCAGATGATCGGCAGCCCCGCGGCGCAGTACTCCAGCAGCTCGATGGGCGCGTAGTAGAAGCGCTCGACGTCGGTGTACGGCGCCACGCCGGCGTTGACCGCGGCGAGGAAGGCGGGCACCTCCTCCTCGGCGATGGACCCGGCGAACACCACCCGGTCGGCGACGCGGGCGCTGAGCGCGTGGCGGCGGATGGGGTCGCTCTCCGGGCCGTCGCCGACCACCAGCAGGCGCATCGAGCGGGGCAGCAGGGCCAGCGCCTCGATGACGTCGTCGAGGCCGTGGGAGCGGTCGAGGTTGCCGCGGTAGCCGAGCACGAAGCTGCGGCGCAGGTCGAACTGCAGGCGCACGCTGTGGCCCTCGACGCCGGCAAAGCGCGTGAGGTCGACGCCGTTGGGCACCACGCTGACGTGGCTGCGCGGCACGCCGCTGGCGAGCACGTGCCAGGCGACAACCTCGGAGGCGGCGACGACGTGGTCGGCGGCGGTGAACAGCCGCGTCTCCCAGCGCCGCCAGCTCATCACGTCGTCGAGCTCCCCGGCGCGCGCCGCGTCGTCCACCAGCGGGCCGCTCACCTCGAGGACCAGCGGGATCGGCCAGCGCTGCACGGCTTCGACGGCGGGGCCGGAGCGCAGGCAGTAGCGCTCCACCAGGGCGTCGATGCCAAGGCGGCGCATCCGCTCGACCAGCCAGCTCACCTGCTCGCTCCACCCCTCGGGCATCACCTGCACGGCGACGCCGGCCGGCAGGCGGTTGAGCCCGTCGCTGCGCCGGCAGGCGACGGTCACGGCGTGGCCGCGCGCGGTGAGGGCGCCCGTCTCGGCGCGGATGTGCGACGCCGTCGCGCTCTCGCCGAGCGGCGAGACGAGCGGGTCGGCGCAGACGTAGAGGATCCTCATCTCGACCACCCGATGCCATACCGGTCCCTGCGGGTCGATGCCCCGACCGCTGCCGGTCGGTCGGCGCGCCGTTCTCAGGTCACTCTATGCCGCGGCCGTGCAGGGGCCGTGGTGTCTCGGTAACGACTTCCGGCGGGCGCGGGACCGGCCGTGGCAGGATGCCGGTTCCATGACCGACGCGCTGGACGGACTGCTCACCCTGCTCGACCTCGAAGCGATCGAGGAGAACATCTTCCGCGGCATGAGTCCCAAGGAAGAGCGGCAGCGGGTGTTCGGCGGACAGGTGGCGGGGCAGGCGCTGGTGGCGGCGGGGCGGACGGTGGAGCGCGGCATGGTGCACTCGCTGCACGCCTACTTCCTGCGCCCCGGCGACCCCACCGTGCCCATCCTCTACGAGGTCGACCGCATCCGCGACGGCCATTCGTTCACCACCCGGCGCGTCGTCGCCATCCAGCACGGCAAGGCGATCTTCAACCTCTCCGCGTCGTTCCACGTGCACGAGGAGGGCATCGAGCACCAGGCGGTGGAGATGGGCGAGGTGCCGCCGGCCACGTCGCTGCCGACCATCCAGACGCTGCTCGCGCCGATCTGGGACAGGGTGCCGGAGTGGTACAGCACGCGCCCCATCGACGTGCGCTACGTCGAGGGAGTGCCATGGGTGCTGCGCCGCGAGAAGCAGCCGCCGCAGCAGCGCATGTGGATCCGCGCCGACGGCGCGCTGCCCGACGACCCGCTGCTGCACGCCTGCGTGGTCGCCTACGCCTCCGACATGTCGCTGCTCGACACCGCCCTGATGCCGCACGGCCTCACCTGGGTCGACCCCGGCCTGATGGGCGCCAGCCTCGACCACGCCATGTGGTTCCACCGCCCCTTCCGCGCCGACGAGTGGCTGCTCTACGTGCAGGCCAGCCCCGTCGCCTCGGGTGCGCGGGCGCTGTCGACGGGCGAGATCTTCACCGCCGACGGCCGTCTCGCCGTCACCGTGGTGCAGGAGGGGCTGCTGCGCACCCGGCCGCGCCCTACGTCCCCTTGACCGACGCCAGCGGCACCAGCTCGTGCTCGACGCTGGCGAGGCCGGCGCGGGTGACGGCGGCGATGACCTCGCGCGACGGCTTGTAGGCGGGCCCTGCTTCGTCGATGGGCACGTGCCCGTCGGTGTTGACCACGATGCCGGCGCGCCGGTAGTCGGCGTCGATCGCCGCCTGCTCCAGCTGCCGCCGCGCGGCGGCGCGGCTCATGCGCCGTCCCGCGCCATGGTTCACGCTGTACGCGCTGCGCACCGCCCCGGGCAGCGGGCGCAGGATGTAGCTGCTGTCGCGGTTGCTGCCGGGGATGAGCACCGGGTGCCCGGTCGATTCCCACGGCGTGCCGGCGAGTCCCGGGTGTCCCGCCGGGAAGGCGCGCGTCGCGCCCTTGCGGTGCACGTTGACCTCGCCGAAGTCGGGATGCCATTCCCGCTGCACCAGGTTGTGCGAGATCTCGTACACCATGTGCAGCTCCTCGCCGAACACGGCGCGGAACGCCGCGGCCACCTCCTCGGCGAGGATCAGCCGGTTGACGATGGCGAAGTTGCCGCCGGCGGCGACGCCGTTGCGGTAGTCGTCGTAGTGGGGGCTGCCGGCGGCGAAGTAGGCCTCGTCGACGTTGCGGACAGCATTGCCCAATTCAGCGCGGGCCAGGGCGAAGTAGTTCTCGGCCAGGCCGTGGCCGAAGCCGCGGCTGCCGGTGTGCACCTGCACGAAGAGCGTGTCGCTCTGGAGGCTGCGCTGCAGCTCGATGAAGTGGTTGCCGCCGCCCAGGCTGCCCAGCTGGGTGATGCCGCGCTCGGGACGGCCGCGGCCGCCCCAGGGGATCTGCCAGGCGTCGTCGACGGGGATGCGGTGGCGCTCGGCGACGCTGCGGTCGAGCCGCCCGCCGTAGGTCGCCTGGTAGTGGTCGGCGCCACCGCGAACGATGCGCTCGAACTCGCGCTCGCCGATGGCGGCCAGCCGGCGCACCCCGTGGCCGCCGACGCCCAGAGCGATGCGCTTGGCCACCTCGCGGTTGAAGGCCAGCCGCCGCTCCGCTGTCGCGGCTCCGGCGGGCACCTCGCTGCGCAGCGAGGCCATGCCGCAGCCGATGTCGAAGCCGACCGGGCCCAGCGCCAGCGCGCCCTCGCGCGAATCGGTGAGGATGGCGCAGCCGACGGGGACGCCGTAGCCGTGGTGCACGTCGGGGGTGATCACCACCAGGCGCACGCCGGGGAAGCGGGTGGCCACCATCACCTGCGGCAGGATCTCCGGTTCCACGGCGTCGAGCAGCGCCGGGGTCAGGAAGAGCCGCACCGGGACGCCGGCGGTGGCGTCGAGCGGCAGGGTGTAGAACCCCTCGCCGCTGTCGCGGACATGGTCCTTCCAGGTGCTGGGGCTGAGCAAGCGGGTCACGGTAGCAGGTGACAGCGGTACTACAGCCTGTCATCCCGTCGCAACTGTCCTGTATCAGGGCAGCCCGTAAGCTGGGTGCCGGTTCGGCGTTCTGACCCGGTGGAGCGGCCGGCCAGTCCGTGGAACGCCCCCCGACCGGCCCCCAGGAGGAATCAGGCCTTGGATCTCGCCAAGCTCATCAGCCTCGTCACCTCGAGGGCTGCAGCCGGCGTCGCCGTCGTCGCCGTCACCGCGGGTGCCGGCAGCGCCGTCGCCCTGACCAGCAGCCCGGCATCCAGCCACCAGCACCAGAGCGTCTCCGACGAGACCTCCACCTCGTCCGAGACGGAGACCGAGACCGAGGCTGCCGACAGCACCACCAGCACCTCGAC
>CAZCJX010000053.1:4537-6135 GCA_964499205.1 uncultured Actinomycetes bacterium | reverse complement strand
AAGGTGGCCAGCAGCAACGGCCAGGCGCATCGCCACACCACGACGACCAGCTCGTCCACCGCAGCAACCACCACGGGCGGCTGAGCACCGCATCTGCCCGAGGCACGGCGTCCGGACCCCTTGGCGGGTCCGGGCGCCGCTTTGCTTTTAACGGGCTCTGTGCGGCAGTGAATTGGCCGGTGTTGGCTGATTCTTCAGGCCCTGCAGGCGGCGGCGGCGGCGCAGCAGCTCGTCCGCGCCGACGCCGCGCAGCGAGGCATCGAGCAGCTCGACGGGGTGGAAGGTGGGCACGCCCGCGGCGCCGTCCATGTGGGCGCTGATCTGCAGCAGGCAGCCGGGGTTGGCGGCGACCAGCGCGTCGGGCGCGGCTGCGCCCACGTGCGCGGCCTTGCGCCGGCCCAGCGCGGCGGCCGGCTCGGGCTGGACGAGGTTGTAGATGCCCGCGCTGCCGCAGCACATGTCGGCCTCGGCGAGCGGCACCAGCTCCAGGCCGGGGATGGCGGCGAGCATGGCCCGGGGCTGGTCGCGGACGCCCTGGGCGTGGGCGAGGTGGCAGGCGTCGTGGTAGGCGACGCGGATGGGGAGCGGGTGGAGGGTCGCCGGCTCCGCCGGAGCGCCGAGGTCGGCGAGGATCTCGCTGACGTCGCGGACGCGGGCGGCGAGGGCGGCGGCGGCCACGGTGCCGAGCAGGTCGCCGTACTCCTTGAGCACCGAGCCGCAGCCGGCGGAGTTGACGCCGATCAGTGTCTCGGCGTCGCCGTCGCGCTCTCGGTCGAGCCGCGGCAGCAGCGCGCGCGCCCGGCGCTGGGCTGCGCCCTCGCGCCCGGCGTGCAGCTCCAGCGCGCCGCAGCAGCCCTGGCCGGGCGGGGTGACCACCTCGCAGCCGTAGGCGGTGAGCACCCGCGCGGTGGCGGCGTTGACGTCGCCGAAGAGTCCCTGCTGCACGCAGCCGGTGAGCAGCACCACGCGGCGGCGGGGAGTGCCGATGGGGGAGAGGCGCTCGGGCACGCGGGTGGTGACCGCCGAGGCGGGGATGGCGGGGGCGAGCGCGGCGGGTCCGCCGGCGCGGCGGAGGAGGCGGCGCAGGCCGGTGGCCCGATAGGCGACCAGCAGCGCGGCGGCGGCGCGCATCCGGCGGGGATGGGGGAAGAGGGCGAAGATGGCGGCGCGCCGGGCCCGGTCGAGCGGCGCACGGCGGTGGCGGCGCTCCACCTGCTGCCGGGTCTGCTCGATGAGCCGGTCGTAGCGCACGCCCGACGGGCAGGCGGTGACGCAGGCCATGCAGCCGAGGCAGGCGTCCCAGTGGCGGACCAGCTCGGCGTTGAGGACCAGCTCGCCCCGGGCGGCGGTGTCCATCAGCAGGATGCGGCCGCGCGGCGAGTCGGCCTCCTCGCCCCAGAGCTGGTAGGTAGGGCAGGCGGGCAGGCAGAAGCCGCAGTGGACGCAGTCGTCGAGCAGCTCGCGGGCGGGCGGGTTGTGGGCGTCGAAGGCGGTGGGCATGCGGTGGCTCAGATGCCGCCGGGGAAGCGGCCGGGGGAGAGGGTGCCGGCGGGGTCGAGGGAACGCTTGACGCTGCGCATCAGGTCGAGGGCGACGGG
>CAZCJX010000053.1:0-4437 GCA_964499205.1 uncultured Actinomycetes bacterium | reverse complement strand
TGCCGGCGGGGTCGAGGGAACGCTTGACGCTGCGCATCAGGTCGAGGGCGACGGGGTCAGTGCTGTCGGGCCAGGCCGCTGCGCTCGGCGTGCGCAGGGTGAGGTGCCCGCCGACGGATTCCGCCCAGGCGCGCAGCTCGGCGGCGCGCGCGTCGGCGGGCAGGTGGACCTCGGCGACACCGAGCGAGGGCAGGATCGTCGCATGGCCGGCGGTGGTCTCGAGGCGTTGCAGGAGCGCTTCCAGTTGGGTGCGGGGGACGGCGACGACCGCATTGCCGCGGGTGGTCAGCGGTGCAGCATCGCGCTCGACCGCACCCAGTGCCCGCAGGGCTTCGACCTGCGCCGCCACGCCCTCCTCGCTGCCGTCGATGCGCAGCAGCATCACCCGCTGCGGCCACAGCACGACGATCGACGACGCCTCCACCGGCGCGGTCTCGACGGCACGCCATGTGCTCGCGGCGCTCGCCGGCGTCAGCGCGTCGAAGGCGACGGTGCGCGACACCCGCGGCAGGGGATGCAGCCGCAGCGCCACCTGGGTGATCACCCCCAGCGTGCCCAGCGAGCCGATCAGCAGCTTGCCGACGTCGTAGCCGGCGACGTTCTTCACCACCCTGCCGCCGCTGTTCCCGACGGTGCCGTCGGCGAGGACGAAGCGCATGCCGATGGCCAGGTCGCGCGCGGTGCCGAAGCGGGTGCGCAGCGGTCCCCAGGCGCCGCTCGCCACGATGCCGCCAATGGTGGCCGCAACTCCGCCGTCGGGGTCGAGCATGAGGCGCTGGCGATGTGGCGCCAGCGCGGCCTGCAGCGCGTCGAGGCGCAGTCCCGGCTGCACCACGCAGACCAGGTCACCCGGCTCGTACTCCACCACGGCGTCGAGCCGCGCCGTCGACAGCACGACGTCGCAGCGGCGCGGCGGCGCGCCCCAGTCCAGCTTGGTGCCGCCCCCGCGCGGCACCACGGCCAGCGACTCGCGCGTGGCGCAGGCGAGCACCGCGCTCACCTCGGCCTCGTCGCCCGGCGAGACCACCAGCGAGGGCATCACGCCGGCCACCGCGTCCGCCGGTGCGGCCGCCTCGCGCACGTGCGCAGCGCCGACGATGTCGGCCAGCGCGTCGCGCACCGCCGCGGGGCTGCTCACCATCGCTCGGCCAGCCCTGCCGCCTCGACGGGATGGACGCGGTGGAACCCGGGCACCTCGCCGCAGAGTCGCGGTGTCGGCAGCAATTTGCCGGGGTTGCACAGCCCGTCGGGATCGAAGGCGGCGCGCACCCGGTCCATCACCGTCAGCGCCTCGCCGCTGAACATCCGCGGCATGTAGCACGCCTTGTCGTGGCCGACGCCGTGCTCACCGGTGATCGAGCCGCCCGCGGCCAGGCACACGTCGAGAATCCGACCCGCCAGCTCCAGGGCGCGGTCCGCGTCGCCCGGCCTGTTGCGGTCGTAGCAGACCAGAGGATGCAGGTTGCCGTCGCCGGCGTGGAACACGTTGCCGACGCGCATCCCGTACTCGCGGGCCAGGTCCTCGATGCCCTGCAGGACCTCGGGCAACCGCGTGCGCGGGACGACGCCGTCCTGCACGTAGTAGCCGGGGCTGACCCGTCCCATGGCGGCGAACGCGGCGCGCCGGCCACGCCACGTCAGGGCGCGCTCGGCGTCGTCGCGGGCGACGCGGATCTCGGTGGCGCCGCAGTCCTCGCAGATGGCGCGGCAGGCGTCGAGCTGTGCCTGGCACTCGGCGTCGGGCCCGTCGAGCTCGACCAGCAGCAGCGCCTCGCAGTCGGGGTAGCCGGCGTGCACCGCCTGCTCCGACGCCTCGCGCGTCAGCCGGTCCATCATCTCGATCGCGGCGGGGAGCACCCCCTCGGCGATGATCCGCGACACCGCCGCGCCGGCCGACTCGATGCTGCCAAACCCGGCCAGAACCATGCGCACCGCCTGCGGCCGCCGCAGCACCTGCAGGGTCACCTCGGTGACGATGCCGAGGGTTCCCTCGCTGCCCACCACCAGGCCGAGCAGGTCGTAGCCCGGTGCGTCGGGCACCGCGCTGCCCAGCCGGGCGATGCGCCCATCGGCGGTGACAAAGGTGGCGGCGACCACGTGGTTGACGGTGAAGCCGTGCTTGAGGCAGTGCGCCCCGCCCGAGTTCTCGGCGACGTTGCCGCCGATGCTGCAGACCTGCTGCGACGACGGGTCGGGCGCGTAGTAGAAGCCGGCCGCGGACACCGCCTGGGTGACGGCCAGGTTGGTGACGCCCGGCTGCACGGTGACGCGCGCGGTGTCCAGGTCGACGTCGAGGACGCGGTTCATGCGGGCCAGGCAGACGACCACGCCGCCGGCCACCGGGAGCGCGCCGCCACTCAGCCCTGTGCCGGCGCCGCGCGCGACATAGGGCAGGCGCGCGTCGTGGCAGATGCGCACGCAGGCAGCCACCTGCTCGGTGCTCCGCGGCAGCAGCACCGCCGCAGGGACGGCGCGGTGGCCGGTGAGGCCGTCGCACTCGTACGGGCGCACGTCCTCGGGCGCGGTGAGCAGACCGTCGTGGTCGAGGGCGGCGGCGAGGCGGTGCAGGACGTCGGCATCCATCGCGACGCAGGATAGGCCGGGGCGGCGGCGCGACGGGCTGCCTACCCTCCGGCGGCGATCAACCGGACGCGGGGCAGCCGCTGGGCCATCTCAGCCGCGCCCTCGGGCAGCCCGGTGGGGCAGGTGCAGGCGCTGACGAAGCCGCGCCGGCCGCTCTGGGTGCCGAGATGGGCGCAGGTCTGGCGCGTGGCGATGGAGTCGCCGGCTCCGACGCCGCGGAAGCTCAGCGCCGTCCCGACGTAGCCGGGGCAGGCGCGCATCGCCGCGTCGTCGACGCCGCGCACCGCGAAGGGACACACCGGTGCCGCCGCCACGTTCTCCCGGCACGGCGCCATCTGCCGCAGCCGCATACCCTGCCTCCCGCATCCTTGGACGGATTGAAACTCTACGCCACGCGGTGCCGGTTGACCAGCGCTCGGTCGGTTCCGACAGAAACTCGGTACTGACCGATCTGTCAGTCAGCCGCGCACCGGCGTCTCGGTCTCGGCGGGAACGCGGGTCGGCGCCAGTCCCGCCGCAGCGGCGGCGCCGGCGAAGAGGCGGGCGTCGCGCACCGCGCATCCCTGGGGATCGTTGTTGAAGTAGGCGTAGATCTCGGCGCGCGGCCCCCACACCTCGGCGAGCCGTTCGGCCCAGCGCTGCAGGGCTGATTCGCGATAGCAGGGCCGCGGCCGGCCGAGACCTTCGTGGAAGCGCACATAGGTCCAGTCGGCGGTGCGCCACAGCGGGCCGACGGGTTTCTCCTTGGAGTCGGGCAGGCAGAGGGCGACGCCGCGGTCGGCGAGGACCTGCTGGGTGGCGTCGCTGAACCACGACTGGTGGCGCGGCTCGAAGGCGATGCGCACCCCGGTGGGGAAGCAGTCGAGGGCGTCGGCGAGGCGCGGCGGGTCGGCCTGGAGGGTCGGGGGCAGCTGCACCAGCAGCGGGCCCAGCTTCTCGACCAGCTTGCCGGCCCGCTCCATGTAGAGGTGCACCGGCTCGCGGGGGTCGCGCAGGCGCTTGATGTGGGTGAGGAAGCGGCTCGTCTTGAGCGCCATGCAGAAGTCGGCGGGGGTGCGGCGGCGCCAGGCGGCGAAGGTCTCGGCGGCGGGGAGGCGGTAGAAGGTGTTGTCCACCTCGACCGTCTGGAAGCGCGCCGCGTAGTGCTCCAGCCAGTCGGCTTGGCGCAGCTTCTCGGGGTAGAAGCAGCCGCGCCAGTCGCGGTACTGCCAGCCGCAGGTGCCGACGTGGACGGTCATGGGTTGAGAACCGTGATACCACGCCGGTCCCGCAGCGCCCGCGGCGCCGGCCTCATCCCGTGCGCTCGGGCGTGAGTCCTTCAATGGCGGGTTTGCTGCGTTCGTGGATATCGTGAAATATCGCAGGAGGTCCGCTGTCCTGCGCGTTGGTTAAGTGTCGATGCGCCCCCCACACATCGCTCCGGCGATCTCGTTCTCGCCCGCTCGACTCGTCGGTGCGGGCGTCCTCCTCGCCCTCGTCGCGGTGCTCGCCCTGGTGATCGCCTGGCGCCGCTCGCTGGCGCAGCACGCCGCCGCGGTGGACGAGCCACTCAAGCGGCTGACCGGGTTCCACATCTTCGGGCCGGACGAGGACGACGCGCCTCCCGTGCACGTCCCCGTGCTGCGTGGGCGACCCGCGGGCAATTCCGCGGCCGGCCTCGCCCGGCCCGCACGGACCCCGCTCCCCGCACCGCCGCGTCCTGGGGCGGCGAGCGCTCGCTCCGATGCGGGTCGTCCGGTCCGCACGGCGCCGGCCCAGCCGGTTCCCCGCATCTCCCGCAACCCCGCCCGGACGCCCGTGCCGCCCGCGCTCGCTCCGCTGGTCGCACCCCGCCGCGGCGCGCCTGGCGCCGCC
>CAZCJX010000052.1:2401-19114 GCA_964499205.1 uncultured Actinomycetes bacterium | reverse complement strand
CCTGATCGTGGGTTCGATTCCCACCGTCGCCTCCACTGTGATGTCGCAGAGCCTGTGAGGTCGCAGCGCCTGTGATGTCGCAGCGCCGGGGATGTCGCAGAGCCGGGGATGTCGCAGCGCCCAGGGCCGAGCGCGCCCCGCCCGCCTCGGGTACGCTGGCGCAGATGCCGCCCTCCCCCGCCGCCACCGACCTGGCCCAGCGCGCCGAGAAGGTGCTCGCCGGCGGCGCGACGCACATCGTCCGCTCCTACACGCCGGCGATCCACGTCGCCCGGGCGCAGGGCGCGCGCAAGTGGCTGGTCGACGGCCGCGAGCTGGTCGACTACACCATGGGCCACGGCGCGCTGCTGCTCGGCCACGCCCACCCCGCGGTGGTCGAGGCGGTGCAGCGCCAGGTCGCCTGCGGCACCCACTACGGCGCCGCCAACCCGTTGGAGGTGCGCTGGGCGGAGCTGATCTGCGGCATGGTCGCCTCGGTCGACCAGGTGCGCTTCACCGCGTCGGGCACCGAGGCCGGCATGCTGGCGGCGCGGCTGGCCCGCTGCGCCACCGGCCGTGACCACATCCTCAAGCTCGACGACCACTTCCACGGTTGGTACGACGGCCTTACTGTCAACTTCGACCAGAACGGGCGGGCCACCGGCGCACCCGGCGTGCCGGGCGGCGTCGCCGCCTTCACCCGCGTGGTGCCCGCTGGCGACATCGACGCGCTGGGTCAGGCGCTCGCCGACCGCGGCGTGGCCGCCATGTTCGTCGAGGCCTCCGGCGCGCACTACGGGAAGGTGCCGCTCGATCCCGCGTACCTGCGACAGGCGGCAGCGCTGTGCGCCGGCACCGGCACGCTGCTGGTGTTCGACGAGGTGGTCACCGGGTTCCGCGTCGCGCCCGGCGGCATCCAGGCGACCCTCGGCATCACCCCAGATCTGACCACCTTTGGCAAGATCATGGCGGGCGGCCTGCCCGGCGGCGCAGTGGGCGGGCGGCACGACGTCATGGAGCTGCTGCGCATGACCGACGGCGCCGCCGCCCAGGACGCCGGCGGACCGCCACACATCACCCACCCCGGCACCTTCAACGCCAACCCCCTCAGCGCCTCGGCCGGCATCGCCACCCTGGAGCTGGTCGAGGACGGCAGCGCGCAGCGCAGCGCCGACGCCTACGCCACCCGGCTGGAGGGCGAGATCCGCGCCGCACTCGAGCTCAGCGGCGTGGCCGGCCGGGTGTGGCGCCTGTCGAGCATCGTGCACTGCGCCCTCGACGACCCCGCACTGCAGGCGCAGCTCGGCGTGGCGCTGCGCGACCAGGGCGTCGACCTGCTGCGCACCAGCGCCTTCTGCTCGGTGGTGCACGGCGACGCCGAGCTGGAGTGGACGCGCGCCGCCTTCGACCGCGCCCTGGCAGGGTTGCGCCGCTGATCGCGCTGCGCTTGCGGGGGGAGACGGCGGTGCTGGCACCGCTGGTCGACGTCGACGGCGACGTGCGCACCCTGCCCGACGCGCGCGCCCACGTGGTGACGCGCGGCACCCGTGACCTCGAAGCCACCTGGCCCGACGGCGTGTCGGCGCGCCTGCGCGTCCGCGCCCACGCCGATGGCGGCCACCGTGTGGACTGCTCGGTCAGTACCGTGCAGCCGATCTGCGTGCACGCCATCGGGGTGCACGTCACGGGGCTCCCCGCCACCCGCGTGCTGGTCGACGGCTATCACTCCTGGGACTGGGCCGGCCTACGCGACGCCACCGTGCGCGGCTGCGGCTGGTGGGGCGGCATCTGGGGCACGCCCGGCGGCGCGCACACCACGGTGTCGCTCGACGCACCGCCACGCGTGGGACCGCTGCTGCTGGTGTGGGACGGCGGCGACATCCTCGACGTGGTCAGTGTCGGCGCCCCGCAGCAGCTGCGCCACGTCACCGGCGCCCCGCGCCCGCTGGGCTGGGAAATCCCCGCGGGCAAAAGCCTGGCCGCCGACCCCATCCGCATCGCGCCCCTCGACCGCCGCAGCGCCGCGGGGGCTGGCGTGCCCCGCCTGCGCGCCGGCGACCACCGCCCTGCGCCGCGCACCGCAGGGTGGATGAGCTGGAACTGCCTCGGCCCCTCGGCCACCGCCGCTGACGTGCTCGACGCCGCCGCCACCCTGGTGCCCCCCGGCGGCCTGGCTCTGCTCGACGACGGCTGGATGCCCCACTGGGGCGACTGGCAGGAGCGCGACGACTTCGACTCCGCCATCGCCGCGCTGGCCGACGGCGTGCATGCCGGCGGCCGGCGCTTCGGCCTCTGGCTGGCGCCGTTCCTGGTCGACCCGCGTTCCTGCATGGCGGCGCGACGCGGCGACCTGCTGCTGCGCGACGTGGCCGGCGGCCTGGTCAGCTCGGTGCGCTCACCGCACACCGAGCATGTCCTCGACGCGTCACTGCCCGCCTCGCGCGCCCATCTCGCCGCCCTGGGCCGGCGCATGGGGCGCCTCGGCGTCGACGCGCTCAAGCTCGACTTCCTCTGGGCGGGCGCGCTGCCCGGCATGCGCCGCGGCATGAGCAACATCGCCGCGCTGCGCGCCGGCACAGCCGCGCTGGTGCACGCCTACCGCCGCGCCGCTCCGCGCGGTGCGGTGGTGCTCGGCTGCGGCGCGCCGGCCGCACCCCTGGTGGGACTGCTCGACTGCTGCCGCAGCGGCGACGACTCGGTGGTCAACATCCCCTCCGCCAACGCCCCTCCCCCGCCCCGCCCCTGGTTCGCCCACGGCGACCTGCTGGTGCGCGGCCAGTCGCGCAACCTGGCGGCGCGCTCCTGGCTGTGGGGCACCACGGTGCCGCCCGACGTCGACGCGGTGAGCCTCGCCGCCGTCGGCGACATGCCGCCCCCCGACGACAGCTCGGTGCGCCACTGGCTCGACCTGGCGCTGCGCTCCGGCGGCCCGCTCCTCGACGCCGACGCCCCGGACGGGCGCGTCGGCGCGGCGCGACTGCGCATGCTCCGCCGCGCCCAGGACACGGTGCTGGGACGCCCGCCACGGCCGCAGCGCCCGGGCGAGCCGCTGTCGGGATCGGCGGTGGCCGAGGACGGGGTCAGCTTCCACCACTGGCCGGAGGCCCTGCCCGACGGCTGGAACGGCTGGGACGGCTAGTCCCCGCTGCCGCTGCCGCCCTGGCCGCGACGGCGTTCCAGCTCCTCGCGCAGGGCGCGCAGCCGCTCGGCGATGCGCGCCTCGACGCCGTGGTCGGTGGGCTGGTAGTAGCGGCGTCCCGCCAGCGCGTCGGGGAGGTGCTGCTGCTCGACCACGCCGCCCTCGAAGTCGTGCGCGTAGCGGTAGCCCTCGCCGAAGCCCATGGCCCGTCCCAGCCCGGTCACCGCGTTGCGCAGGTGCAGCGGCACCGGCTGGTGCAGCGTGGCGCGGACGTCCTCCAGGGCGCGCCCGTAGGCGCGGTAGGCGGAGTTGCTCTTCGGCGCCGCCGCCAGGTAGACGGTTGCTTCCGCAAGTGGCAGAAACCCCTCGGGCATGCCGATGGCGTGCACCGCCTGCTGCGCGGCGACGGCCAGCGGCAGCGCGTGGGGATCGGCGAGCCCGACGTCCTCCGCCGCCGACAGCACCAGCCGCCGCGCCACGAACATGGGGTCCTCGCCCGCCTCCAGCATGCGCGCCAGCCAGTACACCGCGGCGTCGGGATCGCTGCCGCGCACCGACTTGATCAACGCCGAGGCCAGCCAGTAGTGCTGGTCGCCGGCGCGATCGTAGAGCAGCGAGGGATGCTGCAGCGCGCCGTCGATGGCGTCCACGGTGATGACGCACCGGCCGTCGACCTGCGGCGACGCGCTCGCCGCCAATTCGAGTGCGTCCAGCGCGACGCGCGCGTCGCCGCCGCTCAGTGACACCAGTCGCGACTCGGCGTCATCGTCGATGCCGGCGTGCAGCGCGCCGATGCCGCGCTCGCTGTCGGACAGGGCGCGGCGGACCAGCACGCGCAGGTCGTCCTCGCTGAGCGCTTCGAGTCGCACCACGCGCGCACGCGACAGCAGCGCCGCGTTGACCTCGAACGAGGGGTTCTCGGTGGTGGCGCCGAGCAGCCGCACCAGGCCGCTCTCGACGTGGGGCAGCACCGCGTCCTGCTGCGCCTTGTTGAAGCGGTGGATCTCGTCGATGAAGAGCAGGGTGCGCCGGCCCATGCGCTGGCGCTCGCGCGCCCGCTCCACCACCTTGCGCAGGTCGGCGACGCCGGCGCTCACCGCGCTCACCGACTCGAAGGCGGAGCGGGTCATCGCCGCGACGATGCGTGCCAGCGTGGTCTTGCCGCTGCCCGGCGGGCCCCACAGGATCAGCGAGGGCAGCTGGTCGCTCTCCAGCGCCTGGCGCAGCACCGTGCCCGGGCCGACCGCGGCGGTCTGGCCGACGAACTCGTCCAGGGTGCGCGGCCGCATCCGCCAGGACAGCGGCGCCGACGCACCCGCGCCGCTCTCCATGCCGTCAGCCTCACGCCGATTGTCGTCGTCGCCGCCGAAGAGCCCTTGCTGCGCGGTCATCGGCGCCGATGGTACGCGCGGGGATGGCTGGCTACGCCGCGCCGGCGCGGCGGCCGCGCACGGCGAGCCGGGCTCCCGCGGAGACGGCGCGCCGTCAGCTCAGGAGGCGCCGTCGACCGAGGGGGCCTCGCCGATCACCGAACGCAGCGCCTGCGCGGCGCCGAGGATGCCGGCGGTCTCGACGGGAAGCACCAGCTTGGCGTTGGGACTGTCGGCGAAGCGGCCCAGCGTGTCGAGCTGCAGGATGGCCACCAGGGTGGGATCGGGCGCCGCCGTCTTGATCGCGGTGTAGACGGTCTGGATGGCCTGGGCGCGGCCCTCGGCTTCGAGGATGGCCGCCTGCCGCGCCCCCTCGGCGCGCAGGATGGCCGCCTGCTTCTCGCCCTCGGCGGTCTTGATCGCCGCCTGCCGCTGCCCGTCGGCGATGTTGACGGCGCTCTGCTGCTGGCCCTCCGACTGCAGGATCTGGGCGCGCTTCTCCTGGTCGGCCTGCTTCTGCAGCGCCAGCGCCTGGAGGATCTGGGCCGGCGGCGAGATGTCGACGATCTCGATGCGGTTGATCCTGATCCCCCACTTGTCGGTGACCGCCTCCATCTGCTCCTGCAGCACCGCGTTGATGCGCTCGCGCTGCGACAGCGCCTCGTCCAGCGTCAGCGAGCCGAACACCGCGCGCAGCGTGGTGCGGGAGAGCTGGTCGATGGCGACAAAGTAGTCCGAAACGCTGAACAGGGCGAGCTTGGCGTCGACCACCTGGCTGAAGATGGTGGCGTTGACGGTGACGGCGACGTTGTCGCGGGTGATCACCTCCTGGCGGTCGCCGGTGCGCGGCGTCTCGCGGATGTCGATGCGCTGCAGCTTGTCGAAGAAGGGCAGGATGAAGACCAGCCCCGGCTCGCGGATGGCGCGGAACTGCCCCAGCCGCTTGACCACGCCGACGTAGCCCTGCTGGATGACCCTCACCGTCTGCGCCACCACGATGACGAAGACGACGGCGACGACGATGAGAACGATGACGAGCGGGTCCACTGCGGCCTCCTAGAGCGGGCGCACCACCAGCGTGGTGCCGCGCACCGCGGCGACGGTGACGGGGACGTCGGGCGGGAGCGGCTGGGCCCCGTCGGTGACGGCCAGCCAGCGCTCGCCGGCGAGCAGGGCGTGGCCGGGGTGATGGGCGTCGCCGACGACGTCGACGGTGACCGCGTGCTGTCCGACCAGCCCCTGCACCCCGGGAAGGGTGATCACCCCGCGCAGGTGCACGCTGCGCATCAGCGGCGGCCGGGCGAGCAGGACGCCGATGCCGGCGACGGCGACGAAGACGAGCACCTGCACCCAGGCGTCGCTGCCCATTGCCGAGGCGATCGCGGCGGCGAACATGCCGAGAGCCACGAACAGGGCGAAGAACACCAGCGTCAGCGCTTCGACGCCGAGCAGGATCACCCCCGCGACCAGCCAGAAGACGGTCATCTCGGCTGGGAATATACTCGCAGACCAGCCCGCACCAAACCGGAGATCGCCGCGTGTCTGCCACAGTCGACCGCCAGAGCGTCATCACGCCGGCCGATCGCGCGCTGCTCGGCGTGGAGACCAAGCCCGGCTACCACCTCATCGAGGCCGGCGCGGTGCGGCGTTTCTGCGAGGCGGTGGGGCTGGCCGAGCGCTGCTACGTCGACGTCGCCGCGGCGCACGCCGCGGGCTATCCCGAGCGGCCCGTGCCGCCCACCTTCTGGTGCGCCATCGAGGCTCCCGGCAGCGAGCTGCCCCGGCCTGCGTTCGGCGGCTGGGGCACGCGCAGCCTCAACGGCGGCACCGAGTACGAGTACCTCAAGCCCGCCTACGTCGGCCAGACGGTGGCCTGCACCGCGCGCATCGTCTCGCTCACCGAGCGGGAGGTTCGTGCCGGACATGTCGCCATCACCGTGATCGAGCACGTCTGGCGCGACGCCTCGGGCGACGTGGTCACCCGGGCGCGGCTCACCGGGATCCGCATGTAGATGGACGGCACCACGGCGCCGCCGCGCTGGGACGAGCTCGAGGTCGGCATGGCTATTCCCGAGCTGCGCAGGGAGGCCACGCCGCGCACCCTGGTGCAGTTCGCCGGCGCCACCGAGGACTTCCACGAGATCCACTACGACCGCGAGGCCGCCGAGCGTGCCGGTCTGCCCGACGTGATCCTGCAGGGCTACCTCAAGAAGGCATATCTGGCCGAGGCTGTCACCAACTGGGTGGGCAGCCCGCAGCGGCTGCGCCGGCTCTCGGCGCAGTATCGCGACATCGACACGCCGTCGCGCGAGGGCTGGCCGCAGTCGTTCACCGTGCGCGGCAGGGTGACCCGGCTGTGGGAGGAGGGCGGCGAGAAGCTCTGCGAGATCGCCCTGGAGGGCTTCGACGGCGGCGGGCGGCTGACCACGCCGGGACGCGCGGTGGTGGCCCTGGGCTGAGAGTTCAGGCCCTGATCAGCCCGATCTCGGGAAACTCCTGTCCCAGCACCGATCTGGCATCACCGCCCAGCCAATCGCGGATCACCGCCTGGTAGACGCTGCGGAAGTCGACGGTGTGCTTGAGGTTGCCGTTGCCGAGGTCGGTGAGCGACGGCTGGGCGCCGTGCAGGCCACCCTGCACCTTGGCCCCGACCAGCAGCATCGGTGCGGCACTGCCGTGGTCGGTTCCCCGGCTGCCGTTCTCGGCGACGCGGCGGCCGAACTCCGACCAGGTCATCAGCACCACGCGGTCGGCGACGCCGTGGGCGTCGAGGTCCTTGAAGAAGGCGCTGACCGCGCCGTCGAGGTCGGCGAGCAGCGCGGCCTGGCGGGCATCCTGGTTCTGATGGGTGTCGAAGCCGCCCAGCGCGACGTGGCAGATCTTCACCTCCGGCTGGGTGACGATCATCTGCGCGGTGAGCTGCAGTGAGGCGGCGACGCTGTTCTTGGAGCCGTACACGGTCTTGCCGTCGGCGTAGTCGACCGCCGGTTTGTAGCCCGACGCCTGGTGCAGCGCGCTGATCCCCGACTCCGCGGTGGCCAGCGCCTGGTCGAACAGCGCGCCGTAGACACCGGGGGTGCGCCGGTACAGCGCCGGTGCGGCCGCCTGCTGCACGCTGTCGCCCTGCACCGCGTAGGACTCCGCCGATTCGATGACGCTGACCACCGCGCCCTGGGCGCGCAGCTCCGAGGGCGTGCTCGCCTGGCCCAGCGCACATCCGGCCAGCGGACGGCTCTGCGGGTCCGGTTGCGCCGCCAGCAACCTGCCCAGCCACCCGTCGGTCTGCCGCCGCTGCGGGTCGGCGTACTCCCAGACGTGCAGCGCCTCGAAGTGCGAGTAGGTGGGATCGTCGTATCCGGCGCCCTGCACCACGGCGACGCGGCCGGCGTCGTAGAGCGCTTTGATGCCGGGCAGCGCGGGGTTGAGGCCGACGTGGTCGTCGAGGCGCAGCACCTTGTCGGGTGCGATCGCCAGCGTCGGCCGTGCGTCGTGGTACGCCGCGTCGGCGTAGGGCACCACGGTGTCGAGGCCGTCGTTGCCGCCGCCGAGCTGGAGGACGACGAGGACGTGGTCGTTGTGGATGCCGTCGTTGCTCGCCGCCAGCACCCCGCGGGCGAGCACCGGCGGCACCACCAGCCCCACCGAGGTGGCGAGCAGGCCGCTGCGCAGGAAGTCGCGTCGCGTCAGCATGGTCGTTTCTGCCTACTTCAGCTGGAACTCGGGGCTGGCCAGCAGCGCGTACCAGCGATGCGTCTCGTCGGGCGCGGCGTGGAGCACGGCGGCGGAGTCGGCGCCGACCACGCCGTCGAGCTGGGTGTGCACCGCCTGCGCGGCGTCGGGGAGAGTGCCGCCGCGCCGCAGCGTGGCGCTGGCGAAGTTGAGGCGGGCCAGCATCGAGCTGGAGGAGAGCCAGGCGCCGTTGGGCGACCAGCCGGCCACCGTCGGCGGGTCGTAGAGCACCTGGTCCATGGCCGCGCCGGCGAGCACCGCGGGCTGGGCGAGGTCGGGGCGGCCGAGGGCGCGCATGGTGGCCACCATGTAGTCGGCGGGCGAGCGCACCAGCGAGCGGTAGGCGGCGGCGTCGCGGAAGGCGTCGCTGCGGAAGATGGCGCGCATCAGGGTGCGGATGTCATAGCCGGACCGGCGGAACTGGCGGGCGATGCCGGTGACCAGGTCCTTGGAGGGAGCCGGGGTGCAGAAGTGGAGCAGCGCCTTGGTGGTGACGAAGGGGGCGCAGGCGTCCTGGGCGAGCAGTGTGTCGACCACCTCCTCGGGACCGAGGTTGCCGGTGCGGCCGAGGTAGGTCTTGACCCCGCTGTCGTGCTGGCGCATGGCCAGCCGGCCCTGGAACCGGGCGCCGCCGTCGAGCAGGGCCTGCAGCTGCTGCAGGTACTCCTGCTGGCTGCCGCCCTTGGCCGGTCGCGGCAGGGGCACCGGGTTGCCGCCGGAGTCGACCAGAACAATCCGGATGCCGCTCAGCGCCCGGGCGCACTCGCGCACGTCCTGCTCGGTGAAGTTGCCGGCACCCAGGGTGTAGAGCTCCATCACCTCGCGCGCGAAGTTCTCGTTGGGCGCGGTGGCGGTGCTGCGGTCGAGGTCGAGGTGGCGCACCATCAGCGGGTCGAAGGTGACCGCGCTGAGCAGGGCGCGCAGGTTGCCGGTGCCGAGGCGGCGGTAGAGCTGGTTCTGCTGGTGCACGAAGGGCAGGCGGGCCGCCTTGCGGTAGTCGCTGGTGAAGTGGCCGTGCCAGAAGAGCAGCATCCGCTCGGGGAACTGCGGCTGGGTGGTGGCCATGTGCGCGTACCACCAGCGGGAGACGGCGCGGTAGTTGACCTGCTCGGCGAGGGGCAGGGCGGGCGGCTCCTCGGGCTGCTGCGAGACCAGCTTGTCGACGAGGTCGTCGTAGGAGAGGCGCGCCGCGGCGTCGAGCTCGGCGGCGTCGTAGCCGAAGCCGGCGCGGCGGAGCAGGTGGGCGGCCAGGGCGCGGGAGCTGCCCAGCGGGCTGGGCCAGGCGCCGGCCGGCCCGGCCATGGAGACAGACGCGGCGGCGGGGCCGCTGCCTCCGGCCGTGCCGCGCACCATGGCCACGCCCAGCCCGGCCGCGCCGACCGCTCCGGCGGCGGCCAGGCCCAGCGCCTGGCGGCGGCTCAGCTCGAGGGCGGAGGAGGCGGATGCCATGGCCTGCGAGTGTGCGGCGCGCGGCTGAGAAAACGGCGAAAGCGGCGCTGCCGCCGCGGGTTTCTCAGTGCTCTCTCAGCATTCCGGCCAGCGGCGCAAGGGTGACGCCGGCCGCCTCCAGCGCCGCCCGCACCGCGCGGGCGGCGGCCACCGCGCCCGGCGTGTCGCCGTGCACGCACACCGAGTCGGCCTGCAGGGCGACGCGTGCGCCGTCGATCGACTCGATGCCGCCGTCGAGCACCATGCGCACCGCGCGCTCGGCGCAGCGCTGCGGGTCCTCGATCACCGCGCCGGGGACACGTCGCGACACCAAGTTGCCGCGGTCGTCGTAGGCGCGGTCGGCGAACACCTCGCTGGCGACCCGCAGTCCCGCGCGCTCACCGGCGCCGACCATGGCGCTGCCCGAGGGCACCAGCCACACCAGCGAGGCGTCGACGGCGCGGATGCTGCGCGCCACCGCGGCGGCGAGGTCGGCGTCGACGGCGGCGGCGTTGCTCAGCGCGCCGTGCAGCTTCACCGAGGTGACCCGCGCGCCCTCCTGGGCGGCGATGCCGGCCAGCGCGCCGACCTGGTAGGCGACCATGGTGGCCAGGTCGCCGGCGCTCTCCCCGGCGACACCACGCCGGCCGAAGCCCCACAGGTCGTTGGGGCCGGGATGGGCACCAACTCCGACACCGCGCCGCTGCGCCATGGCCACGGTGCGGGCCATGATCAGCGGGTCGCCGGCGTGGAAGCCGCAGGCGACGTTGACGGTGGTGACCACGTCGAGCAGCGCCTCGTCGTCGCCCATGCGCCAGGGGCCGTAGCCCTCGCCGGCGTCGCAGTTGAGGTCGACGCGTCGCACCCTTGCGATGATAGGCGCCACCGTGCTCCCGCGCTTCCTCGCCGCCGCCGACAGCGCCCTGCTCGTCGAGCTGGCCGACGACATCTCCGACGAGGCGAGCGCCGCGGTGCTCTCGCTCGACGCGCGGCTGCGCGCCGCGCCGCCCGCCGGGGTGGTGGCCGTGCTGCCGGCGCTGCGATCGGTGCTGGTGGAGTACGACCCGCTGCGCACCTCGCACGCGCGGCTGCGGCGCGACGTGGAATCCTTGCTGGCGCATGCGCCGGCGGACCCGTCGCGCGCCATGCCGCGCCATGTGGCCGTCGCGGTGCGCTACGGCGGCGAGTGCGGGCCCGACCTCGATGCCGTGGCCCGGCGCTGCGGTGTAGCCGCCGCGGAGGTGGTGCGCATGCACTGCGCCGGCGAGTACCGCGTCGCCATGCTGGGCAACCTGCCCGGGCTTCCCTACCTGCTCGGGCTCGACCCGCGGCTCGAGGTGCCGCGGCGCGACGATCCCCGCGACGCGGTGCCGGCGGGGTCGGTGGCGATCACCGGCCTGCTGTCCTGCGTGTACCCGGTGGCCGGGCCGGGCGGGTGGAGCGTCATCGGGCGCACCGACGCAGTCCTCTTCGACGCGCTGCGCGATCCGCCGGCGCTGCTCTCACCGGGCGATCGGTTGCGCTTCGTCGCCGCCGACGATCCCGATGCTGCTTCGGGTCCTGCGCCAGATGCGGCCAATCATGGCAGCAACGACGGCGCCGCGGTGGCGGGGCCGGCGCTGCGCGTCGTCGAGCCCGGGCTGCTCACCACCGTGCAGGACGGCGGACGGCGCGAGCACCAGCGCATCGGCGTGCCCGTGTGCGGCGCGCTGGACAGCGAGCTGCTGCGCGTCGCCAACCTGCTCTGCGGCAACGATCCCGGCGCGGCCGCGCTGGAGGTGACCCACAGCGGGCCGGTGCTCGAAGCGCAGGCACCGAGCGTCCGCCTCGCCGTCGCCGGCGACGCGGAGGTCACCCGCATCGCACGCGACGGCGGCGAGTCGGCGGTCGGCGCCTGGCGCAGCGTGGTGCTGCGCCAAGGCGAGCGCCTGCGCGTCGGGCGGGTGCGCGACGGGCTGCGCTGCGTCGTCGCCGTCGAGGGCGGCGTGGCGGTGGCGGCCGTTCTGGACAGCCGCTCCACCTATCTGCGCGGCGGATTCGGCGGCCTGCACGGGCGCGCCCTCCAGCGCGGCGACTCGCTGCCGCTGCAGCGCGCCTACGCCGGGCACCACCCCGACGTCCGCCTCGACGCCGCCACCCTCCGCGACGCGGGCCTGGATGCGGCGGCCGCGGCGGCGGGCGCCGTCCGCGCCGTCCCCGGCCCCCAGGACGGCGCCGTCGATTCCACCTCGCTCGACGCCCTCTTCGCCACCCGGCTCACCGTCTCGCCGCGCTCCGACCGGGTGGGCCTGCGCCTCGACGGCCTGCGCCTGCGCCACCGCGGCAGCGCCGAGGTGATCTCCGACGGCTGCGCCGCCGGCTCGATCCAGGTCCCCCGCGGCGGCACGCCGATCGTGCTGCTCGCCGACCGCGGCACCACCGGCGGCTACCCCAAGGTGGCCACCGTCGCCTCCGTCGACCTCCCCCGCCTTGCCCGCCTCCGCCCCGGCGATGCCCTCCGCCTCGCCGCGGTCTCGGTCGAGGAGGCGGAGCACCTGCGCCGCCAGCGGGAGCGCGTACTGCAGAGCCTGGCCGGCGAGCTGCTCCCCGTCCCGCCGGTCTGAGCGGGGTCGCGGAGCCTGGCCGGCGAGTTGCTTTCCGTGCCGGCGGTCTGAGCCCGACCGCCAAGCTCGCGCGCGACCCCGTCCCTGGCGGGCATGCTGCTCCTCCCCGCCATCCGCACCCGGAGGACCACCGCCCATGCGCGCCGTCGTCGTCGACCAGCCCGGCGATCCCGAGGTGATGCGCGTCGCCGAGGTGCCCGACCCCGTCGCCGGCCCCGGCGAGGTGCTGCTCCGCGTCCACGGCACCGCCGTCAACCGCGCCGACACCCTGCAGCGCCGCGGCTTCTACCCTCCCCCGCCGGGCGCCTCGCCGATCCTGGGGCTGGAGGCGGCGGGCGAGGTCGAGGCGGTCGGTGACGGCGTCAGCGGCTGGCGGCCCGGCGACCGCGCCTGCGCCCTGCTCGCCGGCGGGGGCTACGCCGAGAAGGTCGCCGTGCCCGCCGGCCAGCTCATGCCCGTGCCCGAGGGCATGGACCTGGTCACCGCCGGCGCCGTCCCCGAGGCGTTCGTCACCGCCCACGACAACCTGGTCACCCGCGGCCACCTCGGCGCCGGCGAGTCGGTACTGATCCACGGCGGCTCGGGCGGCGTCGGCACGGCGGCGATCCAGGTCGCCCACCGGCTCGGCGCGGGCGTCATCGTCACCGCGGGCTCAGCGGAGCGGGTGCACCGCTGCATCGAGATCGGCGCCGACGCCGGCATCGATCACACCACCGAGGACTTCGTCGCCCGCGTCGCCGAGATCACCGGCGGGCGCGGCGTCGACGTCGTCCTCGACGTCATCGGCGCCAGGTACCTGGAGCGCAACCTCGCCGCTCTCGCCACCGACGGGCGGCTGGTGATCATCGGACTGCAGGGCGGGGTTCATGCCGAGATCGGCCTGAACACGATGCTCTCGCGCCGCCTCACCCTGGCCGCCACCACCCTGCGCGGCCGCCCCGTCGAGCAGAAGGTGGAGATCGTGCAGCGGGCCGCCGCCGCGCTGCTGCCCGGGCTGGCCGACGGCTCGCTGCGGCCGATCGTCGACCGCGTCCTGCCCCTCGACGAGGTGGTCGAGGCGCACCGCCTGATGGAGGCCGGCGGGCACTTCGGCAAGATCGCCCTGCGCGTCCGCTGAGCCCCGCTCGGGCGGCTGCTCATGGCCAGACACTAGACTGGCCCAGCACGCGACGGGTGGGCGGCTCCCCGCGCCTGCTCTCCCCCAGAACCGAAGGAGGTCTCCTCGTGACCACGCCAGCCGACATCTTCACCGAGATCAACAACCGCCTCCAGGCCGATCCCTCCAAGGCGGCGGGCAACAACGCCGCCTACCAGTTCGACCTCAGCGGCGACGAGGGCGGGCAGTACCACATCGTCTTCAAGGACGGCAAGGGTGATGCCGGGCCGGGCGCGGTGGACAACCCCAACATCACCATCAGCATGGCGGCGGGGGACATGGTGGACATGGTCACCGGGAAGCTCGATCCGACCATGGCGTTCATGAGCGGGAAGATCAAGATCAAGGGGGATATGGGGTTGGCGATGAAGCTCCAGAGCATCTTGCAGTAGCGGCGCGCGACACGCGCCCTGCGGCGACCTGCGGTCGCCTGGGCGCAGAGATTTTTTGTGGGCGCGGAGATTCTTCGGGAGCTAGCTCAGAGTCGGAACAAGGGCTTGGCCTTCCCCGTCTGCAACTCGTAGTAGGCGCGCTCCAGCTTCTGCGCCTCCTCCGGCAGCACCGCGGGTTCGCCGCGGTTCGCGCCCAGCGCCAGCAGGTAGGTGTGCGCCAGCCGGTCGGCCGCCTCGCACACCGTCACCGCCTGGCGCACGTCGCGCCCCATGCCGAGCATGCCGTGGTGGGCGAGGATCACCGCGCGGCGGTCGCCGAGGTGCTCCACCACCGCGGCGGCCAGCGCCTCGCTGCCCGGCAGCATGTGCGGGCAGAGGGCGATCTCCCCGCCCAGCAACCCGATCTGCTCGTCCATGATCGGCGGCACGCCGCGGCCGAGCAAGGACAGCGCGGTGGTGTGCATGGTGTGCGCGTGGATCACCGCGCCGGCATCGCTGCGCGCCCGGTAGACGGCGAGGTGCATCAGCAGCTCGCTCGTCGGGTTGCGGTCACCTTCGACCTGATCTCCGCTGTCGACGTCGACGACGCAGACGTCCTCGGGGGTCATCGCCTCGTAGGGCAGGCTGCTCGGCGACACCACGATGCACGTCGAGCCGGGCGGCCGCACGCTGACGTTGCCCGACGTGCCGGCGGTCAGCCCCAGGCGCACCAGCTCCCGGCAGGCGGCGACGACCTCGGCCTTCAGCTCATCGTGGGCCACGGGGCATCTCCTCTCACAGCGACCTGACCCGATCGTAGAGCGACCGCCAGCGCCGGTGCGCCGCGGCGTAGGCCTCGACCAGCTCCGGCTCGGGCTGCACCCCGACCTCCACCACGGCCAGGGCCGCGGCAGCGCTGGAGAGGTCGGGGTGCAGCCCGGCGGCGACGGCGGCGCAGGCCGCGGCGCCGAGCACGGTGGCGTCGAGCACGCGCGGGGTGTGCACCGGCCGGTCGCACACCGCGGCGACGATGCGCAGGAACAGCCGGCTGCGGGCCATGCCGCCGGCGACCACCAGGCGGTCGCTCGGCCCCGCCAGCGCCTCGACCTGGGCGGCGTTGGCGCGCGCGCTATGGGCCACCGCCTCCAGGCCCGCGCGGACCACGTGCGGCGCGCCGAGGTCGGGCTGGAGCACCTCGGTGGGCCAGAAGAGCGCGTGGGTCTGGGAGAGGAAGGTGGCCGGCTCGGCCACGTTCATGACGCTGGCGCCGCCGCTGTAGACCAGGGCGTCCCCGGCTCCGGGCGGCGCGGCGGCGGCGAGCCGCTCGGCGTGGGCGTAGGCGGCATCGCCCTCGAGGCCCGACACCTGCCCCACCAGCCGCTGCGCCGTCCACTCCCAGCCGAATCCCGCGGTGCCGCCGTTGCTCTCCACCACGCCGCGCCCGTCGACCGGGTGGCGGCCCACCCAGACCACCCCGTCGGGCTGGCGCATCCCCTCGGTGGCGGCGACCACCGGCATGGTCGACCCCGCCAGCACCAGGGTGGTGCCGGGCCGCTCCGCCCCTGCGCCGAGCATGGCCGCGGTGGAGTCGGGCGCGGCCACGGCGACCGGCGTGCCCGCCGGGATCCCCGTCGCCGCCGCCGCCTCGCCGGTCACCGCGCCGAGCAGCTCGCCGGCCCGCCGCAGCGGCGGCAGCCAGTCGGGGTCAAGCCCGCAGCGCGACCACAGCCCCGGCCAGTACTCCCCCGTCTGCACGTCGAGGGCGAGCAGGTCGCCGGCGGTGCTCGGCTCGGCGGCCGCCTCGCCGCAGAGGCGCAGGGCCAGCCAGTCGCCCAGCCCGAGGACCTGCCGGATGCGCTCGAACACCTCGGGCCGCTCCTGCCGGAACCACACCAGCCGGGCCGGCGCGTAGAGCATGCCCAGGGAGCGCCCGGTGCGCGCGTAGAGCTCGTCGCCGCCCGCCTCGGCCACCGCCCAGCCGGTCGCCGCACCGCGGGTGTCGAGGTTGGGCCCCGCGTAGAGCGGCACGTCGCCGGGGCCGAGGGCGACGCAGCCGATGCGCTGCCCCGTCGCCGCCACCGCCGCGGGCGGCTCGCCGCCGGCGCGCAGCAGCACCTCGCGCACCGCCGCGCAGGCGGCGTCCCACAGCTGCCCCGGGTCGTAGCTGCGTCCCAGCGGCGGCGCGTCGAGCCGCTGCTCCACGCTGCGCGCCGCGCGAGCCACCACGTTGCGGCTATCGCTGCCCACAACCGCGGCGCGCATGGAGCTGCCGCCGAGGTCGAGGACGAGCAGGCGGGGCATCAGCGCAGCGAGAGGGCGTCGAGCACGGCGGGGTTGGCGCAGCGCAGGGGCCGCTCGCCGCGGGCGATGCGCTCCAGGTCCTCGCGGATCATCACCGAGTGGTGGCGCACGGCGTCCACGGTGGCGCCGCCGATGTGGGGCAGCACCAGCGCGCCGGGCTCCTGCAGGATGGGATGCGACGGCGGCACCGGCTCCGGGCTGAACACGTCGAGGGCGACGCCGGCGAGGTGACCGTCGCGGAGCATGGCCACCAGCGCGTCGACGTCGACCACCCGCGCCCGCGCCGTGTTGACCACCACCGTGCCGCGCGGCAGCAGGGCCAGCCTGGCGGCGTTGAGCATCCCCAGCGTCTCCGGCGTCTGCTCGACGTGGATGCTGAGCACCTGGCTGGCGTGCAGCAGGTCGTCGAGCGACTCGGCCCGCTCCACCCCGCTCGCGGCGAAGGCCGCCGCCTCGCGGTAGGGGTCGTGGGCCACTACGCGCATGCCGAAGGCCCGGGCGCGCCGCGCCACCGCCTGGGCCACCGCGCCGAAGCCGAGCAGGCCGAGGGTCCGGCCGCCCAGCTCGACACCGCGGAAGCGCAGGTAGGGCACCAGCGCCTGGTCGTCGAAGCCGAAGCTCCACTCGCCGCGGCGCA
>CAZCJX010000052.1:0-2301 GCA_964499205.1 uncultured Actinomycetes bacterium | reverse complement strand
AGGTAGGGCACCAGCGCCTGGTCGTCGAAGCCGAAGCTCCACTCGCCGCGGCGCACCGCCTCGGCGGCGGCGCTGACGTGGCGGAGGCGGTCGAGGATCATCGCCAGGCAGAGGTCGGCCACCGACTCGGCGTTGCGCCCGGGGGTCTGCAGGACGATGCGGCCGTGCTCGGTGGCGGCGTCGAGGTCGACGTTGACCGGCTTGCCGCGCGCCGAGGCGATCACCCGCAGGCCGGGGGTGGCCGCGATGACGTCGCGGGTGACGAACTCCGCCTCGACCACCACAGCCTCGAAGCCGTCGCGGTTGACCCGCTCGGCCAGGTCGTCGGGCGAGAGCATGCGCCTGGCCTCGATCCACGACTCGTAGGCCACCTCGTGGCCGCGCCGCAGCAGCTCCAGCTCGGCGGGGTCGAAGGGCGCCAGGACCAGGATCTTCACGGCAGGGCGGCACCTCGGGGGCGGGGTCGCGGGGGCGCCTGCACCATAGCGAGGCGCAGGGCGGGTGCGCCGGACCGCTCGGGATGCGACCGCGGCGCTCCCGCCCGGTCACCAGCGACCGGGCGAGAACGCCTTCCCTCCAACCGGGGGCTGAACCGGCTCCCGCCCCGGTCCTCGTGTCGATCCCCGTACGTCGCCTTGCGGCGGCGCGGTGGGAAGCCTAAACCCTAGGGCGGGCAACGTCAAACATGAGTTTCTCCGGACCGCCTCTCCGGCCTGGTACCGTCGCCCGCCATGAGCCCGGAAGCCCCCCGTCCCACCCCCGTCGCCGGCCGCCTGGCCGGCCACGGCGCCATCGTCACCGGCTCCGCCCGCGGCCTGGGCCGGGCCATCGTCGAGCGGCTCGCCGCCGAGGGCGCCGCCGTCGCCGTGCTCGACGTCGACCTCAGCGGCGGCGAGGAGGCGGCCGAGGCGCTGCGTGCCGGCGGGGCCAGAGCGGTGGCCCTGCCCGCCGACGTGCGCGACGCCGCCTCGGTCAACGCCGCCGTCGAGCGCGCCGCCGCCGAGCTGGGAGTTCTCGACATCGTCGTCAACAACGCCGGGGTGCTGCGCGACCGCCGGCTGGAGGAGATGGGCGACGAGGACTGGGACCTGGTTCTCGACGTCGACCTGCGCGGCTACTTCGTCTGCACCCGCGCCGCCCTGCCCCACCTGCGGGCGCGCAGCTGGGGCCGCGTGGTCAACATCAGCTCGCGCGCCTACCTGGGCAACCCCGGCCAGGCCAACTACTCGGCCGCCAAGGCGGGCGTGGTCGGCCTGACCCGGGCGCTGAGCATGGAGCTGGCCCGCGACGGCATCACCGTCAACGCGGTGGCGCCGGGCGCCATCGACACCGCGCTGGTGCGCAGCCATCCCCGCGCCGAGGAGATCATCGAGCGGGCCATCAAGGTGCAGCCGATCAAGCGGCTGGGCACGCCCGAGGACGTCGCCGCGGCGGTGGCCTTCCTCTGCTCCGACGACGCCGGCTTCATCAGCGGCGACGTGCTCCACGTCAGCGGCGGGCGCTTCGGCTAGCCCCGCGGCCCCGGCGCGCCTCCGCTCAGTGGAGCGGCGTGGCGCTCCACTGCACGGGGAACTGCTTGGGGTCGCCCGACTGGGCGGGGTCGAGGTAGGCCATGGGGTCGACCACCACCTGCGGCGCGGTGCGCACCTCGAAGTGGAGGTGCGGCCCGGTGGCGTTGCCGGTGGCGCCGGCGGCGGCGATGACCGCACCCTGGGCGACGGGCTGGCCGGCGCGGACGCTGAAGCGGGAGAGGTGGGCGTAGAGGGTGCGCAGGCCGCCGTCGTGGAGCAGCACCACGGTGTAGCCGTAGCCGCCCTCCCAGCCCGCGTACTCGACCCGGCCGGGGAGCGCGGCGTGCACCGGGGTCCCCCAGGGGACGGCGATGTCGAGCCCGGTGTGGAAGTGCGAGTAGACAGTGGTGCCGACGCGGATGCTCGGCTCGAACCAGTAGGGGCTGGGGCCGAAGCCCTGGGTCATCTCACCCTGCACCGGCCACGACATGTGGGGCAGCTGCGCGCCGGCGGGCGGCGTGCTCTCGGCGGCGACGGGGACGATGCCGGGCATCGCCGGGATGACCAGCGAGGACCCGCCCACCGCCCCGACGGGGATGCCCTGGCGGACCACCAGGGGAAGGCCGGCGAGCAGGGCCGCAGCGGCGATCGTGACGATCGCGTGGGCGAGCCATCGACGTGTTCTCGGCACCCGGGATGCGCCCCTCCTTGGAGCCGGACCTCTGCCTCCCCGGCCCGCCCTCCCTGCCACCGGGCGCCGGGCCGCGGAGGAGGGTAACAAAGGCGACCG
>CAZCJX010000051.1:0-20121 GCA_964499205.1 uncultured Actinomycetes bacterium | reverse complement strand
GCCGCTTCGGCTGGCACCTGCGGGCGCGCGCCGCCGCCGGGTTCGCCCTCGGCGTCGCCGCCTTCGTCGCGGTGCTGCTGCTGCTGCCCCACCGCTCCGGCCTGCACCTGGTGGCCGCGGGCGCCGTCGCCGCGCTGGCCTACGCGGTGGTCGCCCAGGGCTTCGGCGTGCTCTCCCGCGACGACCTCGGCCTGCTGCTCGCCGGCCTGCGGGTGCGGCGCGCCGCACCGCCGGCGCCGGTGTCACCCGAGGGCGGCGGCCAGCTCAGCGTATGACTCGGCGGCCCCGGCGAGGCTGAAGCGGCCCGCGTCCTGGCGATTGCAGCGCCCCATCTCCAGGGCGCGCTCGCCGTCGCCCAGCACGTCGAGCAGGGCCCGCGCGTAGTCGGTGGGACGGTGGCCGGCGACGACTCGCCCGTTGCGCCCGTCGCTGACCATGCCCCCGGGCAGGGCGTCGGAGACGACCACCGGCAGCCCCGCGGCCATCGCCTCCAGGACCACCAGGCCGAAGCTCTCGTAGCGGGTGGGGAAGAGGAGGACGTCGGCGGCGGCGTAGACCTCGATCATCCGGTCGGGGGGCACCACGCCGCACCACTCCACGCCCGGCTGCGGGTCCTGCGCCGGCACCCCGGCGACGAGCAGGCGCAGTTCGGGCAGCCGCCGCCGGGCCAGGCGCACCGCCGCCAGTGCCACGTCCAGTCCCTTGCGGTGCCCGGTCTGGCCCACCCACACCGCCACCGGCCTGTCGTGCGCCGCGCCGCCGGGGGACGGGCATGGCCGGGGGCGGGGGATGCTCCACAGGCGCTCCAGGTCCTCACCGGCGAGGGCGTTCTCGACGATCGCCACCTGGCTGCGGAAGCCGTGGTGGCGGCGCAGGTCGTCGACCACCGAGGCGTGCACCGCGATGTGCGCGTCGGCGCCCAGGGCGCTGCGCTCCTGCATGGTGCGGAACAGCGCCAGCAGGCGGGCGCGCGCGTCGCCGCGGGGGCGCAGCACGCGGGCGGGGTCGGGCCCCGCGCCGTGCCAGACCGCGACCAGCGCCACCGGGCGGCGCCGCCGCAGCCACCGCGCCAGGCGCACCGCCCACATGCACTCGGGGCAGTGCACGAAGACCACCCGGGCGTCGTCGCGGAGCAGCCGCAGGCCGAGGCGCACCGCCGCGATGAGGTCGTTGGCGCCGTCCACCCCCTCCATTCCCCGGGTGCTCCGGAAAGCCGAGAAAATACTGACCGACCAGTCAGTACGGGCGCGCCGCAACTGCTCGCTCACCCCGCGAATTACTGTCTCGACCCCCCCATATTCGGTGGGCGGTCGTCGCGTATACATGGCGACGTGCAACGGTTGTTGCCCCGTCGACGCTGCGTGCGTCGAGTGCATGCAGGGTGAAACGGTAACCGATGGGGACGCTGTCGAGCCTGACTGCGAACGCACCGGTACACCCTTCGTATCCTGTGCAGGCGCACTGCGCGCGCGGCATGCCGGAGGAGCAGCGAAGCAAGCACGCACACATGGGGCAGGAATCGTGCGCGTTCTCACCGTTGTCACCGAGACTCCACCTATACGCAGCGGCGTAGCCGAGGTCGCCCATCAACTGGCGTCGGGGCTGCGCCAGTTGGGCCACCAGGTCGACCACGTCACCGCCGAGACAGTCGGGCGCCGCAACTTCGGGGAGATCCGTCTCACCGGCCTGATCGCCCACTGGCACGCGCTGCGGGAACGGCTCGTCGAGTACGACGTGGTCAACCTGCACGGGCCGGCGCCGACGTTCTCCGACGTCTTCCTGGCGATGTGGCGGACGGTGCCGCGCTGGCGCCGCCCGATGCTGCTGTACACCCACCACTCCGACATCGACCTCGGGCATGGCCGCCCGCTGTGCAGCATCTACAACCGGCTGCACGGCGCACTGGTGCGCAGCGCCGACGAGGTGGTGGTGTCGACGCCGTCCTATCGCACCCTGATGGAGCGGGTCGGCGCCCGCCGGGTCACCGTTCTGCCGCACGGGTTCAGCACCGCGTCGGACGGCAGCTGGCGGGAGCGGCGCGGTCCCTTCGTCACCGCCTTCGTCGGCCAGATGCGTCCCTACAAGGGTGTCGACGTGCTGCTGCGCGCCGCGGCGATGCTCCCCGACGTCCGCGTCGAGATCGCCGGCCGGGGCCATCGCGAGAGCGCCCTGCACGCGCTCGCCGCCATGCTGCACCTCGACAACGTGGTCTGGCGCGGTGCGGTCAGCGACGCCGAGCGCGACGACCTCTTCGCCCGCGCCCACGCGGTGGTGCTGCCCAGCACCACCCGCGCCGAGGCGTTCGGCATCGTGCTGCTGGAGGGCATGGCCTTCGGCGCCGTCCCCGTGGCGTCGGCGCTGCCGGGCGTGTGCGACGTGACGCGCGGGCACGGACTGCTCTGCCGTCCCGGCGACCCCCGCTCGCTGGCCCAGGCGCTCTGCTACCTGCGCGACGACCCCGACGAGTGGGTGGCGCGCAGCCGCCGCGCCATGCAGGTGGCGGCGACCTATCGCTGGGAGAACACCGTCGCCGGGTACCACCGCATCGTGATGCAGCACACCACCCAGCGCGTTGTGCCGCTGCACCGGACTGCGTCCGGGAGCATCGAGCTCGCCGGCACGGCGGTGCAGTGGTCGAACGCTACGGATGCGCCGAAATCCGTGCCTGGCGCGGAAGTGCTGAGTGACGCGTCCTGATAATGGACCCGAGATGCTGCGGCACTGGGGCAGGAGGACCGGCAGGCTCGCGTCCCCATCAGGGTCGTCGTTGAGCGCTGCCGAGTCCCGCCGCCCGAGGATCGACGTGGCTGCGCCCGTCGGAACGCGGGCGCGGCGACGGACGTTCCCTCCGGTCGCGGCTCGCGCGTCGCGCATGCCAGCGTGGGCGCCGACCGCCGGCGTCGCCCTGGTGCTGGGGCTGATCGCCTTCGCGCTGGCGGCGTACCGCTCCACCAGCTCCCCCGACCTGCTCGCCGACGACCTGATCTACAGCAGCGTGGGCCGCAACATCGCCGGCGGACACGGCCTCACCGTGCAGGGACAGGAGTTCTTCTGGCAGCCCCCGCTGTTCCCCCTGCTGCTGGCACCGGTGACGCGGGTGTTCGGGCTCACCGACACCAGCCCGCTCAGCTCCACCCTCGACCTGCGCATCCTCAATGCGGCGTTCGCCGGGGTCACCGCCATCGTGCTCTTCCTCTTCGTGCGCCGCCTGTGGAACGCGCGCGCCGGCGTGGTCGCAGCGCTGCTCTACGCCACTGACCCCTACGTGCTCAGCGTCACCCGCCATCTCTACATCGAGCCGATGGCGATGCTGCTGGTCATCGCCGCGCTGTGGTTGGTCTACGAGAGCCTGGGTCGCTGGACGCTGCGGCGATGCCTGCTGGTCGGCGCCGTCTTCGGCCTCGCCCTGCTGACCAAGGAGATCACCTTCTACGCGCTGCTGATCCCCGGGCTGCTGGTGCTGCAACGGCAGATGCGGCTGCGCCAGCTGGGCATCGTCGCCGGCGTCGCCGCGTGCACCTACGGCGTCTACGCGGTGTGGGCGGTGGCCGCCGGCTACGGGCAGCAGTTCACGTCGCTCAAGGTGCACCAGACCGAGCGCTTCCTCGGGCTGGTGCGCTACACCGGCATCAACGCGCCGGGGCACTCGCTGCCGCGCACGCTGCAGGCCACCGCCGGCGACGAGTGGTCGAGCTATCTGCTGCTGGCGCTGGCGGTTCCCGCCGCGGTGTGGCTGTGGCGCAGGCGCACGCCGGCGGGCCGCTTCCTCGCCGACTGGTACGCGGTGAGCCTGGTGATGGTGCTCTTCCTCGGCGCCTTCGGCACGCTCAACCCGCAGTTCGTCTACTACGTGATGATCCCCACCACCGCGGTGGTCGCGGTGGTCGCGGAGAGTCTCGCCGCGCCCGCGCTGCAGCGCGCCGTGGTGCCGCGGGCGACGCGGCTGCTGCGCCTCGCCAGCCTGGCCGCGCCGGTGGTGGTGATCGCGGTGGTGCTCGCCCAGGCCTCCTGGGTGTGGACCCGCCTCGACGCCACCGGCTACGACAACGGCTACCTGCAGATGGTGTCGGCGATCGACCACATCGTGCCGGCGAGAGCGACCATCGGCGTGCCGCGGTCGATGCTGGAGCTGCTCCACTTCGCCTACCCGACGGGGCGCTACCGCCTGCTCCAGGTGGTCAACCCCGGCGAGGTGCGCCGCCACAACGTGCGCTGGTACGTGATGAGCAGCAAGGACCCCGACTTCGGCGACCTGACCTCGCGCTTCTACAACGACGTCGCCGCGCACGGCAGGCTGCGCTGGAATTTCGACGGGCAGACCTTCCACCGCCTCGGCCTGTGGTCGATCGACCCCGCCGCGCTGACCGGCGGAGGCACGCCGTGAGCCTCGCCGCCGGCGCGCAGCTGCGACGCGGCGGGCCGCTCGCCGTGGTGGTCGAGGCGGCCTGGCACGAGCGTCCCGTCGATGGCGTCGACGCGGCGACGCTGGCTGCCGCGCTGCGCCTGGCGCGGCGCAACCAGGTGGAGGCGCGCCTGGCGCGAGCCGCGGGCCACGAGTTGCTGCCGGAGCTGGCACGAACACGCGCGGCCGCGGCGGCGTACGCGCGCAACCTCAGCGAGGCGGCCTGGCGGCTGCGCCGCGCCGGCATCGTTCCGCTGCTGGTCAAGTCGCCGCCGCCCGAGGACTGCGTGTACAGCAACTTCGACCTGGTGGTGGGGCGCGATCGCTGGGACGACGCGCAGGCGGCGCTGCGCGGCTGGGCGGTGCGCCGCAGCGGGCATCCGCTGGAGCCCGACAAGGTGCTGCTGCACCCGCCGGCCGGTCCCGCGGCGCACCTGCACCGCGACGTCAGCTGGTTCGGCGTGGTGGTGGTGGAGGCGGCGCGGCTGCGCGGCGACACCGTCGACGGCGCCCCCTGGCGGGTGCCGGTGCCCGCCGACGAGCTGCGCGTGCTGCTCGGCCACGCGCTGTTCCAGAACCTCGCCGTCGACCTCGCCGAGCTCTGCCGCCTGCGCCAGCTGCTCGACGACGCCACCGTGGCCGAGGCTGCGGCGCTGGCGGCGGAGGAGGGGTGGGGCGCGGCCTTCGCCGCCACCGTGCCGGTGGTCCGCGACGCCGTGGCCCGGCTCGACCGCTCGCAGCCGCTCGACCGGCTGCCCGTGCCGCTGCCGCTGCGCATCGCCCTGGCCACCGGGGTCGAGCACGCGCGCGCCGCCATGCGCGACGGACGTCGCCGCCAGGCGGTGCGCGAGCTGGCCCTGCGCGGGGCCCTGGTGATGGCCAAGCGCGGCCGGGCGCTGGCGGCGCGGTGATGGGGATGGGCGGCCCGGTGGTCACCCTGGGGATCTCCGGTCCCGACGGCGCCGGCAAGTCCACGGTCGCCGGGGCGCTGGCCGAGGCGCTGCGCCGCCGCGGCCGGACCGCGCTGGTGGTCCACCTCTACGGCTGCGTCCTCTGCCGCCGCGCCGCCCAGCGGCCGCCACGCCCGGAGCGGCGCGCCAGCGCCCCCCGCCTCACCCTCCTGCTCGCCTCCCTGCACGCCCTGCTCGACGCCGCCGAGCTGGGCCTGCGCCTCGCCCTCGCCCGGATCGCGCTGCGGCGCCGCGCCCGCAGCCGCCGCGACAGCGCACCCGCCGTGCTGCTCACCGACCGCTCCCCGCTCGACGGCCTGGCCAAGCACGACCCGGCGCCGCAGGGTGCGGTGGCCGCGGCCTGGGTGGCCCTGGCCCACCGCTACACCCGCATCGTCGCCCTCGACGCCCCCGCGGCCACCCTGGCCGCCCGCGACGGCCAGCACGCTCCCGCCGAGATGGCCGCCTGGCGGCGTCGTTTCGCCACCTGGAGCGACCGCCTCGGCGGCCTGGTGCTCCGCCCCGCCCCGGCCGCCCTCGACGCCACCGTCGCCGGCGTCCTGGCGGTGGTGCCGTGAGGCGCGCGGTGGTGGTCGCCGCCATGTCCGCCGCCACTCTCTGCGCCTGCGGGGTCAGGGCGCAGCCCCCGGACGCCGGGCCGACGCCGCAGCCGACCCGTCCCGCCGACCGCGTGGGACTGGTGGTCGCGGTGGTGGGGGACGAGGGCTGGTGCGCCACCGACTGCCGCAACGAGCAGGCGGTCGCCGACCTGGTGCACGGCTGGGCCCCCGACTACGTCGTCGACCTGGGCGACAGCACCTACACCAACCCGGTGCCGCAGCGCGCCGCCGCCGACATGCGTCCCTATGCCGAGGACGTCGCCGCCAACCGCTTCCTCGCCCTGCTGGGCAACGAGGACTACGCCAACCACTGCAACCCCGAGGTGGCCGACCCGGTGCGCGCCGCGCTGGGCATCACCCGCGAGCACGGCGTGGTGCACCTCGGCGCCGGGCTGCTCGACCTGCTCTACCTCGACAGCGCCTGCGGCGCGGAGGACGGCTACACCGCCGGCTCGGTCCAGGCGCAGCAGTACGCCAGGGACCTGGCCGCCAGCACGGCGCGCTGGCGCATCACCCTGACCCACCACCCCGAGTACTCCTCCGGCCCCAACGGCGGGCTGCTGCTGGTCCGCTGGGTGATCGCCGCCGGCGTCGACCTCTTCATGGCCGGCCACGACCACGACTTCGAGCAGCTCGAGGAGGACGGTCGCACCTTCGTGGTCGACGGCGCCGGCGGCCGCTCGCTCTACCGGCAGTGCACCGCCGCCTGCGTGCCCGGCAGCGTCTGGCACGACGACAGCCACTACGGCGCCGTCCGCCTCCACGTCACCCCCGGCGTCCTGACCGCCGACTTCGTCGCCGTCGGCGGCACCGTGCTGCACAGCTTCAGCCTGCAGAAAGCATGACCTGACGACCGTGTCCCCACCCCTCACCTCCCTGCGCGTGGGGGTCGATGCCCGCTTCGCCGCGGCCCGCTACGACGGCGTCGGCCGCTATGCGGTGGCCCTGCTCGACGGGCTGCTGCGCCTGCCGGGGCACCCCGAGCTGCTGGCGCCCTGGCCCGCCGCCGAGCCGGTCCGCCACCGGCTTCCCGACCACGACGGCGGCCTGTGCCGCATCCCCGCCAGGGCCGCGCCCGAGACCGCGAGCGGGCAGGTGGAGCTGGCCCGTCTGCAGCGCCGCCACCCGGTCGACGTCTGGCACGCCCCGTTCCCCGCCGGGCCGCTGCCGCTGCGCCGCCCGCTGGTGGTCACCGTGCACGACTGCATCCCCGAGCGCCGCCTCTGGCCGGGCAACCGCGGCCGCCTGCTGCTCTACCGCGCCGCGGTGTGGACGGCCCTGCGCGGCGCCGCCGCGGTGATCGTCCCCTCCGAGTCCACCGCCGCCGACGTGGCCCGGTTCTACCCGGTGCGCCGGGAGCGCATCGAGGTGGTGCCGATGGGCCAGGAGGCGCGCCACCGCCCCGACGAGGCCGCCGTCGCCGCCGCCCTGGCCGAGCTCGGCCTGCCCGCCGGCGGGTACCTGCTCACCGTCGGCCGCCCGCGGCCGCACAAGGGATACGCCATCCTGGCGCGCGCCCTCGCGGAGCTGCCGCGAGCCTCGCGCCCGGTCTGGGTCCACGTCGGCCGCCCCGACCCGCGCCTGCCCGACAGCCACGCCGAGCTGGCCCGGGAGCTCGGCGTCGAGCTCCGCGAGCTGCGCGACCTCTCCGACGCCACGCTGGCGGCGCTCTACGGCGGTGCCGCCCTGGTCGCCCTGCCCAGCCGGCTGGAGGGCTTCGGCCTGCCCCTGCTGGAGGCGATGGCCGCCGGCGCCCCGGTGCTCGCCTCCGACATCCAGCCCTTCCGCGCCACCGGCGGCGAGGTCGCCCGCTTCGTCGCCCCGGGCGAGCGGGCCTGGGCGGCGGCGCTGGGCGAAGCCCTCGCCGACAGCGCCTGGCAGGCGGCGGCACGGCGCGACGGCCCCTGCCAGGCGGCGCGCTTCCCCTGGTCGGCGACGGCCGAGCGCACCGCCGCGGTCTACGCGAGGGTGGCGTGAAGGTCCTCCTGCTCACCTCGCATCCCGTGGCGCCACCCTGGAACAGCGGCGACAAGAACCTGGCCCGCGCCCTGCTGCTCGGCGACCCCGGCGTCGAGTACGTCTTCGTCGGCGACCGCGCCGACTTCTCGCCATGGCCGGAGCGCCACCGCCGCGCCGCGCTCGGCTTCACCAGCGACGTGCCCACCGCACCCCAGAAGGCGCGCGTGCTCGCCTGGCTGGTGCGCTCGGCGCCCGGCGTCGACGCGGTGCACGCCATGGTCACCTTCCGCAGCCAGCTGGCCCAGCGGGTGCTGCTCAAGGTGCCGGCGATGCGGCGGCGGCCGCTGGTGCTCACCTGCCCCAGCGGCTCGGTGCTGCCCAGGCCCCTCCTGGAGCGGGCGCGCATCGCCGTGTCGCTGTCGCGGCACACCGCCGAGCAGCTCGGCCGCGCCGGCGCCCGCGACGTCCGGGTGATCCCACCCGGCGTCGACCTGGCCCGCTTCCGCCCCGGCGACGCCGCCACGGCGCGGGCCACCCTGAACCTCGCCGACCGCCCCACCATCCTCTTCGCCGGCCACCACGACCTCGGCGGCGGGCTCGACGCGGCGCTCCGCCTCGCCGCCCGGGTGCGCTGGCGCGTGCCCGACGTGCAGCTGGTCCTCGCCCTGCGGCTGCGGCCCGGCGACTCGCCGGTGGCGCGCCATGCCGAGGTGCGCGAGGCGGCGGCCGAGCTCGGCCTGGCGGGGAGCGTGGTCCAGCTCGGGCCCTACGCCAACATGCGCGCCGCCGTCCAGGCGGCCGACCTGGTGGTCTTCCAGCCGGCCACCCTGGGCGCCAAGATGGAGCTGCCCATGACCCTGCTGGAGGCGCTGGCCTGCGGGCGGCCGGTGCTGGTCAGCCCGCTGCCCACCCTCGCCGAGCTGGCGCCCGACCAGCCCTGCTCGGCGGTGCTCGTCCAGCCTCCCGACAGCGACGCGGCCGTGGCGGCGGTGGTCGACCTGTTCCAGGCCGGGGCTGCGGGGCGGGCCGCGGTCGGGGCGGCGGCGCGGCGCCTGGCCGAGCGCCGCTACGCGGTGGGCGACATGGTGGCCGCCTACGCCCAGGTCTACCGAGACCTGGGCGAGGCGGCCGGGCAGGAAGAGAGGATCTAGGTCAGGGCCACGGCGGTGCCGTGCACCTTGCCGGCGGCCGAGCCGAAGGAGCCGGCGTCGCCGAAGGCGAAGACGCCGCCGTCGGCGGCGAGCAGCCAGTAGCCGTTGCCGTCGGGGGTGGCGGTCATCCCGGTGATCGGCCGGTTGAGCCGCATCGCCCCGGTGCTGCCGAAGAAGCCGGCGTCGCCGAAGGTGAAGACGCCGCCATCGGCGGCGACCAGCCAGTAGCCGCCGCCGTCCGGGGTGGCCGCCATGGCCACGATCGGCTGGTTGAGGCGGATGCTCCCGGTGCTGCCGTGGAAGGCGGCGTCGCCGAAGGTGAAGATGCCGCCGTCGGCGGCGACCAGCCAGTAGCCGCCGCCGTCCGGGGTGGCCGCCATGCCCACCACCGGGCGGTTGAGGCGGATGTTGCCGGTGCTGCCGCGGAAGGCGGCGTCGCCGAAGGAGAAGATGCCGCCGTCGGAGGCGACCAGCCAGTAGCCGCCGCTGTCGGGGGGGGCGGCCATGCCCACCAGCGGGCGGTTGAGGCGCATGCCGCCGGTGCTGCCGTGGAAGCGCGCCGTGCCATAGGAGAAGACGCCGCCGTCACCGGCGACCATCCAGTAGCCGCCGCCGTCCGCGGTGGGGACGGCGCCGGTCAGCGGCTGGGCCAGCGGCAGCGCGGCGGGGCTGCCCAGCGAGGTCGAGGTGCCGAAGCTGTAGACGCCGCCGCTGCTGTCACTGACCAGGTAGCCGGTCTTGGGGGGCTTGTGGCCGTGCGGCTTGGGGGTGGGGGAGGGCGTCGGCGTGGGGGTCGGCGTCGGCGTCGGCGTGGGGGTGGGAGTCGGTGTCGGAGTGGCCGTGGGGGTGGGGGTTGGTGTCGGAGTGGCCGTGGGGGTCGGGGTGGGGGTTGCCGTCGGCTTCGGCGTCGGCGTGGGGCTCGGCGACGACGTGCCGGAGAAGCCTGCGATGTAGTGGGCGTAGTCGGCCAGGGTGACGTTGGTGCCCGAGATGAGCGCCGCCTCGTTCATCCACATGATTCCCGAGAGGTTGAGGGCGTGCATGGAGTAGAAGGCCTGGGCCATGTCGGTGGTGGTGTCCTGCCAGCCGGCGTTCTCACCGGCGACGGGCACGCCCAGGGGGTAGGCCAGCATGGTCAGGTAGCGGGCGGGGCTGGCGCTGTTGGCGGTGGTGCCGTCGTCCTTGCGCTCCATCCAGGTGGTGTAGGCGATGGCGTGGCTGTCGGTGCTGTGCATCGCCGGCACCTGGCGCGCCCAGTCGAGGCCCTGGGCCAGGGTTCCCCAGCCGGCCGGCGGGGTGCTGCCGTCGAGGTTGGCGTTGACCGCGTTGGTGATGTCGCCTGGGCGCAGGCCCCAGGAGGGATAGAGGACCTCCAGCCACGACGAGAAGTGGCTGCGGAACTGCTGCAGCATGAAGTCCTGGTAGTTGGTGAGCGACTGCAGGTAGTAGTCGAGGAACTTCGAGGCCTGGGTGCTGCAGCACTGCCCCGGCTTCCAGCCGGGCACCGGCGAGCCCGCCTGGGCGTTGGCGTCGAAGGCCCAGTAGCTGTTGGTGTGGCCGTTGTAGCTCGGACCCGGGTAGTGCAGCTCGCCCCACTCCAGGCCGCCCACCCGGATGTAGTCGAAGGCGTCGCCGAAGTCGTGGGCGATCTGCGCGATGTAGCCGGCCTCCGCGTTGCGGACGTTGGTGTCCCAAACCCCGTTGATCGGGTCGCCGCAGCAGCCGCCGGTGAAGACGTCGCCGTACTGGTTGACGAAGTGGGTGTGCGAGTCCAGGTTGTAGGCCCAGGCCGGCGGGCGGCCGAAGCCGGGCTCCAGCACAACCTTGAAGCCCGCCTGCTTGAGGGCGGCGAGGCGGCCCTTGGCCCAGCTCAGGTAGTTGGGGTCGACCTGGCCGGGGCCGTTGGGCTCGTAGTTGGCCCAGCCGAACTCCAGCAGCGCGGTGTCGACCCCGGCACTTCGTTCGGCGGCGAGATGCGTGCCGTCCATCTCCAGGATGCCGAAGAACGGCGTCGTCCCCGCGGAGACGGAATGGGTCTGTTGGACCAGCCCCGCGCCCAGCGCGAGGGCGATCGCGGACACGAGCACGCCAAGTCTGCGTCGAGCCATAGCAGCCTCCTGCCGGCTCCACGCGGGGGGACTCCTTCGGCAGCCTGGCAGTCTCCGGGGAAAGATCCATGGCTTTGCGTCGCCGCCTCTCGGCGGTTTTGCTTTTGTCGGGAGCCGACGCCGGGAGGCTACTACCTCGTGGCGAAGCGCCAGAGAAGCGCTTCACGCGCGACACCACGCCGTGACGCCGCCGTTACATCGGCCGTGGTACGCGGGGCGGCGGAGTGCGCTGCCGCGGTCACGGTCGCGTCCCGGACGAAGCACGGTCGGCCCACCGCGCAGGAAGCGCGGCTATACTCACCCCGTTCCGGCCAGGTCCCGATCCGCCAACGCCCCCAAGCGAACCTCCGGACTTTCCGCGGAGCGTCCCCCTGAACGCACCGACGACGACGATCCAGCCCCCCAGGTTTTGCCCATGAGCGTTCTCACGCTCCCGAGGCCGGCGCTGGCCGCCGACCCCTCCCTCCGTCCCGTCATCTCCTTCCACGGAGTCGGCAAGACGTACCCCAACGGGACCACGGCTCTGCGCGACGTGGACCTGGCCATCTACCAGAAGGACTTCGTCTTCCTGGTGGGCGCCAGCGGCGCGGGCAAGTCGACCCTGGTGCGCCTGCTGATCCGCGAGGAGATCGCCTCCACCGGCCGCATCTTCGTCGACGGGCAGGAGATCACCCGGATGCCGCGGCGGCGCCTGCCCAAGCTGCGCCGCAAGTTCGGCATCGTCTTCCAGGACTTCAAGCTGCTGCCCCGCTCCACGGTGGCGCAGAACGTCGCCTTCGCGCTCCAGGTCACCCGGCCCGGCCAGCGCCACCTCCGCGAGAAGGTGGAGGAGGCGCTCTGGATCGTCGGCCTGGAGGACAAGCTCAACAAGTTCCCCGACGAGCTGAGCGGCGGTGAGCAGCAGCGCGTGGCCATCGCCCGCGCCCTGGTGCACCGGCCGCGCATCTTCCTCGCCGACGAGCCCACCGGCAACCTCGATCCCGACACCTCGTGGGGCATCGTGCAGCTGCTGCTGCAGATCAACCACCGCGGCACCACGGTGCTGATGGCCACCCACAACCGCGAGGTCGTCGACCTGGTGCGCCGCCGGGTCATCGCCATCGAGAACGGCCGCGTGGTGCGCGACGAGCACGAGGGCCAGTACCTGAAAGAAGGCGAAGCGACCATATGAGGCGGGTCGTCGCGTCGCTGCAGTTCGCCGCGCTCAGCGCCGTGCAGAACTTCCGCCGCAACCTCGCCGTCTCGCTGGCGGCGGTGCTCACCATGGGCCTGATTCTGCTCATGGCCGGCGGCACCGCGCTCGGCCGCCACACCATCAAGCAGGTGCTGGAGACCGAGCAGTCGCGCGCCAGCAACATGCGCATCTACCTCGAGGACGGCGCCTCGCTGGCCCAGATCATGGACTTCAAGACGCGCCTGCAGAACGACTCGCGGATCGCCTCGGTGACCTACATGAACAAGGACCAGGCGGCCAAGGAGGCCTCGCAGCAGGAGGAGACCTTCGCCGAGTCGCTGCGCGTGCTGGGCTCCAACCCGCTGCCGGCGTCGCTCAACGTGACCCTGCGCAAGGAATCCGACCTGGGCTGGCTCAACAGCTACGCGCACACCAGCCCGATCGTGCAGCAGGGCAACCTGGCCACCGACTACAACCCGGACGTGATCAACAAGCTCAACAGCATGATTTGGGCGATCTCGCTGGTGGCACTGATCGTCGTGGTGGTGCTCTTCTTCATCTCGCTGGTGATCATCATGAACACCATCCGCACCGCGGTGTACGTGCGGCGGCGCGAGATCGAGATCATGAAGCTCGTCGGCGCCACCGACTGGTTCGTGCGCTGGCCCTTCTTATTGGAGGGCATGCTGGGAGGCGTCCTCGCCGCCCTGCTCGCCGGCGTCCTGGTGGCGGTGGGCTACAACGTCGCCGTCTCCACCCTGCACCTCAAGCTGCTCTTCTTCCCGCTGCACTACGACGGCGCCTATCTCGCCGTGGTCTTGCTCGCCACCGGCGGTGCGGGTATCCTGCTCGGCGCACTGGGTTCGTACCTAGGCGTCCGCCGTTTTCTCGCGGTCTGACCCGAACTCTCCACACATCCCACTCCACGCCACACCACGGAGACCCAGCCCTGGCGATGACCTCGTCCCGCCCCCGCCGCCACGGCAGCCGCCTCGGCGGCACGATCTTCGCCTTCCTCCTCGCCGCGACGGTCGCCGTCCCCACCGTGCGGCTCACCTCGGCCGACGAGCTGAGCACCAAGCAGAACCAGCGCCAACAGCTCAACGGCCTGATGGACAGCTTGCGCCAGCAGATCCAGGCGGCGCAGAACCAGGAGGCGCAGCTGCAGGCGGTGATCAGCGCGCTGGACACGCAGATCCAGCAGGCCGAGGGGAGCATCAACGCCGCCCAGGCCAAGCTCGACCAGATCGGCGCCGACCTCGCCGCCGCCCAGCAACAGCTGGTGGCGACGCGCGCCAAGCTGGCCGCCGACAAGCTGCAGCTGGCCGACGAGCTGGTCTACATCTACAAGGAGGGGCAGAACAGCACCATCAACCAGGTGCTGGGCTCCTCGAGTTTCAACGAGTTCTGGCAGAAGCTCATCGACCTGCGCCGCCTGGCGTCGAGCCAGCAGAGCGTGCTGAAGACGGTGCAGCAGGAGGAGGCGCAGGTCACCGCGCTTGTGGCCAAGGTCAGCGACGAGCAGGCGCAGCAGAAGCAGCAGCTCGCCCAGCTGCACCAGCAGGCCGACGACCTGCAGGTCGAGCTGGGGGCGCGGCAGACGGCGGTGGCGCGCCTCCAGGAGGTGCAGGCCGAGGACGCGCAGCGGCTGGCCGACGCCGAGAAGGCGGCCAAAGAGCTCGACGCCGAGATCGCCGCGATCAAGGCGGCGATGGCCGCCGCGGCGGCGCGCGGCGGCGGCAACGGGCACTTCGTGTGGCCGGAGTCGGGGCCGATCACCCAGGGATTCGGCTGCACCACCTATCCCTTCGAGCCCTGGGACGCCAACTGCGCGACGCACCACTTCCACAGCGGCATCGACATCGGCGCGCCGTGGGGCACCACCGTCGCCGCCGGTGACGCCGGCATCGCCTACACGTATGTCAGCTCGTACGGCTACGGCAACCACGTGATCATCGTGCACGGCAACGGCTGGGTCTCCATCTACGGACACCTGGCGTCGTTCGCGGTGGGCAACGGCCAGGCGGTCGGCCGCGGCCAGACCATCGGCTACGAGGGCTCGACGGGCAACTCCACCGGGCCCCACCTGCACTTCGAGATCCGACTCAACGACGTTCCCCAGAATCCCCTACAGTACCTGCCGTGATCCCGGAACCCCCCGAGAACGGGGACGGCCAACCGGGCCGGTCCCGTTCCGGGTGGGTGGTGGCCGTCCTGGTGGTGGTCGCCTGCTATCTCACCGGACTAGCGGTCAACAACCTCTCGGCGAGTGACGCCGCCAGCTGGGTCAACCGACTCTTCCCGCGCATCGGCCAGTCGCAGAGCGTCGACGCGTCGGCGCTCGACCAGGCCTGGCAGCAGATCCAGCAGAACTACGTGATCCGTTCGCTGCAGGGCTCCGTGGCCACGCGCGGCGCCGAGCAGGGCATCATCCAGGCGCTGAAAGACCAGTACGGCGACCGCTTCTCGACGTACTACACCGCCGACCAGTACGCCCAGCTACAGCGCAATCTCAGCGGCCGGCGCAACGGCTCGATCGGCATCGCCCTGGAGGCGCGCTGCGCCGGCGAGACGCAGTGTGCGCAGTCGGCGACGCCCACCGAGCTGGTCATCGAAGAGGTGCTGCACGGCCAGCCGGCAGAGAAGGCGGGACTGCGCGACGGCGACGTGCTGGTCACCGTCAACGGCGTCGACCTGGCGACGCTCGACCCCGACATCAACAAGCGACTCGACGACGCCGCGTCGCGGGTGCGCGGCGACCCGGGCACCTCGGTGGCGCTGGGCGTGCTGCGCAAAGGGCAGCCGATGCAGTTCACCATCACGCGCGCCAACCTGCAGATCCCCGCGGTGTACTCGCAGCGCTTCGGCTCGGTGCTCGACCTGCAGGTCACCGGTTTCGACGAGAACGCCGGCGACGACCTGCGCAAGCAGCTGCAGGACGGCCTCAACGCCGGCGCCAGCTCGGTGATCCTCGACCTGCGCGGCAACCCCGGCGGCCTGGTCACCGAGGCGCAGAGCATCGCCTCGGAGTTCCTCCAGGTGGTCAAGGGCAAAGAGGAGGACGTGGTGGTGCGCCGCGGCCGCATGCAGCCCACCTCGAAGAATCCCCTCGGCGATCCCACCACCGCGCAGAAGGTGGAGCGCGACACCATCAAGCCGGGCGGGCTGGCGCTCACCCAGAAGATGGTGGTGCTGGTCGACGGCGACAGCGCCTCCGCGTCGGAGATCGTCGCCGCCGCCCTGCACGACTATCACCGTGCCACCGTGGTGGGGGAGAAGACCTTCGGCAAGGGGTCGGTGCAGGAGGACTTCGTCCTCGCCGACGGCTCCGACCTCCACCTCACCGTGGAGCGCTGGTTCGGCCCCGACGGGGAGAGCATCGAGGGCAACGGCATCAGCCCGGACCGCACCGTCGCCCTCGCCGACTCCGACCACCGCTTCCGCCTCGACGCGCAGGGCGCCGATCCCTCCCAGGACGCCCAGTTCCAGGCAGCCCTGGCGCTGCTCCAGCCCCAGCCCGCCCCCGCGTAAGAGCACGCCTGCGCCGCGACGCGATGCGGCCGGCCCGGTTCCCCCGGTGTACGATCAGCCGGCAGTGCCGGATCCTTTCGACGTCGTCGTCCTCGGCGGAGGCTCCGGCGGCTACGTAGCCGCCATCCGGGCCGCCCAGCTCGGCCTCCGCACCGCCGTGGTCGAAGCCGACAAGGTCGGCGGCACCTGCCTCCACCGCGGCTGCATCCCGACCAAGGCCCTGCTCCAGACCGCCGCGCTGCTCGACAGCGTCCGCGCCGGCGACCGCCTCGGGGTCCGCAGCACCGGGGTTGACCTCGACTATCCCGCCGCCGCGCGCAACCGCGACTCCGTGGTCTCCACCCTGCACAAGGGCGTCGAGTTCCTTCTTCGCAAGAACCGCGTCGAGGTGCTCCACGGCCGCGGCCGGCTGCTCTCAGCGACCAGCGTCGGCGTCGACGGCCACGACGACCTCGAAGCCGGTGCGGTGATCCTCGCCACCGGCTCGCGCCCGCGCTCGCTGCCCGGCCTCGACATCGACGGCCGGCACGTCCTCACCAGCGACGAGGCGCTGCAGCTCGACCACGTCCCCCGCTCCGCGGTGGTGCTCGGCTCCGGCGCCGTCGGCGTCGAGTTCGCTTCGCTGTGGCGCAGCCTGGGCAGCGAGGTGACCCTGGTCGAGGTCGCCCCCCGCCTCGTCCCCCTGGAGGACCACGAGGTCGGCGCCGAGCTGCAGCGCGCCTTCGAGCGCCGCGGCATCCGCTGCCTGGTCGACACCCGCATCGACGCCGACTCGGTGCAGCCCAATGAGGGCGGCGTGGCGATGACCGCGCACAGCGGTGACGGCAGCGAGCAGCGCCTCGACGCCGAGGTGCTGCTGGTCGCCGTCGGCCGTCGCGCCAACGTGGAGGACATCGGCCTCGACGCGGCGGGAGTTTCTGTCGACAATGGCAGTGTCCCGGTCGACGGCACGATGTGCACCAACGTCGCCGGCGTGCACGCCGTCGGCGACATGGCGGGCGGCCTGCTGCTCGCCCACAAGGCGATGCACCAGGGGATTCTCGCCGCCGAGGCGATCGCCGGCCGCACCCCGTACCCGCTCGACTCGCGCCTGGTGCCGCGCACCACCTACTGCACCCCGCAGATCGGCTCGATCGGGCTCAGCGAGGAGGAGGCGCAGGCGGCGGGCCACGAGGTGCGCTGCGGCGTGATGCCCTTCCGCGGCAACGCGCGCGCGGTGATCTGGGGTGACACCGGCGGGTTCTGCAAGGTGGTCGCCGACGCGCGCACCGACGAGGTGCTCGGCGTGCACGTCATCGGCCACGAGGTGACCGAGCTGGTGGCGGGACCGGCGCTGGGCATGCTGCTGGAGGCGACGCCGTTCGAGGTGTCGCGCGCGGTGGCGCCGCATCCGACGCTGAGCGAGGTGCTCGGCGAGGCCGCGCTGGCGGTCAGCGGCGAGGCGATCCACATCTGATGGCCAAAGGCGAAGCGGAGAGGAAGAACGTGGCAGTTGCCATCCCGGAGGCCGCCAAGGAGGCCGGCCTCGACAACGACCAGCTGCGGACGATGTTCAAGCACATGGTCCGCGCCCGCGTCCTCGACGAGCGGATGTGGGTGCTCAACCGGCAGGGCCGCGCGCCCTTCGTGATCTCCTGCCAGGGACACGAGGCGGCGCAGGTCGGCATCGCCATGGCGCTGCGGCCCGGCTACGACTGGGCGGCGCCGTATTACCGCGACCTGGCGGTGACCCTGGTGCTCGGCATGACGCCGAAGGACCACCTGCTCGCCACCATGGCCCGCGCCGACGATCCCAACAGCGGGGGGCGCCAGATGCCCTCGCACTTCGGCTGCCGGCGCTTGAACATCATCACGGGCGGCTCGCCGGTCGCCACCCAGGTGCTGCACGCCGCCGGCGCCGCGCTGGCATCGAAGGTGCGCGGAGAAGACGCCGTCGCCTACACCTCGCTCGGCGAGGGTTCGACCAGTGAGGGCGACTTCCACGAGGGCCTCAACTTCGCGGCGGTGCACCATCTCCCGCTGATCGTCGTCGTCGAGAACAACGGCTTCGCCATCAGCGTGCCGTGGAACAAGCAGATGCCGCTCAAGGACGTCGCCGAGCGCGCCCACGGCTACGGCATGCCGGGCGTGATCGTCGACGGCGGCGACCCCGTCGCCTGCTACGCGGCGATGAAGCAGGCTGTCGAGCGCGGCCGCCGCGGCGAGGGGCCAACTCTCATCGAAGCCAAGGTCGCCCGCCTGACACCGCATTCCTCCGACGACGACGACCGCATCTACAAGCCGCGCGAGGAGCTGGCCGAGGAGAAGAAGCACGACTGCGTGCTGCGCTTCCGGCACACCCTCGAAGAGAGCGGCGTGCTCGCCCCCGGCGACGCCGAGGAGATGCGCGCGGAGGTGATGCGCGAGGTCGACAGAGCGCTGCAGGAGGCGGAGGCGGCGCCGCTGCCGGCGCCGGAGTCGGCGCTGCTCCACGTGACCGAGGACTGATCGCCATGGCCACCATGACCTACATCGAGGCGATCCGCTCGGCGATGCACGACGAGATGGAGCGCGACGAGCGCGTGATCGTGATGGGCGAGGACGTCGGCGTCAAGGGCGGTGTCTTCAAGGCCACCGAGGGCCTGCACAAGGAGTTCGGCGAGATGCGGGTGATCGACACACCGCTCGCCGAGTCGGCGATCGTCGGCGTGGCCATCGGGGCCGCCATCAACGGTCTGCTGCCCATCGCCGAGATCCAGTTCCAGGACTTCATCATGCCGGCGGTCGACCAGATCGTCAGCGAGGCGGCCAAGATCCGCTACCGCTCCAACAACGACTTCCACGTGCCCATGGTGGTGCGCGCCCCCTTCGGTGGCGGCGTGCACGGCGCGCTGTACCACTCGCAGTCGATGGAGGCGATGTTCTGCCACGTGCCGGGGTTGAAGGTGGTGGTGCCGTCGACGCCGCACGACGCCAAGGGCCTGCTCCGCGCCGCCATCCGCGACCCCGACCCGGTGCTCTACTTCGAGCACAAGCGCGCCTACCGGTTGATCAAGGGCGAGGTGCCCCAGGACGAGTACGTCGAGCCGATCGGCAAGGCGCGCGTGGTCCGCGAGGGCGAGGACATCGCCATCTTCAGCTACGGCCTGATGACCCACTTCTGCCTCGACGCCGCCGAGAAGCTCGCCGCCGACGGCTTCTCCTGCGAGGTGGTCGACCTGCGCACCCTGCGCCCGCTCGACCGCGAGCAGATCATCGCCAGCGGCCGCAAGTGCGGCAAGGTGATGGTGGTGCAGGAGGCCAACCTCGCCGTCTCCGTCGCCTCCGAGGTGGCCGCGATCGTCGCCGAGGAGTGCTTCGAGCACCTCGACGCACCGGTGATGCGCCTCGGCGGCCCGGAGATCCCCGGCGTGCCCTTCTCGCCGCCGCTAGAGGAGTTCTACATGCTCACGCCGGCGAAGGTCGAGGCCGCTCTGCGCAAGCTCGCGGCCTACTGAGGGGCTGGCACGCGATGGCAGTCACCGTCACCATGCCGCAGCTCGGTGAGTCGGTCACCGAGGGAACCATCCAGCAGTGGCTCAAGCAGCCGGGCGACCCCGTGGAGCGCTACGAGTCGATCGCCGAGGTCAACACCGACAAGGTGAACGCCGAGATTCCGTCACCTGTGTCAGGAACCATGGGTGAGCACATGGTTTCCGAAGGCACCGTGGTGCCGGTGGGGCAGCCCATCTGCCGCATCGAGGGCGCCGAGGCCGGAGCGGAGGAGGGGCTGACGGTCGCCGCCGAGGGCGCCGAGCCCAAGGACACCGTCGCCGCCGCGCCGCCGCCGGTGGAGCGGGAGGAGGTGCCCGCAGCAAGCGCGCCTTCGGCGGGCCAGGCGCCTTCGCGAGAAGCATCGTCACCGCGCGTCGATTCTCTGCCCGCGGCAGGCGCCGGCGAGGCCGCGGGCCATGTCACCCCGGCCGTCCGCATGCTCGCCCGCGAGCATTCCGTCGACCTGACGCAGATCACCGGCAGCGGCATCGCCGGCCGCGTCACCAAGAAGGACGTGCTCGAGTACGTCCAGCGCCGCGACTCGCAACCGCAACCGCAGCGAGAACCCGTCGGTGGCGTCGCCGCGCGCCGCGCCGAGGCAACCACGGCCGCCGGGGCACCGCCCGCGCCCGCCGCGCCGTCCGGTGCCGACACCCTTCTTCCCCTCACCCCCATGCGCCGCGCCATCGCCGAGCACATGTCGCGCAGCGTGC
>CAZCJX010000050.1:0-20448 GCA_964499205.1 uncultured Actinomycetes bacterium | reverse complement strand
CGCGGTAGGCCAGGCGTCCGCCGACGTTGAGGGCGCGCACCGCGCCGTCCTCGCGCAGGATGTGGCCCTTCATTCCCTTGGCCTCTCCCTCGCTGACCACGAAGCGGTCGCCGGGGATGAGCCGGATGCGCATCGGCCTGCTCTCGGGCACCTCGCCGACGATCTGCTGGAGCATCCGCGCGCCCTCCGGCGTGTAGCCGACGGTGAGCACCAGCGAGTCGCCGTCGGGAACGACGTCGACGTAGGCGTGCTCGGACGCGTAGCGACCGGCCAGCGGCGCCAGGTCGGCGTCGGTGACCGGGATCGGCTCGGGCTCCGGCTCGACCACGCCGCAGTACGCCTGCAGCACCCACTCGACGATCTCGCGGTGGAGCATGTATCCCGCGTCGGCACTGGTCAGCACGGTGATGCCGAAGTCGCGCTCGGGAACGATGTCGAACGACGACTGCTGCCCGTTGGTGGAACCGCCGTGGGCGACGACGCGCACCCCGCCGATGTCGCGCATCAGCCAGGAGATGCCGACCCAGTCGCCCAGCGCGCTGCCGTTCAGCGACGCGGTGGGCTGGCGCATGCGCACCAACGCCTCCGCGTCGAGCAGGCGGGTGCCGTCGGCGGCACGACCGTCGCCGAGATGGAACCGGGCGTAGCGGATCTGGTCGGCGGCGGTGCTGACGATGCCGCCGGCCGGGGCCACCGAGCGCGGCAGCGCCCAGGGCCGGGCGACGCGGATCTGCTCGTCGCGCTTGCGATGTCCCACCGCGAAACGGCGGGTCATCACGTCGCCGGGAAAGAAGTACGAGCTCTCCATGCCCAGCGGGGCGAGCAGCATCTCGGTGACCACCGCCTCGTACGTCTTGCCGGTGACCCGCTCGATGACCAGGCCGGCCAGGTTGACCGCCGCGTTGTTGTACGACGCCACCGTGCCGGGCCGGCTGTTCTGGGCGGCAGTGGCCAGAACGTCGAGGAAGCGCTCGCGGGCGTCGTCGCCGTCGCCGGTGTTCTCGTGCAGGTCGCCGGACCAGCCGGCGGTGTGGTTGAGCAGCTGCAGCACGGTCACCGTGCGCGCCGCCTCCTCGTCCTTGAGCCGCAGCTCGGGCACGTAGGTGCGCACCGGGGCGTCGAGGTCGACCAGGCCGCGCTCGGCGAGCATCATCATCACCGTGGCGGTGTAGGTCTTGGTGGTCGAGCCGATCTGGAACAGGGTGTCGCCGTTGACCTCCAGCGGGTTCTCGACCGAGGTGACCCCGTGGTACACGTAGTCCTCGTCGCCGCCGGCGCAGATGCCCACCGCGACACCGGGGACGCCGAGCCGCTGCGCCGCCTCGGCGACGCGCTCCTCCAGCTCCGCATGCAGGGCGTCGAGCCGGATGGGTTGGGTGTCGGTGGCCATGGTTCCCTCCTTGGTAGGATGGCGGCGTCCGCCGCTCAGTAATAATGGACATTATCATGGCGCAGGATGCACCGCAACCAGCCGGCGAGACCCGTGGCGGCGCCGAGACCCGCCAGCGGCTGGTCGAGTCCGCCCTGGAGGTCTTCGCCGAGCGCGGCTACCACGCGGCCACGCTGAGCGAGATCGCCGCCGGCGCGGGACTGACCACCGGGGCCGTCTACTCCACCTTCGGCAGCAAGAAGGCGCTGCTGGTGGCCGTCTGCCAGCGCGCCGCCGGCGGCGATGGGGTCGAGACGGCCTTCTCCGGCGCCACCGGGCTGCGCCAGGCGCTGGAGGCGATGGTGCTCGACAGCGCGCGGTCCGGCGTCACCACCCCGGCGACGTTGCGCCTGGTCAAGCTGCAGGTCGAGCTGCTCAAGCTGGGGCTGCGCGAGCCTGACCTGCTGGAGGCGATGGCGGCGCCGGGCCGGCAGCAGCTGGCGATCGCCGCCAGGAGATTCGAGGAGCTGGCCCGGCGCGACGGCGTCGAGCTGCCCATGCCGGCGGAGGAGCTGGCCATCCTGCTCTCGGCGATGCTCAACGGGCTGGGCCTGATCCAGCTGGTCGACCCCACCGTCGTCCCCGAGCGCCTCTACCTGCGCGGGCTCCACGCCCTGATGGGCTGGGAGCCGCCGGCCGACCGCTGACCAGCGGCCTCGCCGGGTCACGCGCGGTGCAGCGTCGACGCCGTGGTGTGGCGCTCCAGTGCGCCGGCATCGACCTCGACGCCCAGGCCCGGCCCGTCGGGAACGCGAAGCTGCCCGTTCTGCATCAGCAGCGGCGCGGTGATGTCCTCGGCGTAGTAGCGGTCGCTGCCGGACGTGTCGCCGGGAAGCACGAACCCCGGCAGGGAGGCGAGGGCGAGGTTGGCGGCGCGACCCAGTCCCGTCTCCAGCATGCCGCCGCACCACACCGCGGCACCGTGGGCGGCGCAGACGTCGTGGATGCGCCGGGCTTCGAGATAGCCGCCGACCCGGCCGGGCTTGATGTTGACCACGCTGCAGGCGCCGAGCAGGAGCGCGTCGACGGCGGCGCGGGCCGACACCACCGACTCGTCCAGGCAGATCGGGGTGCGCAGGCGGCGGGCCAGCTCGGCGTGGCCGCGCAGGTCGTCCTCGGGCAGCGGCTGCTCGATCAGCAGCAGCTCGAACTCGTCGAGGCGGGCCAGCTGGGCGGCGTCGCTGAGCGAGTAGGCGGCGTTGGCGTCGACCTGCAGGGGCAGCTCGCCGCCGAAGCGCTGGCGCACCGCGCGCACCGGCTCGACGTCCCAGCCGGGCATGATCTTCAGCTTGACGCGGCGATAGCCGGCCTCGACGTAGCCCGCGACGGTATCGAGCAGCTCGGGGATCGAGCCCATGATCCCCACCGAGACGCCGCAGTCGACGGCGCTGCGCGTGGCGCCGAGGAAGTCGGCGAACGACATGCGGGCGCGGCGCAGCACGGCGTCGAGCACCGCCATCTCCACCGCCGCCTTGGCCATGCGGTGGCCGTGCACCGGCTGCAGCAGCGTGGCGACGCGTGCCGGGGTCAGCCCGTCGACGCCGAGCAGGCGGGGCAGCAGGTGCTCGCGCAGCACGGCGACACAGCCGTCGACGTACTCGCTCGAATACACCGGCTCGGCGAGGGCGACGCACTCGCCCCAGCCCTCGGCGTCGTCGCCGAGCACGTGCACCAGCAGCGCGTCGCGCACCGTCTGGGTGCCGAACGAGGTGCGGAACGGCGCCACCAGGGGCAGGGCGACGCGGCGCAGCTCGACGGCGTCGATGCGCAGCGGCCGCAGGTCGCCGCCGCCCGCGGATGGACGCGTTTCTGTGGTGGTCCCGATCGCGCTCACGACTCGCCTCCGGGGCGGAGAACGTACACACCGCCAGGCCCGACCGCGCCAAGCACCAGCCCGCGCGCGAACGCCGTGGAGAGCACCCGGCGCAGCGCGATGCGCCACGCCGCGGCGAGGTCCGGCTGGTCGCGGCGCATGGCCACGATGTCGCGGGGGACGGCGCACAGGACCACCTGGGTGGCGGGATCAGCGGCGACGCCGTCGTCCACCAGCGGGCTGCCGTCAGAGCGCATGCGCAGCGCGAACGGAGCGCCGTCGAGCGCCGCCAGGTCGCCCGCGACCGGGTCGCGCAGGCGCCAGCTGACCAGCACCCGGTCGGTGTCGTCGCGGCCGTTGATGGCGTCGCCCATCACGCCGTAGAAGTTGGCGTGGTACTCGACACCCTCGGCGCCCAGCTTCTGCACGTTGAAGTAGGCATTGGCAGAAACCAGGGGGTCGAAGGTCCAGGTGATCCTCGCGATGCCGCGCTCCAGGGCCCAGACGCGCTGGTGCAGCTTGAGTGCGAAGCCGACGCCGCGGGAACGTGCCTTGGCGTCGACGCCGAGGATGTGGGAGTGCAGGTACAGCTCGCCGTTGCCGGCGAAGAAGCCGGCCAGCGCGCCCACCAGGTGGCCGTCGCGCATCGCGCCGGCCAGGTAGTTGCCGGCATAGCTGAGGGCGCGCAGCGCCTCGGGGCCCAGTCCCGACACGCCGGTGGTCTGCCAGATGCGGCCCCACAGCGCCGCGGCGGCGGCGATGTCGGGCATGGCGCCGAGCTCCGCCACCGAGACCTGCGCCTCCGCCTCGGCGCGGCGCAGCGCGTCGACGGCGCCGTCGAGCGCGGACGTGGTCGCGGTCGCCGCCGCGCCGGAGTCGAGGATGCCCATGCCGGTGTCGATCTTGGGCTCAGCGCGGTCGGGCCGGTTGGTGCTCCGCACCGAAGCCGGCGGCGGGGCTTGGGAGGATCCTCCCACCGGTCGCGCCGGCGCGGCCGACTAGGATGGCGCGGTGAGCGCCGACCTGTTGCTGCGCGGCGGCATCGTCCACGACGGCCTGGGCTCGCCCGGACGCCGTGCCGACGTGGTCATCGAAGGTGACCAGGTGGTCGACATCACCGTGCATCGCACCTCGGCGCGGCGGGTGGTCGACTGCGACGGCCTGATGGTGGCGCCGGGCTTCATCGATCCCCACTCCCACTCCGACCTCGTCCACCTCGCCGCCGAGCCGGCCACCTTCAAGCTGGCCCAGGGCGTCACCACCGAGATCGTCGGCAACTGCGGCTTCTCCTTCGCGCCCATGACCGCCGCCGCCATCGACCTGCTCGGCGACACTTGGGGCGAGCTGACCGGCGGCCAGGAGCTGCGGCCGCGCAGCTTCGCGGCGTTCCTCGCCGAGGTGGCGCACGCCAGGCCCAGCAACAACATCGCCGCGCTGGTCGGCCACGGCACAGTGCGAGCCGTCGCCAACGGCGTCGATCAGGACCTGCGCCCCGGCGCGCTGGCGGAGATGCGCGCGCTGACCGACGAGGCGCTGCGCGCCGGCGCGGCGGGCGTGAGCAGCGGCCTGATCTACGTCCCCGGCTCGTACTCCGGCACCGCCGAGGTGGCCGCGCTGGCCGAGGTGGCGGCGGCGCACGGGCGTCCGTACACCACCCACATGCGCGACGAGGGCGACCATCTCGCCGACGCGCTCGACGAGGCGATCGAGATCGGGCGGCGCAGCGGCGCGCGGGTGCAGGTGTCGCACTGCAAGGTGGCCGGGCGGCGCAACCACGGCACCGCGGCGATGCTGCTCGGACGACTCGCGTCGGCGCGCGCCACCGGCGTCGACGTGTTCGGCGACCAGTACCCGTACACGGCGGGCGCAACCATGCTCGCCGCCCTGCTGCCGCCGGCGGCGCTGGAGGGCGGCGCGGAGCGGCTGCGCGAGCGGCTGGGCAACCCGGAGGCGCGCGCCGAGCTGCGCCGCATCGCCGAGAGCGGCGCGCCGGGCACCGGGGTGTGGCACCAGGCGCAACCGCAGGACGTGCGCATCACCGCCCACCGCGACGGGCGCGCCGTCGGCCGCACCCTGGACGAGATCACCGCTGCGGGAGACGCCTGGGAGACGCTGTGCACCCTGGTGCGCGACGACCCCGGCGCGATGATCCTGCTGGAGCTGATGGCCGAGGACGACGTGCAGACGATCATGCGCGACCCGCTGGTCGGAGTCGGGTCCGACAACGGGCCGCCGATCGGGCTGCAGCACCCGCGCACCTGGGGATGCTTCCCGCGCCTGCTGGGTCGCTACGTGCGCGAGCTGGGCGTGCTGGAGTGGGAGGAGGCGATCCGCAAGATGACCTCGATCGCGGCGCGCCAGTTCCGTCTCGCCGGCCGCGGTGCGCTGCGCCCCGGCATGGTGGCCGACATCTGCGTCTTCGACCCGCAGCGCGTCGGGCACCAGGGGACCGCGCTGCAGCCCGACCTGCCGCCCACCGGCATCGAGACGGTGCTGCTGGGCGGAACCGTGGTGCTGCACCGCGGCGAGGCGACCGGCGAGCGGCACGGCCGGGTGCTGCGTCCCGCCGCCGCCTGGGACGCGTCCCCGTCGAGCTGACCCCGCGCCCGCATAGAGTCGCCACCGTGGTCACCCTCGAGCAGGTCCTCGACTCGCTCGGCGCGGGTGTGCTGCGGCCGCTGGCGGCGCCGCAGGGTCTCGGCCTCGCGGTGGCGGGAATCGCCATCCTCGACGCCGACGATCCCGCACCGGCCGGAGAGGGCATGCTGGTGCTGGGCATCGGCCTGCGCGCCGACCGCGAGCTGCACGCGGTCATGGAGCGGCTCGCCGCCCAGGGCGCGCTGCTGGCGATGAAGGTCGCCGGCGAGCACGAGCAACGCCTCGCCGCCAACGCCGAGACGCTGGGATTGACGCTGCTCGGCGTCGCTCCCGGGGCGGCCTGGGTGCAGCTCATCAGCCTGCTGCGGTCGGTGATCGAGCCGGTGCCCGACTCGCAGCCCGGCGAGCGGGTCGGCGGCGCCGCGGCGGGCGACCTCTTCGCCGTCGCCAACGCGGTCGCCGCGCTGATCGACGCGCCGGTGACCATCGAGGATCCCCAGTCGCGCGTGCTCGCCTACTCGGGCCGCCAGGACGAGGCCGACCACGCGCGCATGCTGACCATCCTGGGACGGCGGATCCCCGACGAGTTCCAGCGCGTCCTGCAGCGCGACGGCGTCTACCGCCACCTCGCCACCAGCCGCGACCCGCTCTACCTCGACGACATCGGACCCGGGGTGTTGCCCCGCCTCGCCGTCGGCGTGGCCGCGGGCGACGAGGTGCTCGGCTCGATCTGGGCGGCGGTGCACGCTCGGCCCGACGAGCGGAGGATGCGCGAGTTCGCCGAGGCGGCGTCGTTCGTCGCCATCCACCTGCTGCGCCACCGCCTCGCTCTGGACGTGCAGCGCAGCCTCCATGCAGATCTGGTCTCGGTTGTCATCAACGGCGGCAGCCTGGCCGCCGACGCTGCCGCTCGTCTCGGGCTCTCCGGTGACGCCTTCCGGGTGATGGCGGTGTCCCTCCGCGGCGGCGCCGAGGAGGGCAACGAGCTGGCCCTGCTGCGCGCCTGGGACACGCTGTCGCTGCATCTCTCCGCGGTGCACCGCCGGGCGTTGAGCGGGTTGGTCCAGGGCGTCCTCTACGCCGTGGTGCCGGCGCCGGCCGACGCGGCGGAGAGCCGGCGCACGGCCGAGCAGGCGGGGCTCGGTTTCCTGGGCCGCATGGCTGCGCAGCGGCGGATCCCGCTGCTGGTCGGCATCGGCGGCCACGCCACCGACCTCGCCGCGCTGCCCCAGTCGCGGCGCGACGCTGATCGCGTCCTCCGCCTGCTCGGCAACCGCAGCGGGGAGGAGCCTGTGGTCGGCGTCATCGACGATCTGCGGCTCCAGCTCCTCCTGCTGCGGCTCGCCGACCTCGCCGAGGAGGAGGGCCTCACCGACACCGGCCCGCTCGCCGATCTCGCCGCCCTCGACCGCGTCCAGCGCACCCATCACCTGTCCACGCTGCGCGCCTACCTGGAGTGCTTCGGCGACGTGCTCGCCGCCGCCCGTTCCCTGGGTCTCCACCACAACACGTACCGCTACCGCCTGCAGAAGCTGCGCCAGCTGCCGTCGATCGATCTCGACGACCCGGAGCAGCGCATCGCACTGCTGCTGCAGCTGCAGCTGCTCGACGCGCGGCGCGACTAGGTGACGAGGCGGCGCCACTGCGGGCGCCGCCTCATCGTGCCGGTCTGGTGGCGGAGTCAGTCGCCGAAGAGGTTGGCCAGCACGTTGCGGATGGCCAGGACCTGAGCGTCGGTGCTGCTCGGGTTGAGGTAGATGGCCTCCGTCTGGGTCATCAGCTGGTGGAACGGCGTGTCGGGGATGCCGTCCCAGTTGGTGTCGACCATGGTGTTCCAGTCGAAGGCGCCGTTGTCGAAGTTGAGCCAGCCGACCAGCAGTTCACGGGCCAGCTTGGCGTGTGCGTCACTGCTGGAGGGGCTGAGCACCCGGGCGGCGTCAGCGGCGGTGTTGAGGGTGACCGGCGCGCCCAGCACGGAGCTGAGGTAGCGGGTCATGGTGAGGTAGCAGGTCAGCGTCGCGGTGGGAATCTTCTGCGCGCCGCCGAGCGCGTACTGCGACGCCCAGTAGCCCGCGCCCCAGTCCTTGCTGGTGTTGTTGGTGATGACCACGTGGCTCGTGTCACTGGCCGCGCCGCCGTCGTCGTCGGTGGCCGTCGCGGTCATGTTGTAGAGGCACGCGTTCTGCCAGGTGTGCGGGTGGGTGTCGGTGAGGTCGCGCGGGTTGACCTGCGGGCTCAGCGCCGGGTCGGGATTGGGCGGATTGTTGAGGTAGGTGGTGCTGGTGTTGGCGGTGCGGTCGCCCCAGTTCCAGACGCCGGTCTCGTCGTCGCTGCCCGGGTCGTGGATGTGCGCCGAGAAGGTGAGCGGCGCGCCGGCGTGGCCGAGGAAGGTGGCGATTCCCTTGACCTGCACGGTGGTGCTGCGGTCGATGGCGATCGACGGCGGCAGGTTCAGCACCGTGAGCGTCTGCGAGGTGCTCACCGATGCGCCGTCGTCGTCGGTGACGGTGACCGCGATGGGATAGGTGCCGTTGTCGCCGTACTGGCGCGACGCGATGTAGGAGAAGACGCCGGTGCCGAGATGGATGGTCTGGTAGCGGTCGCCACCCCAGCCGGTGCCCCAGTCGACGGTGACGGTGTGGGTGTCCGAGCCGCTGGCGTCGGTGAAGACGCCGTACACCGAGACCGGCGGGTCGTCCTCGGCGATGGTGGTCTTCGACAGCGTCTCGGTGAGGCCGGCCGGCGCCGCGTTCTCCACCGTCTCGCTGCTCGACCCGGTGCCCACGCCGCCGTCCTTGTCGGTGACGGTGACGCCGATGGGGAAGATGCCGTGGGTCGGGTCCTCGCCGGTGCTGTGCGGGTTGACGTCGGCCTCGGTCCACTGGTGCGAGGTGACGAAGCTGCGGTTGGTGCCGGCGTTGACGGTGTCGCTGCTGCCGTCGCCCCAGGTGATCACCGCGGTCTCGGTGTCGAGCACGCCGGGATCGGTGAAGGCCACCCGGTAGGTGACCAGGGCGTTCTCCTGGGCGTCGGTGAGGCTGGCGCAGGGCACCGCGCCGGTGGCCACCACGCAGCTCAGCGGCGTGACGGTGATGCCGTGCGGGGCGACGTTGCTGACACCGATGGTGGTGTTGCCGTACCCGTGGGCGAGGTCGTCGTCGGTCACTGTGGCGTGCACCGCGTAGCCGGCGTTGCTGCCGTTGTTGTCCAGATAGGTGTGCGCCTTGGCGAAGCTGGTCACCCCGGCGGCGAGGGAGAGGGTGTCGCTGCTGCCGTCACCCCAGGTGATCAGCACCGTGTGGGTGTCCGCGCCGGGATCGGTGAACGAGCCGTTGAGGGTGGTCGGGCTGCCCTCCCCCACCGTGCCGGGTGTCGCGCTCAGCGACACGTTGGACGGTGCCACGTTGGCCACGGTCAACATCGCCGAGGCGTGCGGACCGCCGCTCCGCGATGCGGTCACCGCGTACTGCGCCGCGGGGTGGCCTGGAGGCAGGTTGTTGGTGAAGGTCCGGCTGGCGGTGAAGCTGCCGTCGCCCGCGGTGGTGACGGTGACCGCCGCGCTGCCGTCGCCCCAGCTCAGCGACACGGCGGTGCCCGCCGATGGCGCGGGAGTGATGGTGCCGTTGACGGTCGCGGCGCTGCCCTCATCGATGGTCGACGACGCCAGCGAGAGCGACATCGTCGGCGTGGGCGAGGGGTTGACGGGACCGCTCGACGTGGGACCGGTGCCGAGCGCGTCGGGGAAGTTGGCGTTGCTGTTCCAGTCGGAGGGCAGCCCGCAGCTCACGTTGGTGCTCGGGTTGATGATCGACTGCAGGATGTCGAGCACCGCCTGGCCGGCATTGCTGGTGTTGGGGCTGAAGTTCCAGCCCAGGCCGAAGTTCTCGTCGGTGCCGAAGAGGCTGAGGTCGGTGGCCAGGCTGACCTGCGCCGACGGCGTGCCCCCGGTGCTCAGCGAGGCGCTGAACTGGGCGCAGTTGATGGCGAAGACGTTGCCCGAGCCGAGCTGGGCGGCGATGTCGTCGAGCACGGTGGTCAGGCTCTGGTTGCCCATGTCGTAGCCGGTCACCGTCTTGAAGGCGGCCTTGAGCACCGGGTTGATCAGGTTGGGCACCAGCTGGTTGACGTCACATTGGCCCGTCGACGAGTTGTAGATCTGCGGGATCAACGACTTGATGCTGTCGCACAGGCCGGGGACGTGGCCCCAGTCGAAGGGCGGCACCGAGTAGCAGGTGCCGTTCACCTCGTCGGTGATGCAGGTCGGGTTGGCGACGTAGCCGGGCACGCCGCCGGTGCATCCCAGCGCGCCCCAGCAGGTCGGCGGGATCGAGTAGCAGGTGCCGTCCTGCCAGGTGGTCACGCACGTCGGGGAGGAGGGCACGTAGGTGCCGGGCAGGCCGGGGAAGCTCAGCTCGAAGCCGTTGAGGATGTCGTTGATGCCGTAGGTGAAGGTGTGGCCGAAGCTGTCGATGTCGCTCTTGACGGTGCTGAGCTCGCTGCTGATGTCGCCCAGCGTGCTGCCCAGCGAGCCGGGCAGCGTCGCCCCCATGCTGGCCACCTGGGTCGGCAGGTCGATGACCGCGTCGAGCAGGTCGCCGTTGGCGACGTCGCCGAGGATCACGTCCATGGCCTGGATGGCCGGCTTGAGCGCCTGCAGCGGACCGGAGATGGCCACGCCGGCCTGGTTGAGGAAGTCCGACTTGAGCACCGCGTTGACGCTGAAGGACGGCGGATTCTTGAGCGATGCCAGGTCGGTGAGCGAGAACGACGCGTCGCCGTCGAGGTAGGCGTCGAAGGCGCTGCCGAGCACCTGGACGCTGCCGCGGAAGTGCAGGTCGCTGCTGCTGACCAGCAGGTCGATGGAGCCGCTGGCGAAGCCGGTGATGCTCATCGACCCCTTGAGCAGCAGGCGCTGCACCGTCGGCGACACCTCCAGGTCGAGCTGGGCGCCGCCGAAGTCGATGGGACCGACGTCGAAGGCACCGAGCAGGCCGCTGGCCCTGATGCCGTTGTCGTCGATGCTGAAGTCGGCCGCGGCGAAGCAGCCGTTGCCGGCGTCGCTCTGGCACTGCTGGGCGCGCGACGTCTCGCTGCTGGGATCGGTGGGACAGCCGCCGCCGACCGTGTCGGTGACGCCGGTCGACGGGTTGATGTAGAGATCGGCGGCAACGTGGATGCCCTGCGGCAGGCAGAGCTGCGGGTCGTTGACCTCGGAGAAGCTGAGGTCGATCTTGCGCACCGCGATGTTGGGCACGCCGCCGAGGGTGAACGACTGGCCGGTCACCGCGTTGGCGACGTCGACCAGGTCCTGCATCGACAGCCCGCTGTTGCTGTTGACCCGGATGCCCTCGACGTTGACGGCGATGAACGGCGGCGCCTCGATCGGCGTGGCGCTGGCCAGGAAGGCGCCGAAGAAGTCGTGGCCGGAGATGGTGAAGCCGATGTCGACGCCGAGGGTGAAGGTCGGCCCCGGCACGGTCATGCTGATGCCGAACTGCACGGTGGCGTCGTTGAGGGTCAACCAGGACTGGCCCATCGGGGCGATCCACTGGTAGCCCTGGTCGAGGCCGCCGGTGAGGGTCACGCTGGGCACCGGGTTCAGCGAGATGGCGGCGTCGAGGTCGAAGGGCACCTGGTCGAAGCAGCCCTGCGTCGAGGTGCCGCGCTCGGTGCGCCACACACCGCTGAGAGCGTCGCACTGCGCATGGGTGGTCACCGAGGAGCCCTTGGTGATGTTGAAGGTGACCGTCCCCTTCAGCTCGATCGACGTGGCGGTGAGCTTCAGCGACAGGCCTCCGCTCTGGAAGAGGTCAGGGGTGCTGTCGGTGATGGGGATCTGCGGCAGGTCGACGGTGAGCGAGAAGCTCGACAGGTCGCCGCCGAAGACGGGCAGCACGCCGGTGACCAGCAGCGGCACGGTGGAGCTCTCGTGCACCTGGTTGAGCAGGCCGTCCAGCTGGGTGGGGATCTGCACGTCGGCGACGACGCTGAGCCCGTCGGCGAGCTGCAGGCTGTCGTGGCAGGGCGAGTTGCTGTCGCCGCAGAAGGTGTTGAAGAAGGTGAGCTGGTTGGGCGTCATCTTCGCCGGCGTCAGCGTGATCGCCGGGTGCGCCAGCACCACCGCGAAGTGCGGGAAGCTGAAGTCGACGCCGCTGGGCACCGAGGAGACGAAGTCGCTGAGCTTGGCGTTGGACGTCGCCGAGAAGCCGGCCAGCAGCTGGGTGCCGCTGCTCGACTTGCTCACCGAGACCAGCAGCGTGGAGTCCACGGTGGTGTTGCTGTGCGTCGTCAGCGTGGTCTGCGCGCTCATGTCGAACGACGCTCCGCTCGAGCCCGCGGCGAACTTGGCGTCGAGCGCGCTGATGGTCAGCGTCGGCAGGTTGAGGCTGCTCAGGTTGGCGCCGATGCTGGTGAGAACGTCGTTGAGCGACACGGAGTCGAGCAGGGTGACCTCGACCGAGGCGTCGGTGCCGTCGCCCTTGGTGATCGAGGCGCTCACCGCGGCGCTCTTGCCGCCGATGGTGACGGTGCCGTCGAGGCTGGCGCTGAAGCTGGCCGGCGACTTCGAGGTGTCGTAGTTCAGCTGCACGTGGGGATCGGTGAGCGACAGCCAGGAGATGCCGAACAGGTCGGTGAAGGTGCCGGTGACCTTGCCGTCGAGGGAGAGCACGGTGCCGCCGGTGCCGGTGCTGATCTCACCGCTCAGGGTCACCGGGTAGGTGCTGCCCTCGATGGTGACGTCGATGGTGCTGTCCGCCTGGACGTCGAGCTGCACCGTCTTGTTGCTGTCGGCGCTGAGGCTGACCGTCCAGTCGACACTGGCAGTGCTGCCCAGCCAGCTCGGCAGCGTCGCCGTCATGGTGGGCAGCGCGGCGGTGATCGAGCCGGAGAGCGCCGGCGCGCCCGAGCCGGCGAAGGCGCCGAGGTCGACGCCGACGTCGCCGCTGAGCAGCACCTGCGCTCCCGCCGACATGCCGAACGCGGAGGTGACCGCGTCGGGCAGGGTGACGTTGCCGGCGAAGCTGAGTCCCGGCTGCAGGGTGATGGTGCTCGGCAGCGACGAGTACACCTTGTGCAGCAGCGCGGTGATCTGCGACGGCAGCGACGAGGTGCTCACCGACGTCGGTGCGCTGCCGTAGCCCACCTCGGCGAGCACGTCGACGGCGGGGAACTGCAGGCCGCTCGCCAACGAGCTGAGCTGGCCGCTGAACAGGTTGGCGACCTTGACGCACGAGCAGGTCGGGTCGGCGACGTGCAGGCCGACCAGCAGCTTGGTGGGGCTGCCGGTGGCGTGCGCGACGGTGAGCGCGACGTCGGCCTCCAGGGTGCTGCGGATGGTGGCGCTCGCCGACACGCCGAACTGCTGCGACGAGCTGTCCTTGCTGAAGGAGAAGGTGACACCGGTGAAGGTCACCGCGTCACCCAGCGACGACGCGTCGACGTAGCTCGACGTGCTGCCGGCGAAGAGCAGCTGGTTGGCGAAGGCGACGAGGTCGCCGCTGCTCACCGAGCCGGTGAGTGCCAGCGATGCCTGCACCGCTCCCCCGCTGCCCGCCGTCAGCGCGGCGGCGACGTGGAAGGTCTTGGCGCCGACGGTGGCGTCGACGTCGAACTCACCGCTGAAGCTGGGAGTTCCGCCGGTGGTCATCGACAGGGTCAGCCGCGGCGACGCGAGCGTCAGCGCGCCGAGGTCGAACGGCGGCTCCAGCGTGGTGTTGGGCTGCAGCCCGTAGGTGAGGCTGACCGATGCACCGCCGAAACCCGACTGCGTGTACGCGGCCGTGCCGGTATAGGTGTTCATCTGCCCGTTGAGGTCGACGCCGATGCTGTCGCTGAGCTGCACCGACGGCGTGATGGTGCCGTTGTCGTCGACGATCTGCAGCTCGACGCTGGAGTCGCGCGAGGTGATCCAGGAGGGCAGCGACGAGCCCACCGCGGTGTCGCTGATGGTCAGGTCGAGACCCTTCTCCTGGGCCTGCGAGGCGCCGCCGAAGAGCGGTGCGATCGAGCCCGACGCGGTGCCGCGGATGGTCACCGTGCTGCCCTCGCCGAGGTAGTGCAGCGCGTTCGACAGCGTGGCGTCGCTGCTGGCGTCGACCGTGGCCACCAGCGCCATGCCGTGGCCCACCGGCAACGTCCCGATGCCGCTGGGGTAGAAGCTCTGCGCTGCGGCGGGCAGCGCGGCGGGATCGAAGCTGTACGCGCTCGACGGCGAGGCCACCACCAGGGCGCTGGTCAAGGTCGGGTTGACCGGCGCGCCGCTCCACAATGCGTTGAGCGCGCTCAGGCTCGATGCCGCCGGCTTGACCGCCACCGCGATCTGCGGGCTGGTGCTCGACGCATCGGGCCACACCGCGCTGAGCTGGAGGTTCACGCCCTGCCCCTGCAGGGTGACCGTGCCGTTGATGGCCAGGGAGTTCTTGCCGTCGTCCGACGCCGCGCTGACGCCCGAGACCGACAGCGTCTGCAGGTCGGGGATGGGCACGGGCAGGGTCAGCGCGCCGTTGCCGCTGATGGCGTTGTTCACCGCGTCGCGCACGGTGGCGTAGGTCGACGAGCCGATCTCGAGGTCGCCGGCGACCGACGTGGGGCTGAGCGTGAAGGTGGTGGCGGCGTGCGCGTTGACACTCACCACCAGGTAGCCGGCCAGGCCGGCGACGCCCACCGCGCCCGCCGCCACCAGCCGTTTGGACGCGCGACGCCAGGTGCGCACGAACGCCACTGAGAACATGGCCTGCCTCCTGCAAACAGGCGGCAGCGTCCTCGCCCTACCCGGCGACGCCCCACCGTTCCCCGATCAGCGCCCCACCCGTTCGGGCGCCCTGCGGCGAAAGTTATAGAGGAAACGAGGGGGCAAGCACAAAGGATCTTTGTTAGGTCCCTGTCAAGCGATGTAAACCCGACCGAGCGGTCGGTTTTGCGGCCACGGGCTCAGACGGGCCGCTGGTGGAGCCCCGGGCTGCGCAGCATGGGGGGTCGACGCGGGGGGTACGAGCGTGCTGCACTGAGCTCAGCGGCAACGAGCTAGGAGAACGTCGATGGGCGACAAGCAGGACCAGGGCGTCGGCACCGGCAAGGAAGTGGTGGGCAAGGCGACCGGCAACCGGCGGACCGAGGCTGAGGGGAAGGCACAGCGAGCCGCCGGCAGGGCCAAAGAGGCGATGCGCGACGCCGCCGACACCGCCAAGGGTGCGGCAGAGGGCGTCAGGCAGGCAGCCGGCCGCCGCCGCAAGTAGTTCACGGCAGGGCGCGCGAGCCCTGATCCTTTCAGGACTGGCTACGGCGTGAGGACGACCCGGCCGAATGCGCTGCGGCTCTCGATATATGCGTGCGCGGCGGCGGCATCGGCGAGCGGGAAGGAGCGATCGATCACCACCTGCAGTTCGCCGCCGGCGACCCGCTGCAGCAGGTCGGCGATCATGGGATGGACACGGGCGTACTCCGACAGGATCGAGGCACTGAGCCAGACGCCGCGCAGCGTGGTGTTGCGCGTCCAGAGCGACCGCGCCTCGATTGCCGAACCTGCACGGGCGGCGGTTCCCACGCTGACCAGCGTGCCCCGGTAGGCGAGGACCTCGACGCTGTCGACCAAGTTGCGGCCGCCGATGGAGTCGAGCACCACGTCCACGCCCCGGGAATCGGTCAGCTGCATGGTGCGCTCGACGAAGCTCTCGGTCGCGTAGTTGATGCCGTGGTCGACACCGAACGCCTTGAGCCGTGCCAGCTTCTCGTCGCTGGAGGCGGTGGAGATCACCGTCGCGCCGGCGCGCTTGGCGAGCTGGATCGCCGCCATGCCGACACCGCCGCCGCCGGCGTGGACCAGCACGGTTTGGCCGGCGGCGAGGTTGCCGGCGGTGAAGAGGCACTCGTACGCGGTTCCGAAGGCGACCGGCACGCAGGCGGCGCGGGCGGCATCCAGCCCGGCGGGAATCGGCCAGGTCATGGCGGCGAAGACGGCTCGCCGGGCGGCGTGCGACCCGGCGGCATTCATCGCCACCACCCGGTCGCCGACCGCTCGTCCCGCGACACCGGCGCCGACCTCGCTCACCGTCCCGGCGCTGACGTAGCCGACGATGTGCGGGACCGACGCCAGCTGCCCGCCCGCGCGGGCGAGGAGGTCCCCTCCCTCGACGCTGATCGCCTCCGCGTCGACGACGACGCCGCCGTCCGGGGCCACCGGGTCGGCGACGTCCTCGTAGCGGAGCACCTCGGGCGGGCCGTTCTCGTAGATCACCGCTGCTTTCATGGCGCCATTCTGGCGGGTGCGAGTGTGCTGGCGCTGGGCGCCCCGGTTTCAGCCAGAGCTGGCGCCATCTGGTCGAGGGTCCGGCCGCGCTCGTGCGCCAGCCTCAGCCGCCCGTGGGGGTGATGGCTCCGAACAGCCCGTCGGCCTCGTCGTTGATGCCCGCGGTGAAGAAGAGGGTGGTGGTCGGCCCGGCGGCGGAGCCGTTGCCGAACCGCAGCCCCCACAGCCCGGGGTTCACCAGCGGCCGGCCGTCGCCGCCGCGCAGCGTGCCGGCGAAGTGCCCTGCCGGGCTGTAGGCGTGGATGGTGCCGTCACCGAAGTTGCCGACCAGCAGGTCACCGCTGAAACGACCGAAGCCGGACGGCGGTGCCATGGCCATGCCCCACGGGGAGTTCAGCTGGCCGTGGCGGACCAGGCGCTGCAGGAGCACGCCGGAGGTGCTGTAGAGGTCGACGAAGCCGTGCCCCTGTCCGGCGACGTCGTCGTGCCTGGCCGCGTCCTGCTGCGCGTAGCTGACCAGCAGTCCCTGGGGCACCGCGGCGATGCCGAAGGGGGCGTAGTCGCCGGGGATCCTGTCGTCGGTGAAGGCCGCTCCACCCAGGGCCACCTGGTGGAAGGCGGTGTCGAAGACGTCGACGGTGCCGGCGCGGAAGTTGGTGGCGAAGAGCCGGTTGCCGCCGGCGGTCGAGGCCAGCGCCAGACCCTTGTAGACGGCGCCGTTCTGGGCGGTGGGAACGGCCGAGTTGTCCACCGTTGTCACCGCTGCGGTGAAGTCGACCAGCGGGCTCCAGGCGGCGATGGTGCCGTCCTCGGTGGCGAAGATGAAGAACGCCTCTGCGGAGGCGCCGCCGGCGGTGAGGGTGAAGCCCGCACCACGCGCGAAGGCCACGCCGGTGGGCGTGCCGGGCGCGGCACCGGGGCCGGGGATGGTCACGTGCGGGATCGCCGTCGTGCCGTTGTTGAGGATGACCTTGCTGCCGTCACCGCGGTAGAGCGTGGTTACGCCCGCGTTGTTGTCCGACACCCAGAATGGGGTGGTCGGGCCCGCGACGATGCCCCAGGGATTCTTGAGGTCCACGTCGGTCTGGGCGGCGCGACCGGCGAGGTCGGAGACGAGAGGAGTCTCCGCGTACCCACCCTTCTCCGCGGATGCGGTGATCAGTGGCTGGGTGACGGGGGTGCCGAGCGCGACCGCGGCGATGACCGCCGCGATCGCGCTGCGCCCGCTGGGTCTGGGACGTGTGGGAGTCGTCATGACGGTCGACGGCGAGACGTTCATCGCGGTCTGCCTCCTAGGTTTCGACGTCAGTACCCGTAGCCGCTGGCACTGCTGGTGCTCCCACTGCTGGCGCCTGTGCCGGTGGCCGCGCCGGCACCGCCGCTGCTGCCGGACGAGCGAACCACGTGCCACATGAAGTGGTGGCCGTTGAAATCGTCGGCGAAGCCATCACCGGTTGGGTTGCCCGGCGAGTCCTCGGAGAACGTGTACAGCGGCCTGCCGTTGGCGGTGACCTGGGTGGTTCCGTCGGGCCGGGTGACAACGCCGAGCATCCCTGCATCGGCGGGGCCGCTGGGCGTACCCCCGGTGATGGTGAGCGGCTTCCAGAACGCGTTGCATGCGCCGGTGCACAGGATCATGCCGCCGGCTTCCTGGTCCGGCGTGTAGAGAGCGTTGCCGCTCCCGTCGACGAGGACACTGCCGACCTTGGACAGCTGTCGGACGGAGAGCGTCGTGGTGGCCGAACCGCTGCTGCTGCTGCCACTTCCGGCTGCGGCGCCGCCGCATGCGGCGAGGGCGAGCACGCCGGCGATTCCTGCGACAGGCGCAATCAGTCCTTTCATCGTGTGTCTCCTTGGGCGCACGGTCACCAGCGCGTCATCTGCGCGTTCAGCCCGACCCGCCCGACGAGGAACGCGCCGAGGAACAGCACGGTCGCCATCTCGGCGCCCTGTGCGGCCATGATCGCCGCGGGGTTGTACCCGGGCTCCTGGAAGCCGAACAACGGCATCTGCTGGCTGATGAGCAGGAATGCGAAGGCAACTGCGGCGAGCGCGATTCCCGCCAGGGCGAGTGGCACCAGCACGAAACGGTCGTACGACCGGGCGACGCGCTGGAGTGGGCCGAGGAGCGCCAGGCCGACCACGCTGGCGCCGGCGAAATTCAGGACGAAGAGAGTCCCGATCGTCGGCACCGCCGAGTAGAGCGCGAGGAACTGCTGCAGGTGAACTGCGCCGGTCGCGAGCAGCGCCAGCGCTCCCAGCAGGCGCATGGCGAGCCACAGCCGGGGGCGGAATCCACCTTGGCCAGCATGATCCTCACGATTGCGGACTTGAGCGGAGTACGCGTGCAGCACAGGACGGCGCATCGCCGGCCGGTGCAGAGCGGTCGTCGTCGCGGCGGGTTGGTCGTGTCGATCATCCATGTATCGGGGTACGAGCGACGGTTACTGCTGGTGCGCTGCTAGCATCCGCGTGGTGTCGATCGTCATCCGCCCCGCCGTGATTCAGGACGTCGACGCTGTGCTGCTGCTGTGGTCAGCGGCTGACGCCGAGCCGACCCACACCGACGACGTCGCCGCCGTGAGCCAACTCATCGCGCACGACCCCGGGGCCCTGCTCGTGGCCGTGTCCGGGGCGTCGATCGTCGGCTCCGTCATCGCTGCATGGGATGGATGGCGCGGCTCGATCTACCGGCTCGCGGTCGCTCCTGAACATCGCCGCAGGGGGCTGGCGCGCCGGCTCCTGTCAGCAGCGGAAGAGCGGCTCGACGGGCTCGGGGCCAGGCGACTCCAGGCAATCGTCGTGGCGTCTCACCCGCACGCCGTTGGCTTCTGGCGATCCGCTGCCTGGCAGGAGCAGGTGGAGCGCCTGCGCTTCGTCAGGGGCTGAGCAGGGCCCCCAAATCAGGTTGCTCGCTGCCGGGCGACGGCGAGGTAGACGCCGAGTCCGATCATCGTCGCGCCGCCCGCCGCCCCCATCGCCTCGAGGCGACGCGGGGATCGACCGAACCAGTGCCGCGCCTGTCCCGCGGCGAGTGCCCACAGGCTGTCCGACAGCAGCGCGATGGCGACCCAGATCACGCCGAGGACGAGAAGCTGGAGGAGGACGGCCCCACCGGTCCGGTCGACGAAGCCGGGGAGGACGGCGATGAAGAACGCGAGCGACTTGGGATTGGTGGCGCCGACGAGGAAACCGTCCCAGAGAACCCGCCGGCGGCCCGGCACCACGCGATCTCGCTGCAGCGAGGCACCGCTGTTACGCCGATGCAGGATGGCACGAACGCCGAGGAACACGAGATAGGCGGCGCCGACCAGCCGCAGCACCTCGAAGGCCGCCGCCGAGCGCTGCACCAGCTCGCCGATGCCCGCGGCGACCGCCATCACCTGAAGGAACTCACCGACGGCGTTGCCGACCACGGTGAGCAGTGCAGGACCACGTCCCAGCGAAAGAGCTCTGCCGACCACGAAGAGAACGCTCGGTCCGGGAACGAGGATCAGGATCAAGGCGACCAGGGCGAAGCTGGCGACGTGCGGCCCGTTCATACGTTCACCGGAGTCTAGCGGTCAGTCGGCGACCGCGTGGTCCTCACTGGGCAACCACTGGCTTCTGCGCACGGGCGCGGCGGGCAGTTGCACCGTGACGCAGAGCCCGCCCGCGGCGCGCGGGGTGAGGGTGAGGGTTCCGTCGTGCGCTTGTGCGATGCTCTTGACGATCGCCAGGCCGAGGCCGACACCCGCGTGGTCGCTGCGGATGCGTTCGGTGCCGCGCAGGAATGGCTCAGCAAGCGTGGACGCTACGTGCGGCGTCAGCTTCTCGCCGGTGTTCTCGACGGTGAGCACCACAGTCCTGGGGTGAACCCTGGTGGTGACCCATACCGTGCCGTGTTCAGGCAGGTTGTGGACGATGGCGTTGTGCACCAGGTTGCTCGTCATCTGACGCAGGAGCGCGTGTGAGCCGAGGGTGGGGCTGACGTCGCCGGAGGTCTCGATGGTGACGCCGTTCTTCTCCGCCAGGGGGAGGAGGGTCTCAGTGGCTTCTTCCGCAATGAGGGAGAGGTCGACGTGTTCTCGAATGAAGGACCGCTGGTCGGCGCGGCTGAGCAGGAGCAATGCCTCGGTGAGGTCGATCGCTCGCGTGTTGACGGCGTGGAGGCGGTCGACGAGCTCCTCGGTGTCCCGGTTGCGATCGTTGCGCGCCACGTCGAGAAGCGTCTGCGTGATCGCCAGCGGGGTGCGCAGCTCGTGCGAGGCGTTGGCTGCGAATCTCTGCTGTTCGGTGATGTGCGCTTCGAGCCGCGCGAGCATGGTGTCGAAGGCGTCGGCGAGTTCGCGGAACTCGTCTCTGCGGCCCGGTAGCCGGATT
>CAZCJX010000049.1:0-20459 GCA_964499205.1 uncultured Actinomycetes bacterium | reverse complement strand
CAGCAGCAGCTGGAGCGCTTCAACCTCGACGGCGTCTTCAAGGACATCCAGGAGAAGCTGGACAGCGTCCTGCGCCAGGAGCGGCAGGGCATCGACGAGCGGGTGCAGGCGGCCAAGGACGAGTCGGCCCAGCGCGTGCTGGAGCGCGTCGCCCGCAAGCGCCGCGAGACGCTCGACAACCTGCCTCCCGAGCCAGGCGGCGCCATCCGCGAGCTGCAGCAGTACGAGTTCATGGACCCGCGCGCCGAGCAGAAGTTCCAGGAGCTGCTCGAGGAGCTGAAGAAGGGCGTCGTCGACACCTATTTCAAGGACATGCAGCGCTCCCTGCAGAACATGTCGCAGGGCGACATGCAGGCGCTCCGCGAGATGGTCCGCGACCTCAACTCGCTGATGCGCCAGAAGCTGGAGGGCGTGCCCCCGGAGCAGCTGCAGGCGTCGTACGAGCAGTTCAAGCAGAAGTGGGGCCAGCTCTTCCCCAACGCGCCCGACACCTTCGACGACTTCCTCGAAGACCTGCAGAAGCAGATGGCCCGCATGGATTCGCTGATGCAGTCGCTGTCGCCGGAGATGCGCCGCCAGCTCGGCGAGCTGATGGAATCGGCGTTCAGCGACCCCGACCTGCAGGCCGAGCTGGCCCAGCTCGCCGGTGCCCTGGAGCTGCTCTCACCGCGGCAGCGCCTGGGCAATCGCTACAACTTCTTCGGCGGCGAGCAGCTGCCCCTCGACGAGGCCATGGACCTGATGGGCCGCCTGCAGTCGATGGAGGACCTGGAGCGCTCCCTGCGCGAGGCGTATCGCGGCGGAGAGCTCGACGACCGCACCCGCCAGCAGCTGCGCGAGGCGCTCGGCGACGAGGCGGCGCGCAGCGTCGACCAGCTCTCCCAGATCACCAAGCGGCTCGAGGAGTCCGGCCTGATCCAGCGCGACGGCCGCGGCTTCCAGCTCACCGCGCGGGGCATGCGCCGCATCGGCCAGAAGGCGCTGGGTGACCTCTTCGCCCGGCTGCGCCGCGACCGCTTCGGCAACCACGCGATCAAGCACGAAGGTGCCGGCGGCGAGCGCAGCGACGAGAGCAAGGCCTACTCGTTCGGCGATCCCTTCGACCTCGACGTCGAGAAGACGATCATGAACGCGCTGCGCCGCGAGGCCTCCGACGCCCACGTCGGCTCGCATCGCACCCCGGGTGGCGCGTGGCGCACGCCCAAGCTCTCACCCGACGACTTCGAGGTGCACCGCAACGAGTCGCTGGCGCGGTCGGCGACGGTGCTGATGCTCGACATGTCGCGCTCCATGCCGCTGCGCGGCTACTTCTACGCCGCCAAGAAGGTGGCGCTGGCGCTGGATTCCCTGATCCGCACCCAGTTCCCCCGCGACACCCTGCACGTCATCGGCTTCAGCGACTACGCGCGCGAGATCACACCGTCCGCGCTGCCGCAGCTCAGCGTCAACGAGTACGTGTACGGCACCAACATGCAGCACGGGCTGATGCTGGCGCGCCACCTGCTCTCCCGCTACCACGGGCAGAACAAGCAGATCATCATCGTGTCCGACGGCGAGCCGACGGCGCACATGGAGGGGTCGCGCGCGGTGTTCTTCTACCCGCCGCTGCCCGAGACCTTCCACAAGACGCTGGTCGAGGTGCAGCGCTGCACCCGCGAGAACATCGTCATCAACACCTTCATGCTGGAGTCGAACTACCACCTGGTGCAGTTCGTCAACCAGATGACCCGGCTCAACCGCGGGCGTGCCTTCTTCATCTCGCCCGACCGGCTCGGCGACTACATCCTCGTCGACTACGTGTCGCAGCGGCGCAGGCACCAGGCGGGGGCGGCGTAGGCGTTCCGCCGAGGGCGTGCCCGCGTGACCGTGCGGCACACTGGTGGTCGATGAACCCCGAGGACGACCAGGCGAGCTTCGCCGAGCGCATCCGCCTCCAGCTCCAGGCGCGCTACCGGGGGCACACCGTGACCGTCGACGCCCCCCGTTTCGCGGTGCGCATGACCGCGCCCGGCGTCGACAGCACCCTGTCGCTGGCGGCGCTGCACGCCGCGGTGCAGCGCGAGCCGCAGCGCACCTCCTCGCTGATCGCCGACTTCGTCCGCGCCGCCGAGGCCCACCTCCACGCCACGCCGGGCACCGGCTTCTCCACCGCGCGCGTCCTCTGGTGCGTGCGCAGCCGCACCTACCTGGAGGACATGCGCCGCGCCGGCGAGCTGCTCACCCGCGACGTCGCCGGCGACCTGGTCGCCTTCGTCGCCGAGACGCTGCCGGGGTCGATCATGCGCGGCATTCCCCGCTCCGAGTGGGAGTGTCGCGGCCATGACGACGCGGCCGTCGCCGCCGCCGCCGACCGCAACACCGCCGAGCGCTTCGGTTCCCTGGCCACGCGCATCCGCGCCGCCGAGCGGGTCGCCGCCGACGGCTGGCAGTACGCCGGCGACGTCCTCTTCGCCGGCAGCGTCGTGCTCGTGCCCGACGTGCTCGCCGCCCTCGCCGAGCGCGCCGGCGGCGAGGTGCTGGTCGGCGTGCCCGACCGCGCCCTGGTGCTCGCCATCCCTGCCGCCTTCCCCGCCGCCGAGCGCTTCGGCCGCCGCGTCCTGCAGGCGTATCGCGACGCCATGACCCCCTGCTCCCGCGACATCCTGGTCACCGACGGGACGTCCCTGCGGGCCCTGCCGCGCGAGGAGCGGCGCCGGCGGGGTCCAGCGATCATGGCCTGGCTGCAGGACTGACGAGCATCGCCCGGGCCTGGCTGCGGGCTGACGGCATCGCCCGGCGGCAGGACTGACGGCATCGCTGGCTGCAGGACTGGCGGCATCGCCTGGCTGCAGGGCTGACCGCCGGGCAGCATGTGGACGGCCGCCGCGCTCCTAGCGGCTGTGCGGGCCCGGCAGCCGGGGCGCCTCCTCCCCGGGGGGCAGCACCCGCGCCGGCGGCCGCTCCCCCATGCGGGCAACCAGGGTGCCAGCCGCCGCCACCGCCGCCGCGCTGACCACCCCCGCCCCCACGCGCATCGCGCCGCGCGAGAAGCGCCCGCCGCCCACCGGGGGCAGCGCCGGTCCCTCGCCAAACCACATCGTCACCGCCACCTGCTCTGCCTCGCCCCCGCGTCGCCCCCGCGACCGCGTCCGCTCGACGCGCACCGCCGCCGGCGCCATGGGATGCCGCGCCGGCGCCACGACCGAGCTCAGCAGCGCCCCGGCCCGCTCGTCCTCGAACCGCGCCAGGGCCGCCGCGACCGCCCGCCGCCGCTGCGGATCGAGCAGCGTCTTGAGCACGGCGCGGGTCACGCCGGGGGCGCCGGCGCGCAGGGCACGCACCAGGAGCTGGCTCGCGGGAGGGGACGCGGACACGGCACGAAAGGATAGCGTTGCTCCCCGTGAGCGTCGCCGTGATCGACCTGTCCGCGCGCATCCACGCCGCCCTCGCCGGCGCCGTGGCCGGCGAGCGCATGGCCGGCAGCCCCACCGGGGCCGCCCAGCTCCTCGACGCCGCCGATTCCGCGGCGGCCCACGGCGGCCTCGACCCCGACGACCTCGCCGCCCGCGGTCTAGACACGCTCCCGGCCGCCGGTCCCTCCGCGCTGCTGCTCCGCGCGGTGGTCTACGGCCTGCAGACCCCCCTCGACCGCCCCCGCCTGCGCCGCAGCGCCCACCGCAGCGCCACCCTGGCCGGCGCTGACGCTGGCACGGCGATGACCGCCGTGGCCGCCGCCGTGCTCACCGCCGACCTGCTCCGCTTCGACCTCGACTGGTGCCTCACCCGCCTCCACCAGACGCTGCTCGAAGAGGCACCCCTCGGCCTGCTCCAGCGCCTGCGCCCCCTGCTCGACCACCACGCCCTGCGCGGCGACGAGGATCCCGGCGCCGCGCTGCAGATCGCCATCACCGCACTGCACCGCGCCGAGGCGGTCCCCGACGTCTTCGAGGAGCTGCAGTCCTACGGCGAGGACCTCACCGTCGCCTACAGCCTGGCCGGTGCTCTGGCCGGCGCCCGCCAGGGCATCAGCGGCGACACCCGGTGGCTGGACGGCCTCCCCGCCCGCGTCGCCGAGACCGCCCAGGCCCTCGCCGCCCGCGCCGCCGCCGGCCCCCTCCCGCAGCCGCCGAGTGCGACGACGATAGAATCCCCACGCGATGACCACAACTGAGCAGCCGGCGGCGACGGGTCGCAAGATCCGCATCCTCACCGCCAAGGTGGGGCTGGACGGGCACGACCGCGGCATCAAGGTCATCTCCCGCGCCCTGCGCGACGCCGGCATCGAGGTGATCTACACCGGGTTGCACCAGACGCCCGAGATGGTGGTGGAGACCGCCATCCAGGAGGACGTCGATGGCATCGGCATCAGCATCCTGAGCGGCGCCCACATGACGCTCTTCCCGGAGATCCTGCGGCTGCTCAAGGAGAAGGGGGCCGAGGACATCGTGGTCTTCGGCGGCGGGATCATCCCCGAGGACGACGTCGAGGCGCTGCAGAAGATGGGGGTGGAGAAGGTGTTCACCCCGGGCACCTCGCTGGACGAGGCGGTGGCCTTCGTCAAGGAGCGCTTCGGGCAGGAGCTGCCCGCCCGCTGATCCGCGCCGGATCGGGCCGACGGCACCGTCCGGCCGCACCACGCTAAGCTGGGCCGGCCATGGAAAAGATCTCCCTCTCGGCGCGCCCGCGCAGCGAAACCGGCCGCCACGTCCACGCGCTGCGCCGTCAGGGCGCGGTCCCGGCCGTCCTCTACGGCCACCGCATCTCCCCGCTCCCCCTGGCGATCGACGCCAAGGAGCTGGACCGCGTCTGGCATCGCGCCGGCCGCACCCACCTCGTCGACGTTACCGTGCAGGGCCAGAAGGCGCACAAGGCGCTGATCAAAGACCTGCAGTTCCACCCGCGCAGCGGCCGCGCCTTGCACGTCGACTTGTTCGCGGTCAACCTCCGCGAGAAGCTGACCGCTGACGTGCCGGTCATCGTGGTCGGCGAATCGCCGGCGGTGCACCAGAAGCTGGGGCAGGTGCAGCAGGTGGTCTCCTCGCTGCGCGTCGAATCCCTGCCGGGCGACATCCCCGCCCAGCTCACCGTCGACATCAGCGGTCTCGAGGAGGTCGACGCCGCGGTGACCCTCGCCCAGGTCGAGCTGCCCAAGGGCGTCACCCTGGTCCACGCCGACAACCTCGACGAGGTGGTGGTCAAGATCGCCGCCGTGCGCATCCGCGCCGAGGAGGCGGCCGTCGAGGCTGCTGCCGAGGAGGAGTCGCCCTCCGAGCCCTCCGCGGCGGTGGAGGCCGAGGCCGCCGAGGCACGCGGCGAGGGCTAACGCCCCGCGTCCGGCCTGCCTCCGCGCCGCGGGCACGGGGCCGCGCGCCCGGCCTTCACGGCGCCGCGCGCCCGGCCGTCACGGCGCGATACAGACCCGCCGGGCGGGGAGGCCGCAGCGCCGCCTGGCCGCGTTTGCTGACTCTTCGGCGGCTCGGCCGTCTCTTGGTTGTCCGTCGGGAACGAACTGCCCGGCGGCCGCGTCATCCCGCATGGGGCGCGGGGGTCCAGGCTCTCGCGTCCCGCCACGCCTTCTGCCCAAGGCAATGCACGCCGGCCGGGGGTCCGCAACCACCCCCGCTGGCAGCCCATGGGAGGGTCGGACTCCGCCAGGTCCGCCCTCCCTCTTTTCGAACATGGAAAAGCCGCCCCAGCGCAGACGCGCGCCGAAGGCGGCTCCCAAGCCAGTCGGGTCCTCAGTGGACCCGCGTCGTGATCAGCTGTGGCGCCGGCGGCGCAGCAGCGCGCTGCCACCCAACGTGCCGCCACCCGCTCCGAGGAGCAGCAGCCCGGCGAGGCCGAGGCCCGCGCCGGTGAAGGGCACGCTCACCCCACCGGTCGAGGCGGTAGTAGGCGTGTTCCGGTTGGGGGTGGAGTTGGCATTCGGGCTCGGGCTCGGCGGCGAGGAGAGCCCCCGCACGCCGCTCTGCGCCTGCTGTGACCCGCCCGACCCGTTGCTGCCGAGGGCCACGGCCTGCTCCCCGTCCTGGCCGAGCACCCCGTTCACCGTGCCGACGGCGGCGTTGGCCGTACCGCCGGAGGCGTTGGCGGCGAGCAGGGTGATGGTGGCCACACCCGGGATGGCGATGGGGATGCCCCCGGTCTGGCCCGACGAGAGGATCTGGTTCCCGTTGATCGACGCCACGTAGGCGTTCGCCGACCCGCTGCTGTCGGCCCCGCTGTGCAGCAGGATGATGGCCAGGGCGCCGTTGCCCAGGCTCACCTCGGCGCCGTTGGTCTCCGACTTCCCGGTCGCGTTGGCGCTCGACGAGGAGCCGGTCCACGAGGCGCTGCTGCCGGCCTCGAGCACGGAGACGGTGGCCACCTGGCCGCCCGCCAGGGCCACGTCGGCCACGGCGGATCGCGACGTCGAGTGGTTGTCGCCCGGGGTTGAGCTGCTCTTGGCGGCCCAGTCGAGGATGGCGGCGGTGATCAGCGGGTTGGAGGGGACGGCGATCAGCGCGCCCGATTGCGACCCGTTGCCGCTGCTGTGGCCGCCCTCCACCGTCTGGCCGAAGACCTCGAGCGCGGTTGCGTGGCCGCTGGTGCTCGACTGCCCGGCGTTGGCCGAGGTGCAGCTGACGCAGGTCTGCAGCGGTGTGATCGACACCACCTGGGAGCCGGCGCTGCCGGTGAGCGAACCGGGCGTGGTCCCGCTGGTGGAGGTCTGCGAGGTGGGCGACTTGGCGGTCGATCTCGTCGTGATCCCGCCCTGCAGCGTGTTCGTCAGGGTGCTCGGGCTGAGCGGCGCCGGGGCGGTGTCGGCCATGCCGCTGACAGCTCCGGCGAGCAATCCGGCCGCGGCGAGCGGCCCGGCTGCGAGAAGAAGAGGGCCTCGATTCATAGGCAGAACCTCATGAACGTCGTGTCGGATTGCCTCCCTTTGTACAGAAGGATGAATGAAAGTGCAAATCCCAGTATCACTAAATGTTCTAACCCGCCCATCAGTTCAGCCAGACGACTGCATTGCTGACACAGATGGCGTCCCAGTCGTGTCGCCGGCAACTGCCCGCTCGCCCGGTCGGTAGCATTGCCCCCCATGACGCCGCTGGCCGCCACCGCCCTCACCTGCTCGAACAATCCCTTCGGCCGCCTCTGCACCTTCGTGCAGGAGCGCAACTTCGCCGGCGCCGACGTGATGGGCGTGGTTCTCCAGGACTTCCTGCAGGGCCTGGCCGCCTTCGTGGTGGTCATCCTGGTCGGGCGCTTCCTGCGCCGGGTGACCCTGCGCGGCGTCATGCGCACCAGCGCGGACGCTCAGCTGCGCACCCTGGTCAACAACGTCTTCACCATCGTCACCCTCACCGTGGCCATCCTCGCCGGCCTCACCGCCGGCGGCCTCAACATCAACGTCCTGCTGACCTTCGGCGGCCTCACCTCGCTGGCCCTGGGCCTCGCCTTCCAGGACCTGCTGCGCAACATCCTCGCCGGCATCTTCCTGCTCATCGAGCGGCCCTTCCGGATCGGCGACTGGATCACCGTGGGCGACCAGAGCGGCTCGGTGCAGACCATCCAGCTCCGCACCACCGCGCTGCGCACCGCCGACGGCAAGCTGGCCATCCTGCCCAACCTGACAGCCTTCAGCGGCACCGTGGTCAACTCCACCGCCTTCGACATGCGCCAGTTCAGCGTCGCCGTCAGGGTGCCCCCGGGTGTGGAGCTGGCCGAGGCGATCGCCGCGGTGCGCCGGGTCGTCGAGGACGCCAAGGAGGTGGCTCGCGAGCCCAAGCCCTTCGTGCAGCCGCGCCTCGACGCCGACGGCGGGGTGACGCTGCAGTGCCGCTACTGGGTGGAGTACCGCAGCCACGACCCCGACGCGCTGGCCGTGGCGCTGATCGGTGGGATCTACAGCGCCCTGGGGCCCTGGCCGGCGCCGACTGCGGCCGCCCTCGCCGTCCCACCCGGCGTCGCCGCGGAGGACGCCGCCGCGGCCGGCGATTCGCGCAAGGCCGGCTCCTAAGTCGGCTCGGCGCCCACGGAGTAGCTGTCTCGATAGAGGGCCGGCGTTGCGCGGGCTGTCGCAAGAAATCCGCGGCAGCGGCGTCTCCATTGCAGAGCCACGTGCCGCGGCCGCCCCGCCTGGGGAGAGCCGCCGCGGTTGGGCCGGAACCTCCGGCAGCAAGGTGGGGCGCCCCTGGGCGCCCAGGGAATGAGTTCAGGCGGTCGAGGAAAGCCCCCGGGTCGAGGAAGCCCGGGGGCGCCGGGCCTACACCCGCTTCGCCATGGGCACGTACTCGCGCCGGCCCTCGCCGCAGTAGATCTGCCGCGGCCGGGCGATCTTCTGCTCCGGGTCGAGCAGCATCTCCTCCCACTGCGACACCCACCCGGCCGTCCGCGGGATGGCGAACATCACCGGGAACATGTCGGTGGGGATCTTCAGCGCCTGGTAGATCAGCCCGCTGTAGAAGTCGACGTTGGGATAGAGCTTGCGCGAGACGAAGTACTCGTCCTCGAGGGCGATCTTCTCCAGCTCCAGGGCGATGTCGAGCAGCGGGTTGGTGCCGGTCACCGTGAAGACCTGGTCGGCCATGCGCTTGATGACCTTGGCCCGCGGGTCGTAGTTCTTGTAGACCCGGTGGCCGAAGCCCATCAGCCGCTCCTTGCCCGCCTTGACCCCCGCGATGAACTCGGGGATGCGGTCCTTGCTGCCGATGCGCTCCAGCATGCGCAGCACCGCCTCGTTGGCGCCGCCGTGCAGCGGGCCGTACAGCGCCGCGATGGCGGCCGCGGTGGTGGAGTAGGGGTCGGGCTGCGATGAGCCGACGCTGCGCATGGCGTTGGCCGAGCAGTTCTGCTCGTGGTCGGCGTGGAGGATGAAGAGCACGTCGAGGGCGTGCTCGATCTCCGGCGGCGGCTGGTAGCGCGGCTCGACCATCTTGAACATCATCGAGAGGAAGTTGCCGACGTAGCTCAGCTCGTTGTCGGGCAGCACGTACGGGAAACCCATCGAGTGGCGGTAGCACATTGCTGCCAGGGTTGGCATTTTCGCGATGAGCCGCCAGATCGAGATGCGGCGCTGCTCGGCGTCCTTGATGTTGGTCGCCTGCGGGTAGAAGGTGGCCAGCGCGCCGACGGTGGAGAGCAGCATGCCCATGGGATGGGCGTCGTGGTGGAAGCCGCCCATGAAACGCTTGACGTTCTCGTGCACCATGGTGTGCAGCTTGATGTCGTTCTCCCACTCCCGCTCCTGCTCGGCGTTGGGCAGCTCGCCGTGGATCAGCAGGTAGGCGACCTCGAGGAAGGTGCTGCGCTCGGCGAGCTCCTCGATGGGGTAGCCGCGGTAGAGCAGGATGCCCTTGTCGCCGTCGATGTAGGTCACCTGGCTGCGGCATGACGCGGTGTTCTGGAAGGCCGGGTCGTAGGAGAGCAGGCCGAAGTCGTCGTCGCCGGTCTTGATCTGGCGCAGGGCCATGGCGCGGATGGCGCCGTCCTCGATGGGGATCTCGTAGCTCTTGCCGGTGCGGTTGTCGGTGACCGTCAGCGTGTCGGGCATGGCTGCGAGTTTGCCACGCCGGCCCCGCGGTCGCCGGGAGCCTCGCCGGAGGCCAACCCGCCGTCCCGAGACCTGTAGCGATTCGCCGCCTGACCCGTGGGTCAAGGGGCGGCCGGCAGTCGCCTCGATAATTCCGTGCAACTCGGAGGGGAGTGGCGGACGTAGTGCGGGGAGGGGTTGCAGCTGGCCTGCCCCCTGTCGGCGGAACCAACCGGTGCCGTCGCGCTGGACGCGGGGCCGGAGGACATGGCGGTATGACGGACTCGGGCCTGGCTCTGGAGGAGGGCAACACCAGGGAGCGCATCCTGCGCGCCGCCAGCGACCTCTTCGCGCGGCACGGCTTCTCCCGCGTCTCGATGCGCGCGGTGGCCGGCGCCGCCGGGGTCACCAAGCCGGCGCTGTACTACCACTTCCGGGACAAGGAGTCGCTCTTCGAGGAGTGCCTCGCCGACTTCAACGAGCAGCTCGCCGGCACCATGCACATGGCCGCCCGCAGCGACGGGGGCATGGCGGTCCGCGTCCGTGCCGTCGCCGAGGCGCTGCTCACCGGCTCGCCCTTCCACCCCATCCGCGTCCACGAGGAGCTCGCCGAGCACGTCTCCGGCGCGCTGCGCGAGCGGCTGCGGCTGACCTTCCGCACCGTGGTGGTGGCCCCGGTCACCGAGCTGTTCGAGGCCATGCAGCGCAGCGGTGAGCTGCGCCAGGGGGTGGCGCCGCCAGCGGCCGCGGCCATGCTGATCGGGGTCTGCATCGCCTTCCTGCGCTCCGGCCAGGGGCGCGAGCAGGCCTGGGCACCGCTGCCTATCGAGGACCTCCTGCCCGGCCACCACGCGGCCGCCCAGCTGGTGTCCGACCTGGTGCTCCGCGGGGTGGCAGCCTAGGCTGCGCCGCGGCGGCGCGGGGGGTGGTTCACCACATCCGTCGCCGGCGGCCGCGCACGCCGCCGAGCGGCCGGCTGCCGCTGAGCAGCCGCAGCAGGGAGAGCAGCAGGACGGCGCCGATGAAGGCGACCACGATGCTGCCCAGGAACTCGTACTGCGCGTCGGGCGCGATCTGGCGGAGGATCAGCCCGCCGACGATGGCCCCGGCGATCCCCACCACCAGGTTGCCCAGGCACCCGAAGCCGCCGCCCTCGACGACCCGCCCGGCGAGCGCTCCGGCGATCAGTCCGATCACGATCCAGCTGATGAGGTGGTGGCTTTCCATCTGGTCGGCACTCCGCGCATCTGCCCTTGTGGCAGCGGTGGATTGTGTGGAAAAGAGTGTGGAGAAGGGGACGTTCTCGGTATCAGGTAGTGGTCGTCCCTGTCGACAACCTCAGCGATCGGGCCGGCGTGCCTCCATGTTGAGGCGCTGGTAGTCGAGCGAGTAGGGCGGGTCGTCGCCGGCGGCGGCGGCGCAGATGGCGTCGAGGAAGCGTTGCTGCGCCTGGGAGTCTGGCAGTCGAGACAGGAATGGCCGGAAGATCACCGTGCTGACGAACTCGCGGTATTCCGCCTCGTTCTCGAACAGAGTGGGCGCCGGCTCGATGCCGGTGTTCACGTCCACGAAACCGGCGTCCTCCAGCCGCTGGCGCGTGGTGTGCGCGTCGGCGTACTCCCACGGGCTCGACCACCCCTGGAAGTGCGCGGCGAACTCGGGCGACGCCATCAAGGCACGGGCGTGGCTGCGGGCGCGGTCGAGGTTGCCGGCGCCGCCGCACTGGGCGAGCAGGCGGCCGCCGGGGCGCAGGGCGCGGTGCAGCAGCGCGAAGAGGCGCGGGTGGTCGAGCACCCAGTGGAAGGTCGCGGTGCTGACCACCACGTCGGCGACCCCGTCGAGGTCGAGGTCGAGCAGGTCGGTGTGCAGGAAGCTGACCCGGTGCCCGTAGCGCGGTGCCAGCTCCCGCTCGGCGACGGCCAGCATGCTCGCGCTGCGGTCGACGGCGACGACCCGGCCGCCCGGCAGGCGGTCGAGCAACTCGGCGGTGAGGCGGCCGGAGCCGCAGCCGGCGTCGATCACCGTCTCGTTGCCGTCGAGGTGGAGGCGGGCGAGGACCCGCATGCCCCAGGCGAACTGCGGCTCGCTGACGCGGTGATAGGTGGCGCCGTCCCAGTCCGCGGTGTGGGCTGTCATCGGTGCGTCGAGCCTAGCAAACGCGCCCGCGGCACTCTGGTCAGCGGGTGCGTGCTTCGGCCTGGCGCGTCTCGGGCTCGCGCCGCCTGGCCCGCTTGCCCTTGCCGCTGCTCTCGCCGTGCGTGGGCCAGTTGCGCCGCAGCCACCACCCGGCGGCGATGCCGACCAGCGCCATCATCAGGTCGTTGAAGCCGCGGTAGAGCAGCGCGGCGGCGGCGCCCTGCGGGGGCGGAACTCCCTGCAGCGCCATGAAGGCGGTGAGCACGCCCTCGTAGACGCCCACGCCGCCGGGCAGGAAGCTCACCGCGGCGAGGATGTGTCCCAGCGCATAGATGAACGCGGCCTTCGCGTATCCGACATTGGTGACACCAACTGCGTGCAGCGCCAGCTCGAAGAGCAGGAAGGCGATGGCCACCGCGACCACGTTCCAGGCGACGATGGGGATGCCGGCGCGCGGCGAGAAGAGGTGGACGAAGGCGGGGCGGATGTCGCGCAGCTCCTTGTCGAATCGGCGCAGCAGGCGGATATGCTCCACCGTCCGCACTGCCCACTTGTAGCCGCGCTCCCAGAGCAGGACGGCGAAGATGCCCACCTGGGCCAGGGTGATCAGCGCGACGATGCCGCCGATGTCGGGATGCTGGGCGATCGCCGGCAGCACGGCGAAGCCCATCAGGGTCATGTAGAGCAGTTCCTGGAAGGCGATGGTGCCGGTGACCTCGCCGGCGTCGCGGCCGCTGGCGCCGCTGTCCTCGATCATCTTGACCCGGGCGAGGTCGCCGGCGGGAAGGAAGATCACCGCCTGGCCGGCGAGCATCACCGTCAGCGAGCGGTGCACGCTGACGTCGATGCCGGTGCGGCGCAGGGCGACGTGCCAGCCGAAGGCGCGCACCACGTAGATGGCCACCGTGGTGGGGATCATCAGCAGCAGCGGGCGGAGAGCGACGTGCGCCAGGACGCTGCCCAGCTTGATGGGGTTGACGGCGAGGACCAGCGCCACCACCGAGACCACCGAGATGGTGACCAGCCAGTGCTTGCGCAGGAGACGCAGCACCGGGCCGATGCGGGGACGCTCCTGCAGCCGCCGCCACCAGCCGGGCAGCACGTCGTCGTGAGTGGACCGAGGGCTGCTGCGGCTCATGGCTGCTCTCGTTCTACCCCATGGGGACCAACGCGGACGGGAGTGGTGCGATGCTTGGTGCCTCGTGACCTGGATCGTCGCCTTCGCGCTCGTCGCGGCGCTGCTGACCATCACCCCCGGCGTGGACACCGCGCTGGTGATCCGCAACACCCTGGCGGGCGGACGCGGCTGCGGGCTGCGCACCTCGGCGGGTGTCTGCAGCGGGGTGCTGACGTGGGGGCTGCTGTCGGCCGTCGGCGTGTCGGCGGTGCTGACCGCGTCTCGTGTCGCCTATGACGTGCTGCGGGTCGCGGGGGCGGTGTACCTGCTGTTCCTCGGGGTGCGGACGCTGCTGGCGACGCGGCGGCCGCGGGCGGGTGACGGGATTGCCCTTGCGGGTGTGCCCGCGGCGTCAGTGCGCGCTCGCGCCGCGTTCCGTGCCGGGCTGCTGACCAACCTGCTCAATCCCAAGGTCGGCGTGTTCTACGTGACCCTGCTGCCGCAGTTCATTCCCGCGGGGGTGCGCGTGCTGCCGGCGAGCCTGCTCCTCGCTGGCATCCACGCCGTCGAGGGCATCGTCTGGCTGGGGCTGGTCACCCTCGCGGTGAGCCGGGCGCGCGCCGTGATGCGCCGGCCCTCGGTGCGGCGCGGGCTGGAGCGGGTCACCGGGCTGGTGCTGATCGGGTTCGGCGCCCGGGTCGCCCTGGAGCGGCTCTGAACGGCTCGTGCGCCGGGGTCGCCCTGGAGCCGCTCTGAACGTTCGTGCTCCCGGCCGCCGCTCGGGCGCTCAGCTGAGCAGGTGCGACACCGCCTCCATGTCCTCCGCGCCGATCACCAGGCGTCCCCGCGCGTCGAGATAGAGCAGGTCGCAGTTCACGTCGGCGCTGGCCAGCTGGCCGAGCAGCCGCCCCATCTCCCCCGGCTGATCGGCGAGCTGCGCCACCCAGACGCGCCGCTCGCCGTGCAGATCCACCCCCGCGTCGAGCAGCGCCCCGCGCGCCGCCTCCACCTCGTGCGGCGACACCAGCACGTGGAAGATCGCCACGCCCCCGCTGGTGAACAGGCTCAGCCCGTCGATGTTCACCCCCGCCCGCCCCAGCGTCGCACCCACCAGCGCCGCGGTCCCGGGACGGTCGTCGAGGATGACGGTGAAGTCGGTCTGCATCGCCATGGGTGCCGCGCCTCCTGGTCGCTCCGCTCGGCTGGCAATCCTCTCATCCGGCGGACGGCCGCTGCCGGGCGGCGAACGAGTCCGCGGGCGCGTGCGACGGTGCGGCCTGCCGGGCCATGGGTTGCCCGGTCAGCAGGGCGTGGTGGAGCGGGGAGACGTCGACGTGGATGGGCAGGCGGCGCGAGCCGGCGAGGAGGAGGAAGTCGCCGCGGCCGGCGGACTCGAGGAAGCGGCGCTGCTGCGGGGTGAGCGAGAAGGCGTCCTCCATGAGGGCGGTCTCGGCGCCGCGGTGGCCGCCGAGCAGGACGATGGCGGGGTTGGTGGCGACGACCGTGCCCTCGGGCGTGGCCAGGAGGTCGCCCGCGTTCTGGGTGGCGACGACCAGCGAGGCGCGGTACTTGCGGCAGCGGCGGGCGAGCTGCACCAGCAGGGTGCGCAGCGGTGGATGGGCGCAGAGGAGCCCGACCTCGTCGAAGACGAGGTGGCGCTCGCGTCGGTCGCGGCGGACCAGCGACCACAGCCACTCGGCGACGATCAGGGTTGCCGCGGGAACCAGCTCGGGCTTGAGGTCGCGCAACGACACGCCCACCACCGCGGCATCGAGCCGGGCCGCGGTGGGGCGGTTGAAGAGGTCACCGAGGGGGCCGCTGCAGAAGCGTCGCAGCACCAGCGCGGCGCGAGGAGTGGTGGCGTCGAGGGCGTCGAGGCAGTCGCCGAGCACCGGAACGCGCTGCTCGGCGGCGGCGCGCTCGATGGCGCGCGTTGCCGCGGCGTCGACGTGGGCGCGCTCCACCTCGTCCAGAGCCCCGCCGCAGAGCACGCTGACCAGCTCGACCACGGCGGCGACGGTCTCGCCGCGGGCGCTGCCGCCACGCGGGCCGTTCTCCGCCGCGAGCGGATCGTCACCGACGTCGAAGATGTTGAGTGCGGTGCCGCAGCCGGGCGCGATGCTCACGTAATCGCCGTCGAGCGCGTGCACGATGCGCTCGTACTCGCCCTCCGGGTCGACGATGACGCTGCCCACACCGCGGGCCGCCGCCTCCAGGACCAGTGCGCCGATGGCGTAGCTCTTTCCCTGTCCGGATGCGGCGATGACGGCGACGTTGGCGTTGCCATGGTGTGCCGTGTCGAAGGGTGCGACGCGCACCGGCGTGCCGGTTGCCGTCGCCGTGCCCAGCGCGTATCCGCCAGGATCGTCACAAACGTGGCTGGTCCAGGGAAGGCAGGTGGCCAGGGCGGTGGTGTCGACAAGCTTGGTGGCGCCGAGCAGGTCATGGCCGAGCGGCCACGCCGTGGCGGCGGCTTCGAGGTGTTGCAGGTGGGCCGGGTCGCAGTGGGCGAGCGTGCTGCCGGCGGCGGTGCGCAGGGCTTCGCCGGCGAGGTCGAGGGTCTCGATGTCGGCAGCGCGGGCGACGGCGACCAGCGCGATGCGCGCGGCGCGTCCCTCGTTGCGGGCGAGGCGTCCACGCAGGTCGAGGGCACTGTCGACGCCGACCTCGAGTCCCGCGTCACCGTAGGACTCGCGGTCGAGCTCGACCAGCTGGTCGGCGCGCAGCGTGCGCAGGCGGCGGCCGATGGCGGACATGGCGTCGGCGACGCCGACCGGGGTGATGTGCAGGGCCACGTCGCACTCGGCGCGCACGTCGAGCAGCGGCGCCATCCAGCCGGGCTCGACGGCGACGCCGGGGAGGCGGCGCAGCACCACGGCGCGCACCAGCACCTGGCCGATCGCCGCGTGGGTGGGCTGGCGCGTCCAGGGCGGCGGATGCAGCCAGCCGCCGTCCGGGGTGTCCTCGGGGGGCATGCCCCAGGACGCCGCGACGATTCGGGCCAGCCCGTCATCGCGGTGCACGTGTGCCGTCGTGCCTGCCGCCGCTAGTGTGTCGGCGATGAGCCGGGTGGCGCGGCCGGCGTCCTCGACCGTGGCTGCGGTGGGGACGAAGAGGATGGTGCGGCGGAAGGCGGGGCGCTGGTGCAGCACCCGCCGGCGGTGCGTCGCGGTGGCGTCGCGCAGGGTGCGCGCCAGCGCTCCGGGCGGAGTGGCGGCGTCCTCGCCGTCGCATGCCGCCTCGCGCCAGCGGCGGATCTGCACCACGATCTGCAGCGGGCAGTCGAGGGTGCGGCAGAGGCGGGAGAAGGCGGCGACGGCGGTGGCGCGGCGGGCGACATCGAGCGCGGGCACGTCGAGATCGCCGCTCTCGACGATGCTGGACACCGCGCCGTCCTGCCGGTGCAGGTGCGAGCCCTCGACGCGGACGGCGTCGAGCGCGGCGGGCTGCCGGACCGCCAGGCGGGGCATCAGCCGACGCTGAGGGCGAGGTAGATGGTGTCCGCCGACGCCGCCGCGGCGAAGCGGCCGACGTCCTCGGCGGGCACGGCGATGACCACGCTGCCGAGCTTGCCGGCGCCGAAGTTGAGGCCGTGCACCGACTGGTCGGCGGTGGCGTCGAGCGGCTGGCCCTGGTCGGTGCGGAGCTGGAGGACGAGCAGGTCGGTGCCGAGGATCTCGGTGCCGTCCGAGCTGCTGGACGGCGCCCCGGAGCCGGACGGCGCCCCGGAGCTGGAGGGCGTCCCGGAGGAGGCCGTGGCGCCGGCTGCAGTGGACCCGCCGGCACCCGGAGTGATCGACCCGCCGGCGCCGGGTGCGCCGGACCCGCCGCCGCCGGGCGCGCCGGACCCGCCGGCCGCCGTGGCCGCGCCGCTGCGTGTGCCGCTCCTGGCTGCGTTCGCCGGTTCCACCACCTGGTGGCCGGCGAGCGGCGTGGCGTACACGTCGACGTGGTCTCCCGGCGCCAGCATGCCGCCGACGGCGCCGGCGGGTTGCACGGGCACGGCGATGGCGCGGTACCCGTCGGGAACGCTGACGGCGGCGGTCAGCTCGATGCCGGACCGCTGATGCCGCAGCATCCGCCCCAGCACCGGCTCGCCCGCGGTGAGCGGCCAGGCGACATAGTCGCCGAGGGCATCGTCGGGAGTGCTGAGTGCGCCGCTGGGGACGCTGTCCTCGTGCACGCGGCGCACCTCGAGGTCGGATGCGGCGAGCTGCTCGCCGGCGCGCACGTCGCGGGTGGCGACGAGCACGGCGACGGTGCGCTGGGCGCGCAGGGTCAGCAGCCCCGCCAGCAGGGCGAGGACGAGGAAGAGGACGAGGTAGACGGTGCGTCTCATGTCGGCTGGCTCCGGGTCGGCGGATCGGTGATGCGGTGGGTGATGGTCACGTCGCGTTGGCCTCGCGCAGGCCGGCGGAGGCGACCAGGGTCACGGTGACGACGGGCGGCAGGCCCGCCGCGGCGAACAGGCCGGTGTGCAGCGGCACGCGCACGCGGACCTCGAGCGTCGGTCGGCGCACCACGGCGCCGCTGTCGAAGGGATCGGGGGCCGGCGTGTCGACGATCACCGCGACGTCGGCGGTGCGCGCCAGTGCCGCCGCGGAGGTGCCGCTGAAGGTCTGCGCCAGCGGCCCCAGGTTGTCGAGCAGCAGCTCTCGGGCCACCGTCTCGGCGCGCTGCGGGTCGAGGTGCGCCGCGGCGCCCGCCTGCGCGGCGGATGCGGCGGCGGCGACGACGGTGGCGTCGACGGCGCTCTGCAGCCGCTGCTTCTGCATCTGCAGCGCGCCGGCCTCGGTGGCCAGCGCGGTGCCGAGCAGCAGCACGGGGCTGAGCACGATGACGTAGAGCACCGACGAGCCTCGCTGGCGGGCGCGCGAACGCGCGCGTGGGCGACGGCGGTGCTGTGCGGTCACCGGTTGACCTCGCCGCGGGCGACGACGGTGGAGGTCAGCTCGACATCCCGTTCGAAGAGGAAGGGGATGCCGACGTGCTGCGGGCAGGCGACGGTGACGCTGATCGGCTGGTCGAGCTCGACGCTGGCAGCGCTGGCGTCGACCCGGCAGGCGGTGGCGTCGATGCCGTTGCTGCGCAGCTCGTCGGCGATGCGGCCGGCCTGGTCGGGGCCGAACCCGCCGGCGACGCCGGCGGCGCGGGCTCCCGCTGCCGCCGCGGCCTGGGTGGCGATGGACGCGTGCACCAGCGACCCGAAGGTGAGGATGGCGACGAGCATCGGCATCAGGACCAGGGCGACGACGAGGATGGCTTGAAGAGTCTCCTGGCCGCGCTGGTTTCGGCGTGGCGATCGACGGCAGGTCATCGGACTCAGCGCGTGATCTGCTGCACCAGGTCGCCGATCTTGTGGGCGAGTCCCTGGTTCCAGGCGAGCACCGCCGTGGCCAGTGTGCCCAGGATGATCGCCGCGCCGATGACCCATTCCAGCGTCGACTGGCCGCGTTGACGATGCCGCCGTGTCATGAACGTGCTCCCTTCGCTGTGGTCTGTGGTTGACGCGCGCTACCCGAAGGCGCGCAGGAAGATGCCGTAGAAGAGCGGTGCCAGGATCAGCACCAGGAACTCGGGCAGGTAGACGAGCACCAGCACGCCGACGAGTCGCGTGCTGACCCGTGATGCAGCGGCCAGCGCGCGGTTGCGTTGCTGCATGCGCGCGATCGTCTCCTGGTCGCGCAGCACGCGTTCCATGCCTGCGCCCTGCCGCTTCGCCTGCGCGAGCGCCGCCGCGAACATCTCCAATTCGGCGAGCCCGGTGCGCGCCGCCATGGCGTGCAGCGCCGCGTCGATGGACATGCCGAGCCCGTACTCGCCAAGCGCGCGTCGGATCTCCACAGCGAGCAGCGAGGGCTGCGGACCGCTGCCCAGTTGCGCGCTGATCAGGTGCAGCGCCTGCTCCAGCGGGATGCCGGCGCCGACGAACGCCTTGACCAGGCTCACCAGGTCCGGCAGCTCGCGGAGCATGCGCGCCTGCCGTGCCGCGCGGCGTCTCGTCACCACGACGCTCGGAGCGACGAAGCCGCCGAAGGCGAACAGCGGCAGCAGCACCAGAGCCCCGGGCGCGACCACGGTGGCGGTGAGCACCAGTGCCGCACCGCAGGCTGCGCCGATCACCTTGACGGTGAGCAGCTCGGCGACACCGAAGCGCTCCACGTCGATGCCGGCGCGGCGCAGGTCGTCGTCGCTGACGCCGGCCCACGAGGGACGCACGCGCGTCGTCACCAACGCGACGGCGGGCTGCAGCAGCCGTTCCCAGGGCGGCCGCTGCGCGTCGCGGTGCAGTGCGACGTCGCGTGCGTCCATGGTGCTCAGCCGGGCGATCTCCACCGGCAGCGCGCGCCGCCGTCGCGCCGGCATGGCGGCAGCGAGGCACATGACTGCGGCGACGGCGAGCAGCGCTGCCAGCATCGCCGCTACACCTCGACTCGGGCGAGGCGGAAGCTGAGCACGATGCCGAGCACCTCCAACGCAACGGCCACGGGCAGCAGCACCCATCGCCCCACGGTGGTGGCGTCGAGCACCGTGAAGAGGTCGGGGTCGATGACGCGCAGGTAGAGGAAGAGTCCCGGGACGATGAGCGCCAGCATCCAGATCTGTGCGCGCTGTCCCGAGGTGCGTGCGCGCACCTCCTGCTGCACCTGCACGTTGAACTGCACTGTCGAGGACAGCTCGACGAACAGCCCCTTGGCCCGCGCCGCGGGGATGCGGTTGGCGATGCAGATGGCCAGGTTGTCCCAGATCAGCGCCAGGTTGCGGCCTGCCGTCGCGGTGCGCACCTGGGCGATCGAGCGTTCCAGCGGAACCCCGAGGTGGAACTCGGCGATGACGTGCTCGAGGTCGTCGCGCAGCCAGCGGTCGGTGGCACGGTTGCGCGCCTCCTGGAGGGCTTCCAGGTAGGTGCTGCCGGCGGCGAGGCTGGCGAGAATCACCTGCAGCATGCGCGGTGCTTCGGCCTCGGTGCGCCGCCGTTGCGCGCGCACCAGCGCGTCGAGGTAGAGACGCGGCACGGCGAACCCGCCGGCGCCGGCGAGCACCGCGACCACCGGCGAGCCGAGCACCATGCCGCCGAGCACCAGTGCGGGCGGCGTGGCCAGGCACAGCATGGTGAAGCGGCGTGCGTCGACGTTGAGGCGCGCGGCGCGCAGGCGGGTGCGCTGCCGCTCGACAGCGCGTCCGAACAGCGACTGCGCAGGCTGCGCGGTGCTGGCCGCGACACGCGGCGCGGTGGCGACGCCGAGCAGCAGCACAGCGGCGATCACTAGCACCCCGATCAGGAGATCCACAGCACTCCCTCCAGGGCCAGCTTGCGTGCCAGCCGCGGCGCCGGCCGGTACTGCGCCACCGCGCGGAACACCGGCGCGGCGTCGCCGCGTTGGTGGTCGACGTCGGTGGTGAACACGGGCCGCAGGTCGTAGTCGTCGCCGTCGACGCCGGCCAGCTCGGCGATCTCCATGACGCACCGCCGCCCGCTGGGCAGGCGCGACACCACGGCGATGACGTCGATGACGCGCGCGATGTAGCCGCGGATCTCGCGCGGGGTGAGCTGGCCGAAGCTGCGCCCGACCAGCAGCTCCAGTCGCGACAGCGCGTCGGCCGCGCTGCTGGCGTGGATGGTGGTGGCGCTGCCGTCGTGCCCGGTGTTGAGCGCTTCCAGGGTGTGGTACGCCTCGCGGCTGTTGCGGATCTCGCCGATGATCAGGCGGT
>CAZCJX010000048.1:0-20613 GCA_964499205.1 uncultured Actinomycetes bacterium | reverse complement strand
ATGCAGGTGCGCAAGGTGCACATCGCCATCGTGGTCGACGAGTACGGCGGCACCGCCGGCATCGTCACCATGGAGGACCTCTTCGAGGAGATCGTCGGCCCCATCCGCGACGAGTACGACATCGCCGAGCAGGAGGAGATCGACTTCCTCAACGACCACGAGGTGCTGCTCAGCGCCCGGGTCAGCGTCGACGACGTCCGCGAGCTACTCCACATCGACATCCCCGACACCGACGCCGATTCCATCGGCGGCCTGGTCTACGAACTGGTCGGCGACATCCCCAAGGAGGGCGCCACGGTGCAGGTCGGTGACGCCAAGATCACCGTCGAGGCGGTGCGCCGGCAGAGCATCCAGAGCGTGCGGGTGACCAGCGAGCACCCCTTCACCCCCGATCGCGACGGCCGTCGCGAGGACGAGGGCGCGACCACCGAGATCCATCGGGAGGCAGAGCATTGAGCCAGGGCGCCGTCGAGGTCCTCACCCCGGAGGAGCGCCGGCTGCGCTCGCTGCTCCGCTTCTGGACGCTGCTCTTCGCCGCCGGCGCGGTGAGCTTCGGCGCCGACCCCGACCGCTCCACCGCGTCGCTCAACGTGCTGCCCGGGCCGCCGCTGCCGGCGTCGAGCGAGAAGTATTGGAACGCCCTGGCAGTATCTCTCATGGCCACCATCACCACGCTGTGCGCCGTCGCCTCCACCGACGTGCGCCGGCGCCGCGGGTTCGTCTGGCCGGTGATGGTGAGCAAGGCGGTGTCGTCGGGGATGTTCCTGGCGCGCTTCCGCGAGGAGCGGCGCACCCCCTACCTGGTCGGCGGCATCGTCGACGGGTCGATCCTGCTGGTCACGGTCCGCGCCGTCGCCGCGGCGGCGCGCGGGCGGCGGAGGGGCTGAGCGCCCGCACTCGGCGTGTCCACCACCTACACCGACGAGGGCATCGTGCTGCGTCGCGTCGACTACGCCGAGGCCGACCGCATCCTCACTGTGCTGACCCGTGAGCACGGCAAGATCGGCGTGATCGCCCGCGGCGTGCGCAAGGCGCCGGGCCGCATGGCGCCGCACACCGACCTGTTCGTGCGCAGCCGCATGCAGATCGCGCGGGGGCGCGGCGAGCTCGACGTGTTGACGCAGGCGCAGCGCGTCGGCCCGGTGCCGCCGGTCACCGACGCGCGCCGCACCGCCTGTGCAGCGCTGTGCGCCGAGCTCGCCGACCGCGTGCTCGAAGGTGACCATCCGCTCGAGCAGGGCATCTACGAGCTGGTCGCCGAGGCGCTGGAGGCGTGCGCGGATGTTCAGCGCGACCCGCGCGCGGCGGTGGCGTGGTTCGCGCGGCGGATGATCGACCGGCTGGGCTATGCGCCGGAGCTGACCGTCTGTGCGTCGTGCGGAACCGCGCTGGAGGAGCGGCCGGCGCACTTCAGCGCGGCCGGCGGCGGGCTGTTGTGCGCGCGCTGCGCAGCGCTGGATCCCGGCGCGGTGGAATGTCCGGTGCGGGTGATCAAGGTGTTGCGCGTGATCGCCGCGGCGGATGCGGACCTCTACGCGCGGCTGCGGCTCGACGCGGCGACGCTGGAGGTGCTGGAGCAGGTGGTGGAGCGGGAGCTGGCCCAGCACGTCGATCGCCGACTGCGGTCGCTCGACGTGCTGCGCGCGGTGTTCCAGCCATGACCCGAGTGCTGATCGTCTCCAACGACATCGTCCGGCGCGCCATGGGCGGCGCGGGGATCCGCAACTTCGAGCTGGCCCGCGCGCTCGCCGCTGCGGGCCTCGATGTCACCCTCGCCGCCCGCGGTGGCACGGACATCGAGGGGCTGCCGTTCACAGTGGTCAATCACGACGACGCGGTGCTGCGCCGGCTCGCCGCCGGCGCCGACGCCATCGTCGGACAGGGCTGGGTGCTCGATGCCTATCCCTACCTGCGCGGCTCGGCGGTGCCGCTGGTGGTCGACCTCTACGATCCCTTCGTCCTGGAGGGATTGCCGGCGCATGCCGGAGTGCCGTGGCAGGCGCGCTGGGACGACCATCGCGGCCGCGCCCGGGTGCTCGCCGAGCAGCTGCGCGACGGCGACTTCTTCCTCTGCGCCAGCGAGCGCCAGCGCGACTACTGGCTCGGCGCGCTGAGTGCGCTCGACCGGGTCAACCCGGCGACCTACGACGACGACGACCGGCTGCGCTCGCTCATCGACGTGGTCGCCTTCGGCATCCCCGACCAGCCGCCGCAGCAGCGCCGCCACGGCCTGCGCGGTGTGGTGCCCGGCATCGGCGACGGTGACTACGTGCTGCTCTGGGGCGGCGGGCTGTGGAACTGGTTCGACCCGCTCACCCTGGTGCGCGCCGCCGGCGTTGCGGCCACACGTGTCCCCAACCTGCGGCTCTTCTTCATGGCGGCGCCGCATCCCAACCCGGTGGTGGGGGAGATGGACATCGCCGGTCGCACCCGCGCGCTCGCCGACGAGCTGGGCCTCACCGGGCGGCACGTGTTCTTCAACGACCGCTGGATCGACTACGAGGAGCGCGCCGACTGGCTGCTCGACGCCGACTGCGGCGTGTCGGCGCATCCCGACCACGTCGAGACGCAGTTCGCCTTCCGCACCCGGCTGCTCGACTGCGTCTGGGCGGGGCTGCCGGTGATCTGCACGGAGGGCGACACCCTCGCCGACATGATCGCCGCTCGCGGCATGGGCCTGACCGTGCCGCCCGGGTCGGTCGACGCGCTGGCGGATGCCATCGTCGAGATGGCCGACGGGCGGCGGCGCGCCGACGCGTCTGCGGCGCTGCGCGCGGCGGCGCCGGAGTTCCACTGGTCGCGGGTGGTGGAACCGCTGGTGCGCTTCTGTCGGGCACCGCGGCTGGCCGCGGACCGACGGGTTGCGCCACCGCCGCCGGCCGTCGCGGTGCAGGAGCCCGCGGCCACCGGTGAGTCGCATTCGTTGCAGCGGCGCATCGCCACGCGCTATCGCGAGGATGGCGCCCTGGGGATCGCGGCGGCGGTCGGTCGCACCGCGGCGCGGGTGGCGCGCCGCGCGGGACAGCGGGCCCGCTAGGCGACGCGCAGGCCGTGGCGGCGGATCAGCGCCGCGGCGGCGTCGATCGATTCAGCGTCGGGCCAGTCGAGATGTGTCGCGGTGGGCTGCGTGTCGCGCAGCAGTGCGAGCGCATTCGCATGCAGCTCGGCTGCGGCGAGCAGCGCCGAGTGGTGGCGGCGGCGGAAGCGCAGCCACGCCGCCGGGTCGCCGTTGCCGCCGACCAGCTCGACACCGAATGCGCGCAGCCGTTCCGCCTCGGCCGACTCGGCGTCGTCGTCCCAGCAGAGCAGCGTGCAGCGCCACCGCGGCGCCAGGGCCAGCACGGATTCCAGCAGCCGCACCGCTCGCGCTCCCTCCGCCGACGCCAGCCGGCTCACCACCGCGAGCAGCCGCTCCGGGCACTCGACGTCGCGCAGGGCGAGCAGCGAAGGCCCGTCCTCGGGATCGGGCCGGGCCGGCCGATCGCCGACCAGGTCGCGCCAGCGCCGCAGGAACACGGGGCGGTTGCGCAGCAGCGTCTCGACCATGCCGCTGCGATCACCGGACGACGCCCACCGCTTGTGCACCGCCACGCTGCGCGGCTGGTACACCACGCGCAGACCCATGGAGCGCCAGCGCATGGCCAGGTCGGTGTCCTCGTAGTAGGCGGGGTGGTAGACGGGATCGAAGCCGCCGGCGTCGCAGAAGGCGCTGCGGCGCACCAGCAGGCAGGCGGCAGAGAGGTAGTCGACGTCGCGAAGGAAGCGGTACTCGGGTTTGCGGGGATCGTCGCCGTCGCCGTAGTTGTCGCTGGCGGCATCACCCCAGACGATGCTGCCGGCCTCCTGCAGGCTGCCGTCGACGTTGTCGAGGCGTGCACCGACGGCGGCAACGTCGTCGCGACCGTCGAGCACGTCGATGAGCGGCGGCAGCCAGCCGGGCTGCACCATGGCGTCGCTGTTGAGCAGCAGCACCCGCGGCGCGCGCGCCAGCATCACGCCGAGGTTGGCGGCGGCGCCGTAGCCGTGGTTGGCGGGCTGCAGTAACACACGCGCGTTCTCGATGCTCGCCAGGTGCTCGCGGGTGGCGTCGCTGGAGGCGTTGTCGACGACCACCAGCTCGTAGGGAATCTCGGTGGTGTCGACCAGCGCCTGCAGGGCACGCTGTGTCCACTCCCACGCGTTGTAGGTGACCAGCACCACCGAGACCTCGGGAGCGTCGGTGCAGGGATTCGCGATGCGGCTCATCGCCGGCGCAGCCGCCGCCGCGCGGCGCGGTAGAGGTCGCGCGCACCTTCGGTGTAGCGCCAGCTCTTCGAGTCGAGGGTGCGGCGCAGCTCGGTCTCGACGTGGTTGGTGTGCAGTGACAGCGCCTCCAGCTCGCGCTCGAGGCGGCGGATCTCGACGCGCAGCGCCGCGTTCGCCGCGCCCTCCCGCCGCGAGGGTGCGGGATCGGCGATGGCGCCGGGACTGCCGCGACCGTGCCAGCAGTCGAGCGCCGCCGCGGCCGCGGTGTCGAAGGTCGCGCTGATCGCGGTGATCTCGCCGCTGCGCTCGTCGCCCCCCGCAGACCCGCGCGCGACGGCGGCGGCGATCCGCTCGTCGACGCCCGCCTCCGGCGGCAGCTCGACCGCCTCGGCGCCGGCACCCTCCGGCGGCAGCCACCCCAGCAGCCGCATCACCCCGAGCCGGTTGGCGAGCAGCTCGTCGCCCATCGCGGCCCGGGCCAGCAGGGCAACGTCCGCCGCCGACGCGGCCACGCGCACCACCGGGCAGGCGCCGCGAGTGGCGCGCCCCGACACGTCGGCCGCGCCGACGACGGCCATCAGGTCGAGCCGCTGCCGCTCCCTGCCACCTTTGGCGAGAACTCGCGGCGGCCGACCGCAGTCGAGCGGCGACGGCAGGCCCGCGTCGCCCGTGGTCAGCACCTCGATGCGCGCCCGGGGAAGCCGTCGCAGCATCGCCAGCGTGGCGACGCGCGCGGCGACCGCATCGGCGAGTGCGTCCGTCGACGCCTCGACCACGATGCCGATGCGCGGCCGTGCCAGGGCGTCGAGCGGTGCCGCGGCGCCGGTCATCCCGCCAGCCGCCCGCTGAGCAGGTCGTCGAGCCGCTGCAGCAGCAGCCCGGCGACGTGCGCATGGGAGTTGGCGCGCGCGTGCGCCAGTGCCGTCTCGCTGATGCGCCGCCACTCCGCGCGGTCGTCGAGCAGCCGCAGCATCGCCGCCTCCAGCTCGCCCGGCCTGCGATCGTCCACGCTGACCACCGTCCCTTCGGGATAGTCGAGCGCGCTGTTGACGAAGTTGGTGATCACCGGCGTGCCGGATGACTGCGCGTCGACAGTTGCGCCCGAGGTCTCGCCGTTGGTGAGCCGGCGCAGCTGCACAGCGATGGTGGCGCGTGCCAGCCAGTGCCACCAGGTGGCCGCGTCGGCGGCGCCGGTGAAGCTGACGCGGTCGCCAATGCCGGCATCCGCCGCCCGCCTCTCCAGCACGCCGCGATACACCACCGGCGCATAGCCCACGAACACCAGCCGCGCGGGGGTGCGCCCGGCGATCGCGGCCAGCGCGTCGATGAGCCGCTCCGGGGCCTTGATGGGATCGACCGAGCCGGCGCTGACGATCACGGGCGGGTCGGTGTCGCGGGGCGGCAGGTCCTGGTAGGGCGGCGGGGTGAAGGCGTGGAGCAGGCGGATGATCGGCGGGATGCGCGCGTCCGGTCCCTGGTCGAGGCGGCAGAGCTGTTCCGCGAACGCCGAGTTGACGATCACCGCGCGCGACGCCTGCACCAGCGAGCGGCTGAGGAAGATGCCGCGCCGGTGCTGCCATTCGCGGCTGAAGAGGTCCTCGACGCGGTCGAGCTCGCGCAGGCGGGGACCGTAGGCATCGCGCAGCTGCTCGCGCATCCAGGGGCGGGGATCCTCGAAGCGCTCGTGCGAGTAGTTGTGGAAGAAGCCGCCGAGGCGCACGTCGTGCAGCCAGAGCACGCCGGGGAAGCGGTGCAGCAGGTCGTAAGTGGAGAGGTGGTGCTCGTTGTTGCCGAAGGTGTGGATCAGCGCGTCGTAGCCGGCGGGGTCGACCTGCTCGCCCAGCGCGCTCGAGGGCAGCACACGCGGCTCCCGACCATGTGCGGGATGGGCCAGCTCCGGCGGCACGAACACGTCCAGGTCCGCTCGCTCGGCGAGGGCGGCGGTGATCCTGCCGTTGTAGTCCGCAACTCCCGAGGCGACCGGAGGCATGGGTCCGACCAGGGCGATGCGCATGCGCCGCTCGCTGCGGCGCGGCCGCTGCGGTCGCCGCGCCGGTGCGGTGTCGTCACCGTCGAGCAGGGCCAGGGCCTCGACGGTGCGGGCCGCGACGGCGTCCCAGGTGTTCTGCGGCGCGGCGCGCCGGCCTGCCTCGCGCAGCCGGGAGCGAAAGGCGTCGTCGCTGAGGGCGCGTGCCATGACCCGCGCCATGTCGTCCACGTCGCGCGGGTCGAAGGTGGACTCCGGCATGGCGAGGATCTCGGGCAGCGCGGTGGTGTTCGAGGTGATCGCCGGCGTGTCGCAGTGGATCGCCTCGGCGACGGGGAGGCCGTAGCCCTCGTCGAGCGACGGCATCACCAGCAACGATGCCGCCTGGTACAGCGCCAGCAGCACGTCGTCGCTGACGAAGCCGGTGAACACCACCTCGCCGGGCGCCAGCCGCTCGGCGGCGACGCGCCCGTTCCACAGTGCGGCGACGGTGGGATGCAGGTCGCAGGCCACCACCAGCTGATGTGTGTCGCGCAGTGCGCGGGGCAGTCGCGCGTAGGCGCTGATCGTGCGCTCGGTGTTCTTGCGCGGGATGCCGCCGGTGACCAGCAGCACGATGCGTCGCTGCACCGCGGGCAGCGCGTGCTGCACTGTCGCCATCGCATCGTCAGCGGGCGACGCGGGACGGAAGCGCGCGTCGGCGCCGCCGCCGACGCTGACGCAGCGCCGCGGGTCGAGGCCGAGAGTCTCCAGCGCGTCGCGGCGGGTGTGCTCTGAGATGCAGAGCACCAGGTCGCAGGTGCGCAGCAGCTCGAGGCGCTGCTGGTAGCGGCGGCGTAGCGAGGGGTCGGGGAGGTAATGGTCGGGGTCGTGCAGGGGGATGAGGTCGTACAGCGTCGCCACCAGCGCGGAGTCCTCGCCGACCGCGTGCGCAGGGACGGCGATGGGACCGGGGGTGCCGGTCTCGAAAGGGGAGAGGAGGTGGTAGGCGATGGGACCTGCCGCCGCGGCGGCGTCGATGGCGGCCGCCGTGTTCCAGGCCAGCAGTGGCGAATCGAGGATCGCGGCGTCGAGGTGGCCGGGGAAGGGCAGTTGGGGGTTGAGCAGCATCGCCGCCACCGTCCCCTCACGCCGTTGCAGCGCGGCCGCGAGGCCCGCGGCGTAGCGGCCGATGCCGCGGTCGCCGTTGTGCACGTCCTGGCAGCCCTGGAGGTCGAGGACCAGGCGCGGCCTGCGGCTCATGCGACTGCCACGTCCGCGATGTCGCCGCCCTGCAGTGCGGCGATGAGTCGCAGCAGCGAGCCGGCTGCTGCGTCCGGGTCACCGGGATCGACGACGGCGATCGGCGGGCAGGGCGCCGACGCACCCTGGTCGAGGCGCACCCGGCGCGCCGCGGCGGCGTCGCCGACCACCACCGCGCGGGCGGAGCGGACGACCTCGCCGGTGAGCAGCAGTCCGAAGCGGCGCTCCGCTGCGGTGTCGAAGGCCGGCGCGTCACCGGCGTCGAGCCGCTCCAGCACCGGCAGCGGTGCGCGCTCGGCGTAGACGCGGCGCAGCAGGGCGCTCAACGCGGCGGCGGGTGCATCGCCGAGCGCCGCCTCATGGCGGTGCGGCTCGGCGAGGGCGATGTCGTGCAGCCAGAGGACGCCCGGCAGATGTCGCGCCGAGCGCAGCGCCGGCAGGTCGTCGGCAGCGCCGCCGACAACATGCACCACGGCGTCGTAGCTCGCCGCCAGGCCGTGCCGGGCCAGCGCGTCGACGCTGAAGTGGCGCGCGCCGAGTCGGTCGAGCCAGGCGCGGTCCGGTTCGCCGGCGCCGGCGACATCGAGGTGGCAGCGTGCGGCCAGCGCCTCGGCGAGCCGCGCGTTGGCCACCGCCGACGGCGCGGTGGAGGGCGGCATCGCACCCACCAGCGCGACGTGCATCCGCGGCGGCCGCCCGCTGAGTCGCGACAGCGGCGGAGCGTCGAGCGCCTGCACCGCATCAGCAACCGCGGCGGCGATGTCGTCGCCGACCAGCCGGCGCAGCCGCGACGCCTCGATCCCCAGCGCCTGCGCAGCGGCCGCCCCGTCCGTGAAGAGCACGAGGTCAGCATGGTGGACCAGTTCCTCGCTGCGAGCACTGGCATCGTCCCCCACCAAGACCACCAGCGGCACCGCCCGCTCAGCGACGATCGGCGGCAGCACTGCCCGTCCCCCGCCCGCCGGCACCAGGTAGGCGACCGGCCCCTCGCGCATCACCCGCCGCACCTCGGTCGCCGTGTTCCAGCGCAGCAGCGGCGAGCTCAGCAGGGCGGGATGCAGCCCGCCCGGCAGCGTCTGCGCGGGATCGAGCAGCAGCGCGCGCACCAACCCGGGTCGCGCCAGCAACGCGGCGATCTGCTCGCCAGCGCCGGCCGTCGACTCCGCGTCGCCACCGGCACCCCCGGCCGCCGCCTGTGCCGCCGCGAGGTCGACGACCAGCCCGCGCGCGCCGCTCACCGCACCGCTGCGGCGCGCAGCAGGGCGACGCCGTCGCCCCCCGGAGCGCCGTCGCGAGCCACCTCCCACACCCCCGACGCCGCCGGCGCGGCCACCACCTTCTCCTCGACGCGCAGCTCCGCGGCCGCCTCGTCGAGCTCCCCCGCCTGCCGCTGCGGCGCCGAGAGCAGCACCATCCCGCCCGACCGCAGCCGCGCCGCCGCCCGCGCCACCAGCGCGACATCGAGTCCCGCCTCACCGCCGAGCAGCACGGCCGCATCGAGCTCGGCAGCGCCGCCGTCGTCCCGCCGGATGCGCGGATGCGAGGGCACCGCCGCCGCGGCGTCGATCACCACCACGGAATGCCCCAATCCCGCCAGCGCCACCGCCAGCGACGCGTCCCCCGGCGCCCAGACCCCCACCCGCGCCGGCACCCGCAGCCCGGCGAGCGCCCCGATCACCCACGCGGCGACCAGCGGTGCCGCGCCCGACCCGCGCCCAACCCGTTCCTCGATCGCCGCCAGCCTCGCCTCCAGCCGGGCCAGCAGCCGGGACTGGGTGATGGTCATCTCCGCCGTCACCTCGGCGTCGGTGGCGACATTGCTCTCGACCGCCCCCAGCCGCGCCTCGATGCGCTCGACGATGCGATGCTCCAGCCCGTCGAGACGCGGGTCGAAGGCGATCGCCACGGGACGGAAGACGACGCCGCTCCACCGGCGTAGGCGCGCTTTCACGGTCGTCGGATGGTGCCACATCGCGCCGGCCCCGGACCCGCGGGCGCCGCCCAGGACGCAACGAGGGCCGCCCCTCGTGCACCACGAGAAGCGGCCCTCGCCGAAACCCGTCAGAGCTGCGGCTACGCCCCCATCGCCGCGGGCATCAGGCCGAGCTGCTCGGCGAGCGTCATGCGGTCGAAGTAGAGGCGCTGCTCGGTGATCTTGTCGCCGCGGATGGTGAAGATGTTGACGTACTCCCCGCGGATCTTCCGGCGGGTGGCGGGGATGTCGCCCATCGGCGTCTTCAACGTGCCGTCGTGGGTGCCTTCGAAGACGCCCTCCTCGACGGCGCGGTCACCCTCGACGGTGAGGCTGCTCACCGTCACGCGCGCGTCCGAGCAGGCGCCGAACCACATGGTGTTGGCGGCCAGGCACTCGTCGGCGCCCCTGGCGGTGACGCCGCCCGACGACCAGAAGGTGCAGTCGTCGGCGATGGTCTGGCGGAGCGCCGCCGCGTCGTGCGCGTTGAAGGCGTCGATGCCCTTCTGCGCGAGCTGCCGTACGTCCATTGGACCTGACCCCCATGAACGGACCGTGCCGGGCTGCACCGGCGGGCAGAAGGTATCACCCATTCCGACGTTGCGATAGCCCTCCACGGTGTGCGACGATGCGGCAACTCTTACTAAGTTGATCCACAAAGTCAGGAATACCGGAGGACACGATGGCAGCGGCGTGGCAGGTGGTGCTGGTCGGGGCGGGCGTCGGCTTCCTGCTCGGGCTGACCAGCCTGGGCGGCGGCTCGCTGCTGACCCCGATCCTCATCCTCTTCCTGCGCGTCGACCCGGTGCTCGCCGTCGGCTCCGACCTCGTCTACCAGGCGGTCACCCGCGTCGCCGGGGTCGCCGTGCACGTGCGCCAGCAGGCCGTCGACCGGCGCATCCTGGTCCGCCTCGCCGCCGGCTCGGTGCCCGGCGCCATCCTCGCCGGCCTCCTCACCCACGTGCTCCACGCCCAGCTCGGCGAGCGCGCCGTGCTGGCCTCGCTGGGCGTCGCCCTGATGCTGACCGCGCTGACCATCGGCCTCGAGCCGGTGCTGCGACGGCGGCGCGCCCTCGGTGAGCCGCGGCGCATCGGCCGGCTGCGCACCGGGCTGACCGTCGCCGCCGGGCTGCTGGTCGGCCTCTGTGTCGGGGTCACGTCGGTGGGCGCGGGCAGCCTGGCGATGTCGCTGGTGGTGATCCTCTACCCGCACCTCAGCGGCCGCCGCCTGGTCGGGACCGACCTCACCCACGGCGTCATCCTGCTGCCGATCAGCGCCGTCGTCGCCGTCAAGGCGGGCCACGTCGACCTCGGGCTGGTGTCGCAGCTGCTGATCGGCTCGATCCCCGGCGTCGTCGCGGGCAGCCGCCTCAGCGCCCGGCTCCCGGAGCGGCCGCTGCGGCTCACCGTCGCCGGCATGCTGCTGGCCACGGGCGTGCGCCTGCTGCCGATCGGGCTCTAGGAGCGCGGCGGCGAGCTACAGTGGGGTGGTGATCACGCCGACCCGCGACGCCCGTCCCCTCGCCTTCCGCCGCAAGCGGCCCGAGGAGATCGCGGTGATGGCGCGGGCGGGACGGATCCTCGCCGACTGCCTGGAGCACGTCGCCGCGCATGTCGCGCCGGGCATCACCACCGGCGAGCTCGATGTCGTCGCCGAGACCTTCATCCGCGACCACGGCTGCACGCCGAGCTTCCTCGGCTACCACGGCTATCCCAAGTCGATCTGCATCTCGGTCAACGAGGAGTCGGTGCACGGCATCCCCGGTACGCGGGTCATCGAGGAGGGCGACCTGGTGTCGCTCGACTGCGGGGTGATCCTCGACGGCTGGCAGGCCGATTCCGGCATGAGCCTGGGCTGCGGTCCCCTCGACGAGGAGTCGCAGCGGCTCATCGCGGTGACCTACGAGGCGCTGCAGCGCGGCATCGCCGCGGCGCAGCCCGGCGGTCGCATGGGCGACATCGGCGCCGCCATCAGCGAATGTGTGCGCGCCGCCGGCTTCTCGCTGCTGCGCGACCACGGCGGCCACGGCATCGGCCGCCAGATGCACGAGCCCCCCGAGGTGAGCAACAGCGGGGTGCGCGGCCAGGGCACGGCGCTCAATCCCGGGCTGGTGCTGGCCATCGAGCCCATCGTCAACGCCGGCAGCGGCGCCTACCGGGTGCGCAACGACGGCTGGACGGTGGAGACGGCGGACGGCCGGCGCTCGTGCTACTTCGAGCACACAGTGGCAATAACCGAGGACGGGCCGAAGGTGTTGACGAGGCGCGTCGGCGAAGGCGCCTTCTCAGCGTCCTAGACTGCGGCGCATTCTCCTTCACCGGTCTTGCCGGTGAAGACGGTGGTCTGGTCCCAGTCGAAGATCTCCTCGAGGCCGGGGCGCTCGCTGAGCTGCAGCGGCAGCAGCATCTCCTTGAGCTCACCCTTGTCGGCGCTCTCGATCCAGTCGGCGAACGACTCGCCGATCAGCGCGTCGGTGCGGTAGCGGTCCCAGAGCAGGTCGAGCGCCTGGGGCACGCGGCGCGCCGGGATGCGGATGATCGGCTGGGCCATCTTGGCGCCGTTGTGGTCGATGCGGCCGGCCAGCAGCATCATGTAGTGGGGCACGGGCTCGTCGGTGACGTTCTTGTTGTTGCCGTAGAAGCCGACGGTGGCGAGGTGGTGCTGGCCGCAGGAGTTGGGGCAGCCGCTGGCACGAATCGTGGTGCCGGCGAAGGCGGGCAGGTCGGCGAAGCGGCGCTCGTCGAGCCAGCGGCCGATGGCGCGGCCGAGGCCGCGCGACGAGGTGATGCCCAGGTTGCAGGTGTCGGCGCCGGGGCAGGTGACGATGTCGCGCACGCCCTGCGCCTCGGCGCGGGCCAGGCCGTGGGCGTCGAGCGCGTCGTACACCGCGGGCAGGTCCTGCAGGCGCACGTCGCGGAGGATCAGGTTCTGGCCGATCGAGGTGCGAACCTCGCCGCGCGAGTACTGGCGGGCGACCTGGGCGACGACGCGCAGCTCGTCGGCGGTGATGTCGCCGAGCACCAGGCGGACGGTCAGCACGCCGTAGCCGGGCACGCGGTGCGCACCCACGTTGGTGGCGCGCCAGCGCGCGTATTCGCTGCCGCGGCGCACCTCGTCGAGCGACACCACGTTGCCGATCGGCGCAACGTCGGCGCGGCTGGCCTCCTCGCGGCCGACGCGCTCGTCGAGCTCGGCGGCGATGCGTCGCGACCAGGCGTCCGGCGGCAGCGCGAGCAGCTCCTCCTCGACGCGGGCGCGGAAGGTCTCGCCGGTGTAGGTCTTGTCGAAGAGGAACTTGATGCGGGCGCGGTTGCGGTTCTTGCGCGGGCCCTCGGCGTCGAAGATGCGCACCACGCATTCGATCACCGGGAAGAAGTCGCGCACCGGCACGAAGTCGTAGAGCAGCGTCGCGGGACGCGGCGAGTTGCCCAGGCCGCCGCCGACCCAGATGCGGAAGCCGCGCTCGCCGTCCTGGATCTTGGCCACCGCGCCGATGTCGTGCATGGCACCGAAGGCGCAGTCGCTCTCGCAGCCGCTGAAGCTGATCTTGAACTTGCGCGGAAGGTTCTGGCAGATGGGGTTGCGCAGGAACAGCTCGGTGGCCGCCTGCGCGTACGGCGTGATGTCGAACGCCTCGGTGCCGCAGGCGCCGGCGATGGGGCAGCCGGTGATGTTGCGCACCGTGTTGTAGCAGGCCTCGCGCGTGGTCAACCCGTACGTTGCGAGGTGGCGCAGCGCAGCGGGAGCGCGCTCGGTGGGGATGAAGTGGAACTGGAAGTCCTGGCGGGTGGTGACGTGGCCCATGCCGGCGCCGCCGCCGCCGGGGTACTCGCCCTCGTCGCACATCTTCTCGCTGAACTCGGCGAGGCCCTCGAGCTGCTCGGAGGTGAGGCGGCCGTGGGGGATCTTCACCCGGATCATCTGGTAGCCGGCCTGCCGCTGGCCGTACACCCCGTAGGAGAGGCGGTAGGGCTTGTAGGTCTCCTCGTCCTCGCTGCCGTCCAGGAAGGCGCGGGTGCGCCGCTCGAACTCGGCCAGCTCCTCCTGGATGACGGGAGGCAGCTCGTCCTCGGCGAGGGGTGCGGCGGGCGGGGCTTGCAGCATGTGACCAGCTCTCCGGGGAAGGTCGGTCCTTCAGGTTGTTGACTAACCGGATCGACAAACTCAGATATGAGGCGTGTAGTATGCGGGCCGACGGCCGCCGGAGGCAAGTCGCACGGATTGACGTTGCGGCGTCGAGCCGAGATGTGGCACTCTCCGCGGCGGTACCTGAGTTTGTTGATCGGCTTAGTCCGGTTTGAGCAGAGCTCCCTGGGAGGCACGCATGTCCACGGCAGTCCCGGCGCCCGCCAGCGGCGCGACCCCCGATCTCGTCGCTCCGCTGGGAGGCACGCTGGTCGACCGCCGTGTCGCCGCGGCCGAAGCCCTGGAGCTCGCCGCGCGGGCGGCCGAGCTGCCCCAGGTGGTGCTGAGCTCGCGCGAGGCGGCCGACCTCGACCTGCTCGCCGTCGGCGCCTACTCGCCACTGGGCGGCTTCATGACCCGGGCCGAGTACGAGGGCGTGGTCGAGAGCGCCACCCTGCCCGGCGGCGTGGTGTGGACCCTCCCGGTCACCCTCCCCCTGCCCGACCCGAGCGTCGCCCGCGGCGCCGCCGAGCTGGCCCTGGTCGACGAGCGGGGCCGGCTGCGCGGCGTGCTCGAGGTCGCCGAGGTCTTCGAGCGCGACCTGGCCCGCGAAGCGCGCGAGGTCTACCGCACCGAGGACCCCGCCCACCCCGGCGTCGCCGCGCTGCTCGCCAGCCCGCCCGCGGTGGCCGGCGGCACGGTTCGCGCCCTGCCCAGCCCGGAGCGGTACCCGCTGGCCCACGACCCCGCCGAGACCCGCGCCCTGATGCGCGAGCGCGGCTGGCAGACGGTGGTCGGCTTCCAGACCCGCAACCCGGTGCACCGCGCCCACGAGTACCTCACCAAGGTGGCCCTGGAGCAGGTCGACGGCCTGCTGCTCCATCCCCTGGTCGGCGCCACCAAGGACGACGACGTCCCCGCCGACACCCGGATGCGCTGCTACGAGGTGCTGCTGGAGCGCTACTACCCGGCGCAGCGCGTCCTGCTGGGCACCTTCCCCGCGGCGATGCGCTACGCCGGCCCCCGCGAGGCGGTGTTCCACGGCCTGGTGCGCCGCAACTACGGCTGCTCCCACTTCATCATCGGCCGTGATGCTGCCGGAGTTGGCAGCTACTACGGCACCTACGACGCCCAGAAGCTCTACGACGAGCTGGGCGGCGCCGAGCGGCTGGGCTTCACCGCCTTCAAGTTCGAGCACACCTTCTACTGCAACGCCTGCGAGGGCATGGCCAGCACCCGCACCTGCCCGCACGGCGCCGACGACCGGGTCATCCTCAGCGGCACCGCGGTGCGCAAGCTGCTCAGCGAGGGCGGCGAGGTGCCGCACACCTTCACCCGTCCCGAGGTGGCCGTGGTGCTCGCCGCCGCCTACCAGGCGCAGCGCGAGGCGGTGGCGTGACCTTGGCCGTCCCGGCGTCGGATCTCGACGCTGCCGCGGCGCGCCTCGACGGCGCGGCGCCGCAGGAGATCGTCGCCTGGGCATTGCAGCGCTTCGGCGCGCGGCGCACCGTCGTGGTCACCGGCCTGCAGGCCGAGGGCGTGGCGGTTGCGGACATGGCTGTCCAGATCGCGCCGGAGGTGCGGGTGGTCACCATCGACACCGGGCGCCTGCCCGCCGAGTCGTACGAGTACATCGACCGGCTTCGCGAGCGCTGGGGCCGTGGCATCGAGGTGGTCCACCCCGACGCGGCGCTGCTCAGCGCGTACACCTCGGAGAACGGCGTCAACGCCTTCTACAGCTCGGTGCAGCTCCGCCTCGACTGCTGCCACGTGCGCAAGGTGGAGCCCCTGGAGCGCGTGCTCGGCGGGGTCGACGCCTGGATGACCGGCCTGCGCCGCTCCCAGACCGAGCGCCGCAGCAGCACGCCGGTGGTCGAGCGCGACGTCGCCCATGGCGACATCGCCAAGGTCAACCCGGTGGCGGCGTGGACGGAGGAGCAGGTGGTGGCCTACCTGCGGGAGCGCGACGTGCCGCGCCACCCGCTCTACGACCAGGGATATCGCAGCATCGGGTGCGCGCCGTGCACCCGGGCGGTGGGGCCCGACGAGCATGCCCGGGCCGGCCGTTGGTGGTGGGAGAACGGCATCGAGAAGGAGTGCGGCATCCACCACCGGCCGCAGATCGACGAGAACGTCAACGCAGGGAGCGTGTCATGAGCGAGCAGGGCCTCACCGTGTGGCTGACCGGGCTGTCCGGCGCCGGCAAGTCGACCATCGCCACCGCCCTGGCCGACGAGCTGCGCGCTCGCGGCCGCAGGGTGGAGATCCTCGACGGCGACGTGGTGCGCGAGAACCTCAGCAAGGGTCTCGGCTTCAGCAAGGAAGACCGCGACATCAACATCCGCCGCATCGGCTTCGTCGCCGACCTGCTCACCCGCAACGGCGTGGTGGTCATCGTCGCGGCGATCTCGCCGTACCGCGAGGTCCGCGAGGAGGTTCGGGCCATGATCGGCCGTTTCCTCGAGGTCCACGTCGACTGCAGCATCGAGGAGCTGACCCGGCGCGACGTCAAGGGGCTCTACGCCAAGGCGCTGGCCGGGGAGATCAAGAACTTCACCGGCGTGTCCGATCCCTACGAGCCGCCGCTGCAGCCCGAGGTGCGCGTCGACAGCGCGGTCGAGACCTTCGAGGAGTCGCTGGCCAAGGTGCTCGCCGCCGTCGAGGAGTACGACGGCGCGGAGGAGGACGAGGCGGTCGCCGCCGTGGGGTAGACTTCGCTCTCCCATGACCGCCGTCGACCCCGCCCAGACCGGGGTGCCCGAGCCCGTCCAGCCGCCCGCCGACCTCGTCGAGCGGCTGGTCTCGCTGTCCAAGCAGCGCGGCTTCGTGTTCCCGTCGAGCGAGATCTACGGCGGCATCAACGCGCTCTACGACTACGGCCCGCTGGGCACGCGGCTGCGCCGCAACATCCGCGCCTCCTGGTGGCGCCGCATGGTCGACCTTCGCGACGACGTCGACGGCATCGAGACCTCGATCATCATGAACCCGCAGGTCTGGGTTGCCAGCGGGCACGTCTCCAACTTCACCGACCCGCTGGTCGACTGCACCGGCAGGTGCCGCCGGCGCTGGCGCGCCGACCACATCGCCGCCGAGCGCACCGCGCGCGGCAAGGACCCGTCGGTCAACCTCTGTCCCGAATGCGACGGGCAGCTCACCGAGGCGCGCCAGTTCAACCTGATGTTCAAGACCTTCCTCGGCCCGGTCGAGGAGGCGGCGGCGCAGGTCTACCTGCGGCCGGAGACGGCGCAGGGCATGTTCGTCAACTTCCAGAACGTGCTCAACGCCAACCGCCGCCGGCTGCCCTTCGGCATCGCCCAGCAGGGACGCTCCTTCCGCAACGAGATCTCGCCGGGCAACTTCATCTTCCGGCTGCGCGAGTTCGAGCAGATGGAGATGGAGTACTTCTGCGCGCCCGGCAGCGACCGCGAGCTGCTCGAGTACTGGTGCCGGGAGCGGCTCGACTGGTTCGTGTCCGACCTCGGCGTGCGCCGCTCGCAGCTGCGGCTGCGCGCCCACAGCGCCGACGAGCTGTCGCACTACTCCAGCGGAACCTATGACGTCGAGTTCCTCTTCCCCTTCGGCTGGGGTGAGTTGGAGGGCATCGCCGACCGCACCGACTTCGACCTGCGCCAGCACGCCGAGCACAGCGGGCGCGACCTCTCCTACTTCGACCCCGTCAGCAACGAGCGCTTCATCCCCTACGTGGTGGAGACCGCAGTCGGCGTCGACCGCATCTTCATCACCCTGCTCATCGACGCGTACGACGAGGAGGAGGTGCGCGGCGAGAAGCGCGTGGTGCTGCGCCTGCATCCCGACATCGCCCCGGTGCAGGTGGCGGTGCTGCCGCTGTCGAAGAAGCCGGAGCTGTCGAGCAAGGCGCGCGAGGTGGAGCACGCGCTGCGCGCCCACTTCGCCACCGAGTACGACGAGACGCAGTCGATCGGGCGGCGCTACCGCCGCCAGGACGAGATCGGCACGCCGCTGGCGGTGACCGTCGACTTCGAGACGCTGGAGGACGACGCGGTCACCATCCGCGAGCGCGACACCATGGAGCAGGTGCGCGTGCCCATCGCCGGGCTGCAGGCGGCGGTGCGCGAGCAGCTCGACGCGGTGCGGCGCCGGGCGGGGGAGCGGGCGCGCGGCTCGGCCGCGTAGGCCCGACTCGTTTCGCGGCGGCTGGTTGCGAGGGTTGTAGTCGATGGACGTCTTCGTCACCGGCGGGTCGGGCTACGTCGGGCGCAACCTGATCGACGCGCTGGTCGCGCGCGGTGACGCGGTGCGGGCGCTGGCGCGCTCCGAGGCGTCGGTCGCGGCGGTGGTCGCGCACGGCGCCGCGCCGGTCGCCGGCGACATCCTCGACGAGGCGGCGATGGTCGAGGGCATGCGCGGCTGCGAGGCGGGGATCCACTGCGCCGCGCTGCTCGCCGGCCCGCGCGACGAGAGCCTCTACTTCCGGACCAACGTGGCCGGAACCGACGCGGTGCTGCGCGCCGCCGAACGCGCCGGCGTGCCGCGCCTGGTGCACGTCTCCACCGAGGCGGTGCTGGCCGACGGGCGGCCGATGGTGATGGCCGACGAGACCCGTCCCTACCCGCGCCGCCACATCCGCCCCTACGGCATCACCAAGGCGCTCGCCGAGCAGCACGTCGTCGCCGCCGCGTCGGAGCGGCTCTGCACCGTGGTGGTTCGGCCGCGCTTCGTCTGGGGTCGCGACGACAGCACACTGCTGCCCCGCTTCGCCGAGGCGGCGCGGCGCGGCCAGTTGGCCTGGTTCAACGGCGGCCGCTACCGCACCTCGACCACCCACGTCGCCAACGTCGCCGCCGGGCTGATCGCGGCGATGGAGCGGGGGAGGTGCGGCGAGATCTACTTCGTCACCGACGGCGAGCCGGTGGTGTTCCGCGAGTTCATCACCGCGATGCTGGCCACCCAGGACGTGCCCGCGCCCTCGCGCAGCGTGCCCACGCCGCTGGTGCGTGCCGCCGCCGGCCTGCTGTCGCGCTGGGCGACGTTGCGGCGGGCGCGGTCCCAGCCGCTGCTCACGCCAGCCGAGCTGGCGCTGACGGGCCAGGAGATGACCGTCTCCGATGCCAAGGCGCGCCGCGAGCTCGGCTATGCGCCGGTGGTGAGCATCATCGAGGGGCTCGCCGAGCTGCGCCAGCGCCACCACGCGGCGACCGCAGCGGGCTGACCCTCTGCGGCGGGCGCCGGGCCGCCGGGGGCGGGCGATGGCCCCGGCCGCGGTGCTACCCTCGCCCGCGCCAGTCGAGCATTTTCAGCCTCTTGTCATACGGAGCCAACGATGGCGGTCAAGAGCCGTACCACGCCGAAGAAGAAGACGACCACGGCCCGCGCCGCCACCCCGTCTTCCGGTTCGACCACTCGCGCGGCGGGAACCAAGAGCACCGCGAAGACGACGCGCGGCGCCGCCAAGAGCTCCACGCGCACCACCAAGACGACGCGCGGCGCGACGACGAACTCCACCCGCGCGGCCGGCAAAGCGACCTCCACGCGCAACGCCAAGACGACCCGCAGCGCTGCACCCGCGAAGTCCAACCGCGGCGCCGCAGCGGCGAAGTCCACCCGCAACGCCGCACCGGCGAAGTCCACCCGCAGCCGCGCCGCCGCCACCCGCGGTGCCACCGTCACCCCGCACGCCGGGCTCCCCAACGGCCGCCGTCCCGCCGCCGCCGCAGCCGCCAGGCTGCGCATCCCCCGGGGCCAGGAGAAGTGGGTCTACCTCTTCGAGGAAGGCTCCGCCGACATGCGCAACCTCCTCGGCGGCAAGGGCGCCGGCGTCGCCGAGATGACCCGCGCCGGTCTCCCCGTCCCGCCCGGCTTCACCATCACCACCGACTGCTGCAACGCCTTCTACAAGGCCGGCCGGAAGTTCCCCACCGGCATGTGGGAGCAGGCGATGCAGGCGCTCAAGCACATCGAGCGCAAGACCGGCAAGACCTTCGGCGACCCGCGCAACCCGCTGCTGGTCAGCGTGCGCAGCGGTGCGCGCTTCTCCATGCCGGGCATGATGGACACCGTCCTCAACCTCGGCCTCAACGCCGAAACGCTGCGGGGCCTGGCGACGCTCACTGACAACGAGCGCTTCGCGCTGGACGCCTACCGCCGCTTCATCCAGCTGTTCAGCAAGATCGTGCTGGGCATCGACGGCGCCCTTTTCGAGCACGCGCTCGACGCCTGCAAGCAGCGCTTCGGCGCCGCCACCGACGCCGAGCTCCAGCCCGACGCGCTGCGCGAATTGATCGGCGAGTTCAAGGGCATCGTCCGCGACAAGGCCAACGTCGAGTTCCCCGAGGACCCCTACGACCAGCTGCGCCAGGCGATCGGCGCCGTCTTCTCCTCGTGGAACAACAAGCGCGCCACCGACTACCGCAACTTCAACAAGATCAGCCACGACCTGGGCACCGCGGTCAACGTGCAGACCATGGTCTTCGGCAACATGGGCAACGACTCCGCCACCGGCGTCGCCTTCACGCGCGACCCGTCGACGGGGGAGAAGGTGCTCTACGGCGAGTACCTGCCCAACGCGCAGGGCGAGGACGTCGTCGCCGGCATCCGCACCCCGCATCCCATCGCCGACATGCGCCGCGAGCTGCCCCAGGCGTACGCGCAGTTCGAGAAGATCGCGCAGCGCCTGGAGAAGCACTACCGCGACGTCCAAGACATGGAGTTCACCATCGAGCGCGGCACGCTGTACATGCTGCAGACGCGCAGCGGCAAGCGCACCGCCGCGGCGGCGGTGAAGATCGCCGTCGACATGGTGCGCGAGCGCCTGATCAGCCGCCGGGAGGCGGTGCAGCGAGTCGAGCCGGGCCACATCGACCAGCTCCTCCATCGCCGCATCGACCCCGCCGCCAAGGTCGACATCATGGCCACCGGCCTGGCCGCCTCGCCCGGTGCCGCCTACGGCAAGGCGGTCTTCGACGCCGACACCGCCGAGGAGTGGGCCAGGCGCGGAGAAAAGGTCATCCTCGTCCGCATCGAGACCAACCCCGACGACGTGCACGGCATGATCGCCGCCCA
>CAZCJX010000047.1:0-20765 GCA_964499205.1 uncultured Actinomycetes bacterium | reverse complement strand
CTGCGCGCGCGCCACCGCCAGGCCGTAGCCCGGGGCGATCACCACCTGGTTGGCGAAGGCGAGCAGCGCGGCGACGTCCTCGACGCTGGTGGGGCGCACCGTGCCGCCCTCGGCGCCGGCGGCGGCGCCCGCCTGCACCTGGCCGAAACCGGCGAACAGCACGTTGAACAGCGAGCGGTTCATCGCCTTGCTCATCAGCTGGGTGAGGATGGCGCCGCTGGCGCCGACCAGCGCACCGGCGACGATCAGTACGTTGTTGCCCAGCACGAAGCCGGTCATCGCCGCGGCGGTGCCGGTGAAGCTGTTGAGCAGCGAGATGATCACCGGCATGTCGGCGCCACCGACGGGGAGCACGAAGAGCACGCCGAGCACCAGCGCCAGCACGATGTAGATGGCCAGCAGCAGCGCGCCGTGGCCCATCACCACGATGATGGCGCCGATCACCAGGATGGCGGCCAGCAGCCCGGCGTTGATCTCCTTCTGGAACGGGTAGATGATCGGCCGGCCGGTCATCAGCTCCTGCAGCTTGGCGAAGGCGATCGCCGAGCCGGTGAAGCTGAGCGAGCCGATGAGGCAGGAGAGCAGGATGGTGACCGCCTGTGTGGCGGCGAGGTCGCCGAACTGCGAGAGGTCGCGGAAGTCGCCGACGCCGACGAACATCGCCGCGCCGGCGCCCATGCCGTTGAACATCGCCACCATCTGCGGCATCGCGGTCATGCGCACCGCGCGCGCCGCGTAGCCGCCGACCACCGCGGCGACCAGCATGGTGGGGATGATGAAGACGTAGTTGGAGGAGCCCAGCAGCAGCTCGGTGACCACCAGGGCGAGCAGCATGCCGCCGGCGGCGACGCGGTTGCCGTTGCGCGCGGTTGCCGGCGAGCTGAGCTGGCGGATGCCGAAGATGAAGGCGAGGGCGGCGACCAGGTAGCCGATGATCGCCAGCGGCGTGACGTTCATCAGCGCGGGCGCTCCTTGGACGCGTCAGCGCCGCCCGGCGTCGGCTTACGCTTGAACATCTCCAGCATGCGGTCGGTGACCACGAAGCCGCCGACCACGTTCATGGTGCCGAGGAACACGGCGAGGATGGCGATGATGTCGCCGAAGGTGTCGTGCGCCGAGGCGGCCACGGCCAGCGCGCCGACCAGGACGATGCCGTGGATGGCGTTGGTGCCCGACATCAGCGGGGTGTGCAGCGTCGCCGGCACCTTGCTGATCAGCACGAAGCCGAGGAACGCGGCCAGGGCGAAGACGAAGAGCCCCTCGGCGAGGGTGGCGTTGCTGACGCCGATGCCGGCGATCATGCCCCGCCTCCGGGGGTGGCGGCGAGCAGGTCGCGCACCGCGGCGCTGCGGATCTCGCCGTCGTGGGTCACGCAGGTGTCGCGCACGATCTGGTCCTCGAAGTCCAGCCCGCCCTCCTTGAGCAGGGTGAGGCTGAAGCGCATGACGTTGTGGGAGTAGAGCTGCGAGGCGTGGGTCGGCATCATCGAGGGCACGTTGAGCGGCCCGCAGACCAGCGCGCCGCCGACGCTGACCTCTTCGCCGGGCACCGTGCCCTCGCAGTTTCCGCCAGATTCGGCAGCAAGGTCGATGACCACGCTGCCCGGCTTCATCGACAGCAGCATGTCGCGGGTCACCAGCTTGGGCGCCGGCTTGTTGGGGATCAGCGCGGTGGTGATCAGCACGTCGGCGTCCTTGACGTGCCGGGCGATGGCCTCGCGCTCGCGCTCCTCGTGCTCGGCCGAGAGCTGCTGCGCGTAGCCGCCCGCGGTCTCGGTCTCCGCCTCGCCCAGCTCCACCTCGACGAAGGAGGCGCCCAGCGACTCGACCTGGTCGCGCACCGCGGGACGGATGTCGAAGGCCTCGACCACCGCGCCCAGCCGCTTGGCGGTGGCGATGGCCTGCAGGCCGGCGACGCCGGCGCCGAGGATGAGCACGCGCGCCGGGGTGATGGTGCCCGCGGCGGTCATCAGCAGGGGGAAGAAGCGGGGCAGGCGCACCGCCGCCATCAGGGTGGTGTGGTAGCCGGCCACGGTGCTCATCGCGCTGAGCGCGTCCATGTCCTGCGCGCGGGTGATGCGCGGCATGAACTCCATGGCGAAGGCGCTCACCCGGCGGTCGGCGAGGGTGCGGACGGTGTCCAGGGAGCGGGCCGGGTCGAGGAAGGCGACCAGGATGGTTCCGCTGGACAGGAGATCGGCCTCGTTGCGGCCGGTGGCGGGATCGGTGTCGGGGCGGCGCACCTTGAGCACCACCTCGGCACGCCCGTACAGGTCCTCGGCTGTGGGGACGATCGTGGCTCCGGCGGCGGTGTACGCCTCGTCGGGGAAGGAGGCGTGGGCGCCGGCCGAAGCCTGCACCAGCACCTCGTGGCCCGCTCCGGTGAGCTGGCCCACCGACTTGGGGACGAGGGCGACCCGCCGCTCGCCGGGCACGATCTCGCGGGGCACGGCGACGCGCATGGCGCGCAAGTGTAGTGAAACGGGGCTGCCCGACGAGACGGCCGGTGGCCGCCGCCCTCACCGCCCCATGCTGGTCCGGCGCGCCGTGGTGGCCAGCAGGGCCAGCGCCGCGGCCGCAGCGGCGGTGCCCAGCGCGGTGACCTCGGCGCCGCCGGTGCCGCCCGACTCGGCGGCGGCGAGCATCAGCTCGGCGACACCGAAGCCGGCGGCCACGGCCGCAGCCAGGGCCGCGAGGTATCGGCCACGGCTGGCAGCATCTGCGACGCCGGGGTCGAGGTCGGGCAGGCCGGCTGCGGCGTGGGCGAGCTCGGCGGTGAGCAGCAGCAGCGCGGCGTAGAGGGCGGCCCAGGGGTCGACGGGGTCGACGCCGGCGGCCAGCGCCACTGCGTAGGCGACGCCGAGGGCGGCGACGCCGAGCCACAGCGGGCCCGGCTGGCGGCGGAGCGCGCAGCGCAGCAGCCAGGCGGTTCCGGCCACGCCGAGGGCGGCGGCGAGCGGCCACCAGGCCTGCGCGCGCGCCGCGCAGAACACGGTGGCTGCGGTGGCGCCGGCGGCGGCGCCGCCGGTCAGGAGCGTCCGGTGGTGGCGAAGCGGCGGAACCGTGCCATCTCCTCCAGCGGCCGCAGCAGCGGCCAGTCCTCGCGCCACTCCGACACCGCGATGCCCTGGCGCAGCAGCCGCTGCCGCAGCGCGGCGCGCTGCAGCAGCCAGACGCGGTGGGCCAGCGCGTCGGTCGGCCCGGTGCCCGGCGTGGTGAACGGCACCGGCGAGACCTCCAGCACGGCGACGTCGTAGCGCCGGCCGCGCAGGTCGGCGACGACGGCCAGCATGCGGTCGTCGACCAGCGGTGAGACCACCAGCACCAGCGCGCTGGGTGGCAGCACGCGCGGCGGCAGCAGGTCGATGCCCTTCCAGGCGTAGTGCAGGCTGACCTCGGTGTCGAGCAGGGCGTCGAGGATGCGCTGCTCCTGCAGCCGCCCCATGCCGGGAAGCAGCCAGCGCACCATGCCGCCGTAGCCGGCGACGCCGACGCGGTCGCGCTCGCCGAGGAACGACGCCGCCACCGCCGCCACCGCGTGCACGCCCAGCGCCAGGGTCGAGTGCCGGCTGTCGCCGACGTCGGCGAAGGTGTCCAGCAGCAACACCACGTCGGCGTTGCGCTCGGGGTGGAACTGGTTGACGTGCAAGGCGTTGCGGCGCGTGCTGAGGCGCCAGTTGACGTGGCGCGGGCGGTCGCCGGGGGCGAAGGCGCGCACGTCGGCGAACTCGATGCCGCTGCCCACCGCGCGGGAGCGGCGATTGCCGGTGCGCATCTGGGTGTGCAGCGGGCGCAGCGCGTCGGCCAGCCTATCCGGGCGCGGGTAGACGCGCAGGGTGCGGTGCAGCGGCACGTGCAGGTCGCGCACCACGGTGGAGAGCGCGTCGTGCAGGCGCAGGCGCACCTCGTCGAGGTGGTGGGCGCCGAAGCGGTTGCAGGCGATGGGCAATTCGACGCTGCGCGACTCGCCCTGGCGCATCGCCACGGCGACGCTGTCGCCGCCGTCCCGCACGTGCAGCGCCGGTGGCAGCGGCAGGTGCAGCTCGACGCGCGCCACGTTAACATCGCTGTGCAGCTGCACGGTGAGGGTGACGGTGTCGCCCTCGACGGCGCGGTCGCGGTCGAGCGTCGCGGTGGCCTGCACCGCGTCCGGAACGCCACGCCCCAGGGCGACGGCGGCGACCAGCAGGAATGGCGAGCCGAGGGCGACCAGCTCACCGCGGCGCAGCAGCAACGCACCGACCAGGCAGGCGGCGCCGAAGGCGCTGTAGCCGTGCAGCTTGGCGGTGGCGCGCAGATGCCGCATGGCGACGATCCGCGCTACGGCGCGGCGCCGTCGACGCGCACCGGCGCCGGCACGCTGCGCATGCACTCGACCACGACGTCCTCGGTGCGCACCCGCTGCACCCACAGCTCGGGCCGCAGCGTCAGCCGGTGCGCCAGGGCCGGCACCGCGACCGCCTTGACGTCGTCGGGGGTGACGAAGTCCCGCCCGTCCAGCGCGGCGCGGGCGCGCGACAGCTTGAGCAGCGCCAGCGAGCCCCGCGGGCTGGCACCGACGCCGACGTTGGCGTTGCTGCGCGTCGCCGCCACGATGTCGACCATGTACTCGGCCACGCTGCCGTCGACGTGCACCCGCTCCACCGCCGCCTGCAGGCGCAGCAGTGTCGCCGCGTCGATCACCGGCTGCAGCGCGACGTCGTCGCTGCCGCGGCGCGCCCGCTGCTGCACGATCGCGGTCTCGTCCTCGCGCGACGGGTACCCGACGGCGATGCGCATCAGGAAGCGGTCGAGCTGCGCCTCGGGCAGGGGATAAGTGCCCTCGAACTCGATGGGATTCTGCGTCGCCATCACCACGAAGGGTCGCGGCAGCGGGTCGCTGCGCCCCTCGGTGGTCACCTGGCGCTCCTGCATGGCTTCGAGCAGCGCCGCCTGGGTCTTGGCCGGGGCGCGGTTGATCTCGTCGGCGAGCAGCAGGTTGGTGAACACCGGTCCCGGCACGAAGTGGAACTCGCCGCTGCGCTGGTCGTAGAGCGACGAGCCGGTGACGTCGGAGGGCATCAGGTCGGGGGTGAACTGGATGCGCGTGAAGTCGAGTCCCGTCGCGCGCGCCAGTGAGCTGGCCATCAGAGTTTTGGCCAAACCCGGGTAATCCTCGATGAGCACGTGGCCCTCGCAGAGCAGGGCCAGCAGCATCAGCTCCAGCACCTCGCGCTTGCCGATCACGGCGCGGCCGACCTCGTCGAGGACGCGTCCGCCCAGGGTGCCGACCTCGGCGATGTCGATGTCGCTCACAGCCGTTCCAGTGCCTCCACGATCCTGTCCAGCGCGGCGGGGTCGAGCCCGGGCGCGTACCAGTCGCCCGGCTCGGGCAGGTCGGGTCGCAGCAGCGCCCAGGCCCACGGACCGAGCATCACCGGAGCCCGCGCGTCGGTGTCGAGGTCGACGCCGTGCGCCGAGAGCCGCTGCGCGGCGACGTCGCGGAGCAGCGGGCGCAGCACCATGTGGGCGTCGACGGCGCGGCTCACCGAGAAGGCGACGGCGTCCTCGGCGCGGCGCAGCGACCCCGGCGGCTCGGCGGCGGGCAGCGGTCGCGCCGCGGCCAGCGGCGGGGCGAGCGGCACCGCGCGCAGCAGCAGCTGCCAGCCGAAGGCGACGGCCAGGGTGCCGCCGACCAGCAGCACCACCTCGAAGGGACGGTCGCGGCCCTGCTGCACCACCAGTGCCACCACGGCCAGCACGATTCCGACACAAATGGCCAGAACTGTGTAGCCGGCGAGCATCTCGTTGCGGTCGGCGAAGCCGCGGTCGTCGCGCTGCGCGCTCACGCCTCGTCCTCGCGCAGGTCGTCGCGCACGCCGCGCAGCGCTGCCAGGGCCTCGTCGCGCATCGCGGGGGTGGCGGGGTGGTCGCTGTAGCGGGCGCGCTGGAACAGCGCGGTGAGGCGCTGCACCGACTCGGCGCGCACCCGCACCGCGCCGAGGGCGCGCTGCATGTACTCGGCGGCAGCCTCGTCGGCGCGGCGGCGCAGGCCGTGGCGCCCCAGCGCCTCGGCCATGGCCATCCAGGCGGCGACGATCGCCTGTCGCGGATCGGTCTCGCCGCTGACCTCGAGGATCGAGGCGTCGACAACGTCACCGACCGCGCAGGCCGCGGCTGCTCGCGGTGCAGCGCCGGCACGGCGGCCGCCGAGCCGCAGCACCAGCAGGGCCAGCCCCAGCGCAGCACCGCCGGCCAGCGCCACGATCCACGGCGGCACGCCGGCCGGCGCCGGCGCGCGCGGCTGCGATGCCGGCGGCGGCGCGACGGCATGGGGCGACGGTGAGGGCCCCGGTGTCACCGGCGGCTCCTCGGTCGCGCGCCGCACCTGCAGCTGCTGCACCGGCTGCCGCGTCTGCACGAAGGAACGCTCGGCGAGGATGGCGAAGCCGAGCAGCAGCCCCAGGAACACCAGCAGCGCCACCCACTTCTCCCGCCGGCTCCAGAAGGGTCCGAGCAGGCTGAGCATCAATCCCGCGGCCACCGCCGCCGCCGCGCCCCAGGCGAGCAGCGCCGCGGGCGGCACGGTGACGCCGCGCGTCGCCTCCGCCGCGGGACGCGCCATCCCCGCGGTCATCGCCACCGCGCCGAGCAGCACCAGCAGCCCGAGCACCAGCGCCGCGCCGCGCGCCGCCGCGGGTGCGGGTCGGTGGCGCGGCCTCGGGCCCGGGCGGGCGCTCATCGCATCAGACCCCTAGGTGGCGACGCCGCGCAGGTGGGCGATGGCCCGGGGGTCGTCCCACCCCGGGTCGCCGGTGGCCTCGGCCAGCGATGTGAGCGTCGCCGGCTCGACGCGCAGGTCGATGAGCCGGTGGCAGGCCTGGAGCAGCGCCAGGTCGGCAGCCGACACCGGCGTGGTCGCCATCACCCCGCGCATCACCACCACCCCGCGGGTCACCCGGAAGCCGAGGCCGACCAGCTTGCGGCCGTCCACGGCGATGTCACTGAACCCGGGGCACCATGCGTTCTCGACGCGCCCCACCTCGACGGCGACGCCGAGCGGCCGCAGGGCGGCGACGAACCAGCCGCGCAGCGCGTCCATCATCCAGTCCAGCGGCGCCCGCCGCGAGTCGGGCAGCGCGCCGATGGCGCACAGCCCCAGCCACCCCGGCCCGCCGACGATGAAGGTGCCGCCCGCGGGGCTGGTCGCCACCGCCGGCACGCCCGGCAGGTTGTGGACGCTCTCGACCAATTCTCGATTGCGCGCCAGCCCGGCGCCGATGATCACCCGGCGCATGGTGGTGCGCAGCTGCAGGGCGACCTCGCCGGGCGGCGGCGAGAGGTGCCAGGGGATCTCCGGCGGGTCGTCGGCGCTGCGCTCGGCGGTGACCTCGACCACCCGCACCGGCGCGGGGTGGTCGCTGACCCAGGCGGGGAGGCGGGGGGTGGCGGGCAGCACCGCGGCCGCCCTAGCCGTGCGCCGCGGGGTGGTAGGGATGGGTGCCGGCGGCGTGGTCGGTGGCGTCGCGCACCTCGCCGACCTCGGGGAAGCGCTCCAGGATGGCCGTGCGCACCCCCTGCGAGAGGGTGACGTCGGCCATGCCGCAGCCCTGGCAGCCGCCCCCCATGCGCAGCCAGGCCACCCCGCCGGCGACGTCGAGCAGGTCGATGACCCCGCCGTGCGAGGCGACCAGTGGGTTGACCTCGTCGTCGAGGAACTCCTGGATGCCGCGGGCCACCCTGTCGAACCAGAGCGGGTTGGGGTTGTCGACCCGGAGCGCGCCGGTGGCGGCATCGGCGTCGAGGGTGGCGCCGTCGAGGTACGGCGCCGTGGCCGCGGGCATGGCGAAGCGCAGGCCGTCCGGGCCCTCGACGACCACGTCGTCCTCCGCCTCCTGCCCCGGCGCGACCAGCTGCATGTCGTAGACGAAGGCGCCGTCGCGGCGCGCGGTGATGGCGATGCGCACCGCGGCGTCGGGCTGGCGGCGGTTCTCGCGCACCTCGGCGATGCGCCGCAGGGCGAGCTCGGTGGCGGCCAGGCGGGGGGTGTCCATCGCCGGCCATTATCGCCGCGCCGCCGGCCCGCCCCGCCGTGCCGCTGCGCCGCCGTGCCCGCCGGCAACCCGGGCCGATCGACCCTGGTGCCCCCGGGCACGCGGGTCTAGGCTGGCCGCCATGTCCGAGCACCAGGTCGACGCCGCCATCGAAGGGGCCGCAAGCGCCGCGGGCACCGCCGCCTACGCGGACCGCCATGCCGAGGCGGCGCCGGGGCACTTCCGCCGCACAGCGACCGGCCTCACCCTGTCCTCGATCGGGCTGGGCACCTACCTGGGCAGCACCACCGAGCGCGTCGACGCCGGCTACGCCGCCGCGCTGCAGCGCGCCGTCGAGCTGGCCTGCAACGTTGTCGACACTGCTGTCAATTACCGCGACCAGCGCAGCGAGCGCGCCATCGGTGCCGCGCTGCGCCGGCTGGTCGACGGCGGGGTGGTGCGGCGCGAGGAGGTGGTGATCAGCACCAAGGGCGGCTTCCTCCCCGGTGACAGCGGCCGCCCCGGCGGCGCCGGCGCCTACGTGGAGCAGGAGCTGCTCCGCCCCGGCGTCATCGCCATGGGCGACATCGCCGCCGGCTGCCACTGCATGACTCCCAGCTACTTGCGCCACCAGCTGGCCACCAGCCTGCACAACCTCGGCCTGCGCGCAGTTGACGTCTATCACGTCCACAACCCGGAGACCCAGCTGGAGGAGGTGTCGCGCCAGGAGTTCGACCGCCGCATCCGCGACGCCTTCGCCGCGCTGGAGGACGAGGTCGCCCGCGGGCGCACCGGCGTCTACGGCGTGGCCACCTGGAGCGGCCTGCGCGCCGAGCCGACCAGCAACGAGTACCTCTCGCTGCACGGGCTGCTCGACGCCGCCCGCGAGGTGGCCGGCGAGCACCACCACTTCCGCGCCCTGCAGCTCCCCGTCAACCTGGCCATGCCCGAGGCCGTCGCCCTGCGCAACCAGCAGGCGGCGGACGGGCGCGCCGTGCCGGTGCTGGAGCTGGCCGCCGCCCACGGCATGGCGGTGATGGCCAGCGCCTCGCTGCTCCAGGCGCGCCTGGCCGGCGACCTGCCCGGCGCGCTGCGCGCCGCGCTGGGCCCGCAGCTGCACTCCGACGCGCAGCGCGCACTGCAGTTCACCCGCTCTGTGCCCGGCCTGACCACCGCGCTCGTCGGAATGAGCGATCCGGCCCACGTCGAGGAGGACTGCGCCGTCGCTCTGGTGCCGCCGCTCGACCGCGCCCATTTCAACGCGCTCTTCCTCGAGCCCTGATCCTGTCGATCTGACAAGGCAAAACCGAGTCTTGTCCTGGGATCCGGCCGGTGCTAGCCTCGCAGGACGCCGGCGGGACACCGGCGCAGACCTTGGGAATGCAGCCACAGGTCACACAGGGGGCGAGATCGTATGAGCACGATCCGGGAGATCACCGAGCAGGGCATCGCCGCGTTCAACGCGCACGACGGCACCACCCTGGAGCGCATCTACGCGGAGGACTGCGTCTGCACCGCGCCGGGCGACATGAGGTTCGTCGGGCCGGCGCAGATCCGCAGCTTCATGGAGTCGTGGTGGACGGCGTTCCCCGACGCGCACACCCGGGTGACCAACCTGCACTACTGCGGCGACGACGTCTCGGTGGAGGAGGGCATCTTCGAGGGCACCCAGGACGGCGTGTTCCGCACCCCCATGGGTGACGTACAGCCGACCCACCGCCAGGTGCACGGCGCGTACGTCAACATCGTCAGCATCCGCAACGGCAAGGCGGTGTCGCAGCGGCTGATCTTCGACCGCATCCAGCTGCTCGAACAGCTGGGCCTGGTGCCGTCGCCGGCCGCGGCCGGCGTCTAGCCCGCATCGCCAGTCCGGCTCCGAGCCGTCGCCGCCACCAGCGACAGCGGTGGCGGCTCGGGGCCTTCCTCGCGTCGCCTACAGCGCCTGCTTGCGCAGCTGGCGCGCCCGCAGGTCGTCGCGGTCCCAGCGGAAGGGCAGCGGCACGATGCTCCCCGCCGGGTGCTCGCGATACGCCTCGCGCAGTGTCGCCAGCACGATGGCGCGATGCGTCGCCGCGTCGCCGACGTCGCCCAGGGTGAGCCCGAAGGGCATGGCCACGAAGCACGACAGCGAGGGCTTGGTCAGCGCGGTGATGCTCGGCGCCAGGGTGATCGACACGGTGGGCACGCCGGCGTCGTCGAGCGCCCCCTGGAGCAGTCCGACCGACTGCTGGCAGACCGGTCAGGCCGGCACCAGCAGGGCCAGGTCCACCTCCATGTCGAGCATCGCCTGGATGGCCACGGGCACGGCGCGCTCGACGATGCGCCGGCCGATGAGCACGCCGCCCATCACCGACACCGCGCGCGGCGCCACCGAGCCGATCACCCCCTCGGCGGCGAGCCCGCGCAGCGTGGCGGCGGGATGCACCACCTCAGGATCGCGCAGGGCGCGCTCGACGTCGAAGCCGGGGTGGGTGAAGGTGATCTCGCCGTCGAGGGGCACCAGCGCCGCGCGTCCGCTGGAGCCGACCGGCGGCTGGTCGACGAGGTGGGCGCCGCAGGTGTCGAGCAGGCCGATGCGCGCCTGCTCGAGGGGCACCAGCGGGGGGCGCCGGGGCGAGGGCTGGTCGCGCGTCTCCCACTCGAAGTCGGCGAGGTAGCGCTCGCGCAGGTGGGCGCGCTCGACGCCGGCGAAGTCGCGGGAGTCGTCGCCGGGCACGTCGGGCATCGCGGGACAGTCTAACGGCGGCTCCGGCGGATTACGGGATCAGTCCGGAGGCGAGCAGCGCGTCGATCCGCGCGTGCACCGCCTCGGGGCCCTCCTCGGCCAGCACCTGGAGCAGCGGCCGCCCGGCGAACTCGGAGCGCGGCTGGCGGACGAAGCTGCGGATCTGCGCCGGGTCGAGCCACACCGCCAGGCGCTTGGCGACGTCCTCGACGGCGCTCACCGCTCCGGCGTGCTGCGCGGGCACGCCGGAGCGGCGCCACTCGGTGAGCTCGGCGGGGGAGACGTGGAAGAGGGCCACCATCTCGGCGTCGTCGAGCGCGAGCACCTGGATGGCGCGGGCCAGGGCGCCGCTGGGCCCGGGCATCAGCCGCAGGTGCAGCCGATCTCCTCGGCGCAGCCCCTGCAGCAGAAGGTCTGGCCGCCGAGGTCGTAGCCCTCGCCGGCGTTCTCCTTCCAGCGCGACTCCGGCCGCCCGCAATTGGGGCAGACCACGACGTCGGTGATGCGGAAATCACCGTCGCTCTCGACGGTGGTGGTGATGTCGTCGTCGTCCAGGTCGATCAGGTCGCTGTCGCGCATCGCTGACCTCCTCTGTGGTCCCCGGCCGAGGGGCGAGCTGGGGCGTCCCGGGGAAGGCCCATCCTGCCCAGCGGCACCCGGGCTGTCAAGCGCGCCCGGCTCCCGCCGCGGCTCAGCGCGCTGCCGCCCGGCTGCGCGGCACGGGCTTTGCTGACTGACCGGTCAGTACGGTTGACGAGGTTGCCGGAGCCGCATCGCCGCGGAGCCAGCGAGGGGCGCGGCCGACGCCGGCGTATTCGAACCCCGCGGCGACCAGCGCGCCGGCGTCGAGGCAGTTGCGCGCGTCGACGACGACGCGTTGCGACATCGACTCGCCGATGCGCCTCCAGTCCAGCGCGACGTACTCGGGCCACTCGGTGACCAGCAGCGCCGCGTCGGCGCCGGCGCAGCAGGCGTACGCGTCGGCGGCGAGCTCGACGCCGTCGAGGACGGCGCGCGCGTTGTCGATCGCCGCGGGGTCGGTGGCCACCACCGTCGCGCCGGAGTTGCGCAGGTGCTCGATGACGTCGAGCGCGGGCGCCTGGCGCACGTCGTCGGTGCCCGGCTTGAAGGCCAGGCCGAGCACCGCGATGCGGCGGCCGAGCAGGTCGCCGCCGAGGATGCGGCGCAGCTTGGCGACGACGCGCCGGCGCTGTTGCACGTTGACCTCGATGGCGGCGCGCAGCATCCAGAAGCTGTGGTCGACCGACCCGGCGATGTCCTCCAGGGCGCGCACGTCCTTGGGGAAGCAGGAGCCGCCGAAGCCCAGCCCGGCGTCGAGGAAGGCGCGGCCGATGCGCGGGTCGGCACCCAGGCCGTCGGCGACGGTGTCGACGTCGGCGCCGAGCAGGTCGCAGAGATGGGCGATCTCGTTGATGAAGGAGATCTTCAACGCCAGGAAGGCGTTTGCCCCGTACTTGATCATCTCTGCGCTGGTCGGGTCGGTGAGGATCAGCGGAGTGTGCGCGGTCCCGAAGACCGCGGCGACGCGGGCGCACTGCGCGGGGTCGTCGCCGCCGACGACGAGCCGGGCGGGGTGGTGCACGTCGCGCAGGGCGCAGCCCTCGCGGAGGAACTCGGGGCAGGCAAGCAGCGGAACGGGACGGCCGTCGCGGCGCGCCAACGGCGCCAGCGCGCGCGTGGTGCCGGGCGGGACGGTGCTCTTGAGCACCAACAGCGCATCGTCCTCGGCATGCGCCGCCACCGCGGTGATGGCGCTGCGCACCTGGGAGAGGTCGGCACCGCCGCCGTGCGCCTGCGGCGTGCCCACCGCGATCACTGCCATGCCGGCGCCGCGCATCGCCTCGGCCGGGTCGCCGGTGGCGTGCAGCCGGCCCGCCTCCACTACCCGCCGCAGCGTCTCGTCCAGTCCCGGCTCGCGCACCGGTGAGACCCCCCGTTTGAGGGTTGCCACGCGCGGCGGCTGCGACTCGAGGACCCGCACGTCGCGTCCCTGTTGGGCCAGCCAGGCGGCTGTCACCAGTCCGACGTAGCCGCCGCCGACAACGCAAACAGAACTGTCAGCTTTGCTTGAGCGCTGCACCCCGGCGTTCTGTTGCAGCGCAGTACGGGCAGATCGTGAGTTACGAACACTCATGGGTTCGGTACACGACGGTAGCATTCACTTCTGCCACAGGGCAGTCGTAGAACCGTCGGCGCCGACGGCTGCAGGGACACCTGGGGCGACCGACAGCGACCGACCATCCACGTCCGAGAGAGCCCGCGGGAGAAGGAGTGAAGGTCCTCGGCATCAACGCCGTCTTCCACGACCCGGCCGCCGCGGTGGTCGTCGACGGGCGCATCGTCGCCGCCGCGGAGGAGGAGCGCTTCACCCGGCGCAAGCACGGGCACCGGCCGGTGCCGTTCGCGGCGTGGGAGGTTCCCGAGCACGCGGCGCGCTGGTGCCTGCGCCAGGCCGGGCTGACCCCCGCCGACGTCGACGTGGTGGCCTGCTCCTACGACCCCGCGCTGGCCGAGCCGCCGGGTCCCGACATCACCGCCAACGGCTGGGAGGGACTGCGCACGCTGTACGCACAGCGCGCCGGCAACTTCCTGGCCACCGCGCTGCCCGGCCTCGATCGCGAGCGGGTGGTGCACGTGCCGCACCATGTCGCCCACGCCGCGTCGGCGCACCTCGCCGCGCCCTACGCGACGTCGAGCGTGCTGGTCCTCGACGGCCGCGGCGAGCACGCCTCGCACCTCGCCGGCCGCAGCGTCGACGGTGAGCTGCGCGTCCTCGCCCAGCAGCGCATGCCGCACTCGCTGGGATTGATGTACGAGGAGGTGACCGAGCACCTCGGCTTCCTGCGCAGCAGCGACGAGTACAAGGTGATGGCGATGGCCTCGTACGGCGAGCCCATCTTCCTGCCGCGGCTGCGCGACCTGGTGCGCGCCACCGGTGACGGCGGCTTCGCCGTCGAGCCCGTCGACTGGTCGACTTTCGCGCCGCGACTGGAGCCGGAGGGACGCTGGTCGTCGGTGCACGCCGACCTCGCCTGCAGCGTGCAGCGGCGGCTCGAGGAGGTGCTGCTCGACCTGGCCGGGTGGTTGCACGCGCAGACCGGCGACACCGCGCTGTGCATGGCGGGTGGCGTGGCGCTCAACTGCGTGGCCAACTCGCGGCTGCGCGAGCAGGGGCCGTTTCGCGAGGTGTGGGTGCAGCCCGCTGCGGGTGACGCGGGATCGGCGCTCGGCGCTGCACTGCACGTTGCCCGCGGCAACGGCGAGATGCCGCTGCCGATGGGCACCGCCGCGCTGGGGCCGCAGTGGTCCGACGGCGAGCTGGAGGCGACTCTGCGCACCGCGCGCATCGCCTACACCCGGCCGCACGACATCGCCGACGCGGTCGCCGAGGTGCTCGCCGGCGACGGCATCGTCGCCTGGTACCAGGGCCGCAGCGAGTACGGCCCGCGCGCGCTGGGGCATCGCTCGCTGCTGGCCAACCCCTGCACCGCCGCCAATTTGCAGCGCCTGAACGACGTCAAGGGCCGCGAGCAGTTCCGCCCGGTGGCGCCGATGGTGCTGCTGGAGCGGGCCGCCGCCATCTTCAGCGGCGGCCCCCTGCCCAGTCCTTACATGCTGTTCACCCACCGCGTCGCACCGGGGTGGGCGGAGCGCATCCCCGCGGTGGTGCACGTCGACGGCACGGCGCGGGTGCAGACCGTCGACCGCGGTGACGAGCCGCTGGTGGCGCGCATGCTGGAGTGCTTCGAGCGCCGCACCGGCGTGCCGGTTGTGGTCAACACCAGCCTGAACACGGCGGGCCGTCCCATGGTCGACAGCCCGCGCGACGCGCTGGAGTGCTTCGGTTCGGCGCCGGTCGACGCGCTGGCGTTGGGACCGTTCCTGGTGCGGCGCGCCGGCCTGGCGGCGGGAGCGGCGGCGTGAGCAGGCCCGGGTGGTACGACGTGGTCGTCCCCACGGTGGGACGGGATTCCCTGTCGACGCTGCTGCGCGCCCTCGACGCGGCGGAGGGGCCGCTGCCGGGACGGGTGCTGGTGGTCGACGACCGCCGCGACCCGCCGGCGCCGCTGCGGCTGCCCGAACTGCCGCGGCTGGGCGGACGGGTCACCGTGCTGCGCAGCGGCGGCCGTGGTCCCGCGGCGGCGCGCAACCTGGGCTGGCGCGCCGCCGGCGCCGAGTGGGTGGCCTTCCTCGACGACGACGTGGTGACGCCGCCGCGCTGGTGCGAAGACCTGGTTGCGGACCTGCATGCCGCGTCGGCGTCGCCGCGCACCGCCGCGTCGCAGGGACGCATCGTCGTGCCCCTGCCGGAGGATCGCGCGCCGACGGACTGGGAGCGCAACGTGCACGGCTTGGAGCGCGCCCAGTGGCCCACCGCCGACATCGCCTACCGGCGCACCGCGCTGGCAGCGCTGGGCGGCTTCGACGAGCGCTTCCCGCGCGCCTTCCGCGAGGACGCCGACCTCGGCCTGCGCACCGTGCGCCGCGGCTGGGCGATCGCGATGGGGCGGCGGCACGTGGTGCATCCTGTGCGACCCGCCGACCGGATGGTCAGTGTGCGGCTGCAGCGCGGCAACGCCGACGACGCGCTGATGTGGGCGCTGCACGGGCACGGATGGCGCGCCGCCGCGGGTGTCCCGCGCGGGCAGCGACGCTGGCACGTGGCCACCACCGCGCTGGGCGCGACGGCGCTGCTCGCGGTGTCGGCGGCGCGCCGGCCCCGCGCCGGGCTGCTCGCCGGTGCAGGGTGGGCGGCGTTGACCGCGCGCTTTGCCGCGTCCCGCATCGCCCCCGGTCCGCGCACGCCTGAGGAGGTCAGCGCGATGCTGCTCACCAGCGCGCTGATCCCGCCGGCGGCGACCTGGCACTGGCTGCGCGGCCTGGCCCTGCTGCCTCGCACGCTGCGCGAAAGCGCGCGCGCACCGCGGCCGCTGCCGCAGCCGCCCGGCGCGGTGCTCTTCGACCGCGACGGCACCCTGGTGCGGGACGTCCCGTACAACGGCGACCCTGACCGCGTCGAGCCGCTGCCCGGCGCCCGCGAGGCGGTGGAGCGGTTGCGGCGCGCCGGAGTTCGGGTCGGAGTTGTCTCCAACCAGAGCGGCGTGGGGCGCGGGCTGCTCACCCCCGAGCAGGTGGAAGCGGTCAACGCCCGCGTCGACGCGCTGCTGGGGCCGTTCGACGCCTGGCTGGTCTGCCCGCACGGCCCTGACGAGGATTGCGCCTGCCGCAAGCCGCGTCCCGGCATGGTGCTGGAGGCGGCGCGCCGCCTCGGTGTCGACCCCGCCGCCTGCGTGGTGGTCGGCGACATCGGCGCCGACGTGGAGGCCGCCGCGGCGGCGGGCGCGGCCGCGGTGCTGGTGCCCAACGGGCGGACCCGGCACCAGGAGGTGGCCGCGGCGCCGGTGGTCGCCGCCGACCTCGGCGAGGCGGTGGCGCTGCTGCTGGGAGATCGCGCGTGAGCGCGCACGTGCTGCTGGCCCGCCTCGACAACGCTGGCGACGTGCTGCTCACCGGTCCCGCGGTGCGCGCCGTGGCCGCGCAGGCGTCGCGGGTGACCATGCTGTGCGGCCCGCAGGGTGTCGCCGCGGCGCGGCGGCTGCCCGGCGTCGACGAGGTCCGCGTGTTGCGCGCGCCGTGGATCGACCCCGAGCCCGAGCCGGTCGACCTGGCGGCGATGGACGCCTTCGTCGCCGAGATGGCGGCGCTGCATCCTGACCAGGCGGTCATCTTCACCTCGTTCCACCAGAGCGCGCTGCCGCTGGCATTGCTGCTCCGCCTGGCCGGCGTGCCGGTGATCGCCGCCATCAGCGACGACTACCCGGGCTCGCTGCTCGACGTGCGCCACCGCGTCGACGGCGAGGTGCACGAGGTGGTGCGCAACCTCTCGCTGGTGCGCACCCTCGGCTACGAGCTGCCCGCGGACGACGACGGCCGCCTGCACATCCTCCTGCCCGCGCCGCCGCCCGCCGAGGCGACGCGCGGACGCTTCGTCGCCGTCCATCCCGGCGCGTCGGTGCCGGCGCGCGCCTGGTCGCCCGGCCACAACCGTGAGCTGGTCAGCGCCCTGGCCGACCGGGGCCGGCGCGTTGTGGTCACCGGTGGCCCGAACGAGCGGGGCCTCACCGCCTTCGTCGCCGGGCCGCCGCGCGACGGCGTGGTCGACCTCGGCGGCGCCACCGACCTGGCCGGCCTGGCCGCGCTGATCGCCGAGGCCGACGTGCTGGTCACCGGCAACACCGGCCCGGTGCACATCGCCGCCGCGGTGGGCACGCCGGTGGTCGAGCTCTTCCCGCCCACGGTTCCCGCGGTGCGCTGGCGGCCCTGGCAGGTTCCCCACGTGTTGCTCGGCGACCAGGAGATCGCCTGCCGCGACTGCCGCGCCCGCGAGTGCCCCGTCCCCGGGCATCCCTGCGTCGACACCGTCGGCGTCGCCGAGGTGATCGCCGCGGTCGACCGCCTGGCCCCGCTGCACGACCGCGGCGGCGATTCCGGCGGCCTGCCCGGACGCCGCCGCATCTGGGAGAGAGACGCCTCGTGAACGTGTTGCTCTGGCACGTACACGGCTCGTGGACCACCGCCTTCGTGCAGGGGTCGCATCGCTACCTGGTTCCCGTGCTGCCCGACCGCAGCGGCGACGGCCTCGGTCGCGCCCGCACCTATGCCTGGCCCGACAGCGTGGTCGAGCGCAGCCCCGATCAGCTGCGCGACGAGCCGATCGACGTGGTGCTGCTGCAGCGTCCCCACGAGGAGCGGCTCACCGCGGAGTGGACCGGCCGCGTGCCCGGCCGCGACATCCCCGTGGTGTACCTCGAACACAACGCGCCGCAGGGGCGGATCAACGAGATGCGCCATCCCGCCGCCGACCGCGACGACCTGCTGCTGGTGCACGTCACCCACTTCAACGCGCTGTTCTGGGATTCCGGCGGCACCCGTGTGCGCGTGGTGGAGCACGGTGTCTGCGACCCCGGACACATCTACAGCGGTGAGCTGCCCCATGCCGCGGTGGCGGTCAACGAGCCGGTGCGCCGCGCCCGCGTCACCGGCACCGACCTGCTGCCCCACTTCCGCAGCGTGCTGCCCGTCGACGTCTTCGGCATGGGCGCCGACCAGGTCGGTGGCGTCGCCGATCCCCCGCAGCGGCAGCTGCACGGCGAGATGGCGCGGCGACGCGTCTACCTGCACCCCGTGCGCTGGACCTCGCTCGGTCTCTCCCTGATCGAGGCGATGCACATCGGCATGCCGGTGGTCGCGCTGGCCACCACCGAGGTGGTCGAGGCGGTGCCGCCGCAGGCGGGGTTCGTCTCCAACCGCTTCGACGTCCTCGACTCGGCGCTGCGCATGCTGGTCGCGCAGCCGGACACCGCACGCGCCATGGGCGACGCGGCTCGCGCCGCGGCACTGCGCCGCTACGGGTTGCGGCGCTTCCTCGACGACTGGGACGGGGTGCTCGCCGAGGCGCGCACCACCGCCGCGAGGGCGGTGGCATGAGGGTGGCCATGGTCTCCGAGCACGCCAGCCCGCTCGCCATCCTCGGCGGCGCCGACGCGGGTGGCCAGAACGTGCACGTCGGCGCGCTGGCCCAGGCGCTGGCGCGGCGCGGCATCGACGTGGTGGTGCACACCCGCCGCGACGATCCCGACCTGCCGCCGCGCGTGCCGCTGTGCCCCGGCGTGGTGGTCGACAACGTCCCCGCGGGGCCGCCGCGCGCGATTCCCAAGGATCGCCTGCTTCCCTACATGGACGAGTTCGCCGAGCACCTGGCGCGCTGCTGGTCGGTGTGGCGTCCCGACGTGGTGCACGCCCACTTCTGGATGTCGGGACGTGCCGCACTGGCGGCGGCGTCGCGCCTGGGCATTCCCGTGATCCAGACCTTCCATGCGCTCGGTGTGGTCAAGAAGCGCCACCAGGGCGACGCCGACACCTCTCCCGCGCGCCGCCTCGCCGAGGAGCGCAGCATCATCCGCCGCGCCGACCGCATCATCGCCACCTGCAGCGACGAGGTGGCCGAGCTGGCCGCGCTGGGTGCCGACCTGTCCCGCGTCACCGTGGTGCCCTGCGGCGTCGACCTCGAGGTGTTCCACACCGAGGGACCGGTCGAGCCGCGCCACGCGGGGCGGCACCGGCTGCTCACCGTCGGCCGCCTGGTGGAGCGCAAGGGGGTGGCCGACGCCATCGTCGCCCTGCGCCACCTGCCCGACACCGAGCTGGTCGTCGCCGGCGGCCCGCCGCGCGAGCAGCTGGACCGGGATCCCGAGGTGCGCCGGCTGCGCGGCGTGGCCAGCGCGGCGCGCGTCGCCGACCGCGTCGAGTTCCGCGGCAGCGTGCCGCGCGACCGGCTGCCCTCGCTGATCCGCTCCGCCGACATGGTGGTCTGCGTGCCCTGGTACGAACCCTTCGGCATCGTGCCGCTGGAGGCGATGGCCTGCGGCGTTCCGGTGGTCGCCGCGGCGGTGGGCGGGCTGCTCGACAGCGTGGTCGACGGCGTCACCGGCCTGCACGTGCCGCCGCGCTCGCCCGGCGACATCGCCACCGCGGTGCGCTCGCTGCTCGACGACCCGCAGCGGCGCCTGGCGATGGGCTCGGCGGGTGCGCGCCGGGTGCGCATGCGCTACGGCTGGGCACGCGTCGCCGCGGCGACGCTGGACGTCTACGCCACCGCCAACCGTCCGCGCGTGCATGCGCGGACCTCGTCGCGCACGGTGGCGCGATGAACGACGCACTCGCGCTGCGCCACGTCGCCGCGCTGCGCCACTGCCTCGACGCGCTCGACGTGCACCGCGTCACCGCCATGGGAGGCCGGCTCGCCGGAGTTCTGGACAGGGGTGGCCGCCTGCTGGCGTGCGGCAACGGCGGCAGCGCGGCGCAGGCGCAGCACCTCACCGCCGAGCTGGTGGGCCGCTACTGCACAGAGCGGCGGCCGTTGAGCGCCATCGCGCTGCATGCCGACACGTCGTCGCTCACCGCCATCAGCAACGACTACGGTGCCGAGCAGGCATTCGCGCGGCAGGTGCGCGCCCACGGCCGGCCCGGCGACGTGCTGCTTGCGCTGAGCACCTCGGGGCGCAGCCCCAACCTGCTGCGCGCCGTCGAGGCGGCACGCGAGTGTGGCCTGGTGGTGTGGTGCTTCACCGGCCCCACCCCCAACCCGCTGCACGACATGTGCGACGACGGCGTCGCCGTCGACACGGCGGCGACGGCGACGGTGCAGGAGGCACACCTGGTGCTGGTGCATCTCCTCTGCGAGGCGCTCGACGCGGCGATCCTGCGGCCGGGCGTGGTGGAGGTCGACGGCGCGGCGGAGGTGCGGGTGCGATGAGCCGGCGGCCGCTGGTGGTGCTGGGCGACTCCCTGCTCGACGTCGACGTCGACGGCGCGGTGGAGCGGCTCTGCCCCGACGCGCCGGTGCCGGTGGTGGACCAGGCGGCCGAGCGCAGCCGCCCCGGCGGCGCCGGGCTGGCCGCCGCACTTGCTGCCATCGACGGCAGAAACGTCACCCTGGTCACCGCCCTGGCGCGCGACCGCGCCGGCCGCACCCTGCGCGCCCGGCTCGACGAGTTCGGCGTCGAGGTGGTCGACCTCGGCCTCGACGGCGCCACTCCCGAGAAGGTGCGCGTGCGCGGCGAGGGTCGAGCGCTGCTGCGCCTCGACCGCGGCGGCCGCGAGCCGGGCCGGGTCGGCGCGGTGGGGGAGGAGGCGCTGCGCGCGCTGGGATCGGCGGTGGCCATCCTGGTGTCCGACTACGGGCGCGGCCTCACCGCGATCGAGGAGTTGCGGCAGGCTGTGGCAGCAATGTCCTCGCTGGCGCCGGTGGTGTGGGACCCGCACCCGCGCGGCAGCGCACCGGTGCCCGGCGCCCGCGTGGTGACGCCCAACCGGGCCGAGGCGGCCCACTTCGCCGGCCCGGTCGACGTCCCCGGCGACGGCCAGAGCATGGCGGCGCACGCGGCGCGCGGCCGCGCCCTGGTGGAGCGGTGGCATGCCGGCGCGGTGGCGGTGACCCTCGGCGCG